>JAQBOP010000029.1 GCA_028287975.1 Mucilaginibacter sp. | reverse complement strand
CCCTCTTTAAATTCGAGCCGTTCCGATTCAACAGAACGGGCGTTTAATAAATCTTCAATATTGACGTGTAATGGCATGTTGTAAAAATAAGGAGGAATGTCATAGTATCGAATTAAAATTTAATTCTCCATTTTTAAACCCGCGAGATAAATTTTCTATCGCTGTGTTACTTATTTGTTACTTTTTGAATGTAACTAATTGTGAGCCAGTTACAAATTCAATCCCGGCCATGGTGCAAAAGTCTCATAAATAATTGATATTAGTAAAGTCTAATATCAGTAACGATGCAATGGCCAGCCATTGCATCGTTTATTAATGAGGAGATGCCGTACAAGTTAACTAAACGCCCAGGCTACTCTTTCGTTGAAAGCCGCCAACCGCTTTTTAAAACTCTCGAGTTTTAAGGCGAACTTCTCCTTGTTCTTTTGATTAGCGGCCTGCATCTTTTTACGGAGCACCTCAATTTTATCATGAAGGTGGTTCTTCCTGGCAGTCGCTTTCTCCCGGAACTTCATCATCCGCTGGTGCTGCTTGTCCTTCAGTTCCTTGATTTCGTGTTTTAATTTTTCTTTTTTCTCCCCCACCTCCGTTTTGAATTCGGCTTCTTTCGCATCGATCTCCTGGTTGAATTTGTCCCATTGTTCATTTTCAAAGCGCTCGGTTTCGTCATCTACGCTGGTGCGTACGATCATTCCGCCCAATAATTCCATTGGGGCATCTACCAGGATAACCACATCCTCCTCTGCATCTGTCACCAATGCGTAGGTACCCGGTTCCAGATGTTTATTTACTTTACTGATAAAATGATGATCCAGATCTATAGTATCATCTTCCATGGCCTGCCCCAGACCTGCTCCTGTCAGCATGCCCAGCAACATGCCCAGCGGCCCGCCCAGCAGGCCGATCAGCATGCCCGCAGCAGCGCCGGTGGCGACTTTCCGGCCACTGTCCGCACCGTCATGATATAAATATTCGATAGCGCCGTCCTCTTTTTTGTGAATGAATGCGATACCATAGATGGTAATTTCATCCACGGTATCCAATTCTTTTAATCTGGTGAGCCCTTCCATCGCTTTTTCCAGCTCCGGGAACGTAATGACAACTAAGTTTTCCATAAAACTATATTTTTGAGGTTTTTATAAAAGCGTTACTTAACAAATGGTGCAGTTATCTTTTTAAGATCCTTAAACTTCAGCGCCAGCATAATATTCAATATCCCGCCTATAACAAGCGCGGTCCCTGAAATAACGATAATGCCAGCCGCGCCAGCAGCCGGAAAATACATCACCATAAGCGAGGTGATCAGCAGCAGGATACTGCCAAGTAATACCCCTGCCCAGCTTGTAACGCCATAGCTTTTCAGATCGAATGCAATGCCCATGAGGTAAAATGAACGGAACATCAGCCAAAAGCCCAGGAAAAGCGGAAGCGTTGCCATAGTGATCAGTGGGTAAGAAAACAGGTAAATGCCGATAACCAGGTCCAGGATGCCGGAAATAAGCGACCAGCCCCAGCCTTTCATGGTAGTGTTGACACTTGCAAAGTAAATCTGGCTGATGCCGGAAATGATGATCACAATGCTAAACAGTACGCTGAGCCCGATGTAGCCTGCCAGCGGGCTGCAAAAAACATAGATGCCGGCGCCTATAAAGACCAGGCCCTTCAGGATAAACAGCCACCAGTTTTTGATGTCTGATTGGATGGTTTCTAAGATAGTCATAGTGTTTAATTTTAGTGAATGAGTGATTTAATTATAAGATGAAATAAGGAAATAAAAATTCTCTTATCCTCTTAAAATCAAGCACAAAACTTTAAAAATCAAATAGAATATAAGAAAGGAAAATTATTTTGGAAATATTATTAAAGAAGCTTTATAGGACAAAGGGCTGATGCCAGAATTCTTTTTAAAAAAAGTAGAGAAATTGTGTGCCTCCTCAAATCCGAGCTGATTAGCGATACTCTTGATGTTTTGGTCGGAATGGGTAAGCAAGTATTTGGCCTCGGTGATAATGCGGTTGTTTATCGTTTGCTTGGCGCTGATGCCAGTATGTTCCCTGATCAAAAAGTTAAGATTGTTGGGATGGATATCTAAAGCTGCGGCGTATAAGGCAACCGTTCTTTCCTTTGTGAAATTGGCTTCCAGGAGGCTGTTAAAACGTTCGACGGTCGGGTGATAATAGCGTTCATTACCGACCAATTCGGCCCGGGAAAATAAACGGTCACAATGAATCAGGATCTCCAGTATTTTGATGGCGATCATCTCCTTTCTTTCGCGGTCACTGCCGGAATGTTCGTGAAGGATCGTTTCAAACATGTCCGAAAGGGATTGTGTTTGCGGCGCATCCAGGTAAAGATAGGGCCGGATTGAGTTCTTAAGCACCTTCTTGTTGCTGATCAGGTGCTTAGGAAAAGCATTATTCAGAAAAAAATCAATGTTAAAAAGCAGAACGTAACCGGCGGCGTTGGCCGACCAGTGCTTGCTGGAATGCAGCACGCGCTTGGGCACTATGTACAAGGTCTGTTCTTTTACCGGGAAGGTGAAAGATCCGATCGATTTTTCGCAGCTGCCCTTTTTAACCAGAACGATCCAGTAAGGGGTTTGCCTGGACGGCGGAACGGTGTAGTTCACATAAGGGACGGCGGTTTCCAGTGAATAGATCTGGAAATCGAATGGATGCTTCATACGCTTGTCCATATCGATGATCTTATCATCCAGGTATTTCCGATAGATCTGCCGGTATTTCTCCAGGACGATAGCATCATCATTATTCGCAGTATAAATTGGGTTGACGGACATGCGCTTGCTGATTGTTATAAATATATTAGAAAAAAAACAATTTGTCCAATTAGTAATGCGTACTAAGGCCTGGTTTTTTCTGACACTGCGGCACCTGTTTCCGCGTCTAAACCTTTGGTCATTATATATTCGATATGCGGGGAAAACAATGACCCGCCGTTAATTTGCAGGTAAATACTGGAAAAGATCGCTTGTTTTCCATTAATCCGGTCATATACGTGGAAAAGATGGTTTGGTCCTTTCATCAGTTGCATTACGTGTTTTTTATTTGCAAGAAAGCGGAGTTCATAGTGGTCTTTTGAAATATAGGTAGTCATTAGCCCGTAAGCGTGCTGCCGTTGCAGGGAAGTTAATTCCTCTTTTTGCGATTTTTCAGCGTAACAGATCCAGAAAATATGAACAGGGGCGATGGAATCCAGGATACCGTTTTTCATGTTTAGTTCGTAGACAACTGTATTAGTATTTTGACTGCGCTGCAGAAAAAACAATTGCTTAGGGTTCCCACCGGGGACGGGGAATCTCAGGCTGTCTTGTGCAAAGCCGTGAATTGCGATCAGCAAAAAAAAACAAAATAATAAGGCAGTTAATAGTGGCTTTATATATAGGCTTTTATTTATGTAAGGATGCTTTCGCCGCCTTTTTCTTTTTGATATACAGTTCATTAACAACAATGTTTAGTACGAGCAGAATAGGAACCGCCAATTGCTATTCTTTAATACGCGTTACGCCAGACCTGACGATAGTTTTTATCCGGAAATGCCACGAATTATGGGATGAAATAAGTTAAAAAACCACCGCCTTTACTCTTAAAATCAAACGTAATAGTTTTATATTCAATTAATATCGCAAGTTAAAAATCATAATAGTTATGTCGCAAAATTTTTAGTATTTCGTCAAAAAAACAATTTTGCGCCCAAAATATACTTTGCATTTTTACACAAACAGTTATGGGCATTCAAAATAAATAAATACGCACCTGATATGACGAAACAAATGATATTAACAAGTATTGGCTGGCTGGGTGTGGTTTTATGCACCGTGGGCTATTTATTATTAAGTACGAAAGTGATAAAGGCAGAATCGCGGAGTTTTCAGTTATTGAATATTGTTGGCGGGCTGTGTTTGGTAGCTACAGCAGTTGACAATGATGATATGCCAAATGCTGTAGCAAATTTGTTATGGATGTTTATTGGAGTTTATGCTTTGGGGCGCCGATTAAGAACCCGTAGTGCTGCCGGAACTGATTGAGGCGTCCATCTCGAGAACCTGGTAGGCCATATTCTTATAAAATTCAAGCCTTTCACCATACGCCTTTTTGTCGTTTTCTAACGAAAGATAAAAATAAGCACCATCTACCAATACAAAAATTAAATCGGCAGCAGTTTTAGGGTCTGCAACATTTAGTAACTGCTTTTTATTGCATTGCTCAATTATTTCTGCAAGGGCAACGCGAAGTGAGTCCAATATGGTTTTATATTTTGCCTGAATTTTTTTCTCTCTGAATGTCAATGCATAAAAGGCGTAAAACAGCCCATCGTCAAATAGTAAATTCCATTTTTTAGAAAAAAGCATTTCAATCGTTTTTTGCAGATCTGCAAGCGTAACCTCTCCATTATTTTTAATCGTGAAGATCAGCAGATACCTTTCAAGTATGTAATCTATAAGTGCATAGGTAAGATCTTCTTTTGTTTCAAAATAATGACTGACAAGACTTGGATTAATATCCATCACCTTAGCTATTTTGGCTATAGAAGTGTGTTCATAGCCTTCTTTTTTAGCAACCTTGTAAAAGGTATTTATAATTTCTAATTGTCTTGTCTCTTTAAGGCTCTTTCTACCCATATGATAATATCTATTTAATGAACAGTTCAAAAGTAACTTTATTTTTTAATTTAATAGATTGATTGGTTAATCAATTAATTTATTAATATTGTGGTAACCCAGTTATAATATGCGAATCGCAGTTTTGCAGCGCTTTAGAGAGTATGGCATCTGAAAATTAAACGTGTCTAATAATTACTTTAACAATGAAAAAACAAATACTATTGATCTGCTTCATGTTTTTTGTAGCAAAGGGTTTTGCCCAAAACATCACTGTAAAGGGTGTAGTTTTTGATGCTGAAACCAAAGGACCCCTCCCGGCGGTAAGCGTAAGGGTGAAGGCGACAAGCCAGGGCACCTTAACAAGCGTGGAAGGCGTTTACTCTCTTGCCAATGTAAAACCCAATGCGGTTCTGGTTTTCTCTTTTATGGGATACAAAGAACAAGAGATCAGCCTGAACGGGCAGACTCAGTTAAATGTAAGCCTAACTCCTGATTACGGTAAGTTAGACGAGGTTGTGGTTGTTGGTTTTGGGGCTAAAAAGAAAATTGACATCACAGGAGCTATCGATCAGATTTCGGGCAAAGAGCTCGAATCACGCCCGATATCCAATGTGATGCAAGGGTTACAAGGTCTTAGTCCGGGGCTAAACATCACCTACCCCGGCGGGGCTCCGGGCACAGTGCCAACCATCAATATCAGGGGGTTTACTTCCATAAACGGAGGCTCGCCATTAATTGTAATTGATGGTATACCGGCATCAAGTAACGATGATTTGCTGCGGTTAACGCCTTCAGATATTTCATCCATTTCCGTATTACGTGATGCCGCGTCGGCAGCAATTTATGGGGCAAGGGCCGCTTTTGGCGTAATATTGATCACAACCAAAAAAGGTACTGCGGGTCATCAGCTCATCAGCTACAATATGTTGTCGTCATGGAGTAAACCTACCATATTGCCGCAACCGGTAACTGACCCTTTTATCTACTCTAAGGTGCTTGAAACTTCTACAAATAATACGCCATGGGATTACGTGAATTATAGTGATGAACATTACAAGTGGGCCAAAGAAAGATCAGATGATCCGTCTATTGCAGATACACGGTTAAATCCATCTGATCCAACCAAATGGGATTACATGGGAAGCAACAACTGGTATAAATATTTTTTCAATAATGCCAGTTTATCACAAAACCAAACAATTACCCTTTCGGGAGGAGCTACCGTAAATGACAAACCTTTAACCTATTACATCTCTGCAGATTATACCAAGGAAAATGGTCTGAATAAACTTACAGATGATTTCTGGAACCGTTACGGCTTAAGATCAAGGCTGGGATTTTCGCCTTTAAAATGGCTTAAAATAGACAACAATCTTAATATTTATCAAACTAAACGTGCCCAGCCGCTCAGCAACATTACCGATATTTATTATCTGCAACCAACTGATGTAGCCAAAAATCCGGATGGCACATGGGCCAACACAGGTGCGGGCAGGCTTGCAGCCAAGTTGGTTGATGGTGGAAATAACCTTCAAACTATGTTTGGTTTTCAAAATATTGCCAGCGCAATAGCTACATTCCTGAATGGTGATTTAACGGTAAATGGCGATGCTTCGCTTAAAAGAGAATTGTGGAAAGCTCATTCTGATGCAAATGCGTATAATATTGGATTTGGGCCAAATGATGTGAGGGAAGAAGGCGGTCCGGGTAGCGTAACCGAAAATAACAGCT
>JAQBOP010000240.1 GCA_028287975.1 Mucilaginibacter sp. | reverse complement strand
AATGATGATTGGCTGGCGATAAACAATCAGCATAAAGAAAGCCTGAATTTATTGCAGCACCATTTATATTTAAAAAAATCGGGCGTAAGGATTGGTAAACTGGCCGGGCGCGACCTGGTACCTGACCACGAGCTGGCATTAAGTACTATAGTTAATAAGACTGCGGTATCAGGAACGGAGCTTAATTACGATGATGCTATATTATACCTGCGCCGTGAGAATTTAGTTATTAATGATGTAAAAAAAGGGTGGAGTCTGATGACCTACCAGGGGCAGGCGTTGGGCTGGGCCAAATTATTACCTAACCGCATTAACAATTATTATCCAAAAGAGTTAAGGATCTTATCGCAAGGGCCCAGATAATCAATTAATCAAATCGCCTTAAATAGAAGAGATTGATCAGCTGACCGTAGGCAATGTCATTAGGTTTATCCATACTAAACCACGGCGATCCATTTTGCAGTACCTGGATATTTTGTGCCGGCATATAACTTTGTGCCAGCAAAAATTGCTTTTGATGTTGTGCATTCTCTACCACATCCATTACTATGAAGCAATGGCCCGGCGCGCCACCATGGATAAATACATCGCCAGCTTTTACATCGTTGATCATCCTGACCGGTTTAAGCTCTTTCTCTAACGATAAGGTGCCCGCGTAAGAAAACACGAGGTTCATATATTTTAAAAAAGCAGGATAGTCATAGTCCTTTTTTGCGCTTAGCACCCACTTATTGTTTTTATAGCGATAGCCGTTTGCATAATGCACGTAATCGCACTTCAAGCCGCTTACAAAATTGAAAGATATTGCAGCATACTTTTTTTGATGGTAAAGATATTCGCCGCGCAGGCGCATTACCGCATCGGCACATTGTTGCAGGTCTTGCGTGCCTACACTTATATCAACCACCGCTGCTGTATAAACGTCTGTTTGAGCAATATCGCCCTTGTAGGTTTTTGTATGTGTGCCTGCCGGTTTAAGCGGTAGTTTTTGCAGCCATTCGGCAAAGCTGCCTGCCTCTACCTTTTGTTGCGTATAACCTGCGGGAGTTTTAAAGCGCGACAAAACATTGTCGGGAGTTGTGGATGTACTCAATAAAAACGTGAAGCAGAATAACAGGATATTTTTCATTTGATCTCTTATAAAAAACAAACTGCAAATTCCTTCTATTTGCCCGTCTATTCGGTTCTTAAACTTTTTACCGGATTTGCCAACGCTGCCTTTATAGCCGTGTAGCCTACAGTTAGCCAGGCTATACCTACCGAAGATAGTATAGTGACAGCAAAATACCAAATGCCCATATCAATATGAAAAGTATATTCCTGCAGCCATTGGCGCATAAAATACCAGGCTAACGGCGAAGCGATCAAAAACGCGATAATTACAAGAACGGTGAACTCTTTAGATAACAGTATTACTATGTTTTTTACAGGAGCGCCAAGCACTTTGCGGATGCCGATCTCTTTTTTACGTTGAACAGCCATAAATGAGATCAATCCGTAAAGCCCCAAACAGGAAATAAAAATGGCAATGCCTGCAAATATTTTATATAGTTGTGAAAGCTGGTTTTCTTGTTTATAGTAATTCTCGACAGCCTGATCCACGAAATGATATTCGAATGAATATTCGGGAAAAGTTTTGCTCCATAAATGGTCCATACCCGCAGATACCGTTTTAGCTTTACGCAGGTCGATCTGCAAACTGGCCAGGTGACAGCCGTTTTTTGCGGACGACATTACAATAGGCCCAATAGCATCGCGAAGCGAATTAGCGTGGTAATCTTTTACTACGCCGACAATTGGCAAAAAGTTATTGGTAATCTTAATGAGTTTGCCAATAGCCTCGTGGGGGTTGCGGATACCCAAATTTTTAACCAGCGTTTCATTTACCACAAACTCGCGCAAGGTATCTGATTGAGCATAGGCCCTGCCGGCAACAAGCGGGAGGTTATAAACATCGAAAAATCCGGGATCTGTAATTTTCATGTTGACGATCATATTCGCGTCGGGCGTATGGTTGTCCGGCGTACGCAGGTCTGCGGCCCAACCGCCCTCATCAACCATGGGGAACATACTCATGCCAACTTTTTCAACGCCGGGTATTTTTAATAATTCATTACGCAAGTAATCTATCTTAGTATGAGCAACACTGTCGGACGGAAAACTTGCATAAATAATAGCGCTTTTTCTAAATCCCATGTTCGCATTCCGGAAGTAATCCATTTGTGACGTTACTACTAACGTACCTATAATGAGTGCCTGTGCTATCATAAACTGGAAAACAACCAATCCTCTTCTGAAAAAAACACCTTTTTTTTGATCAGCACCCATGCCGCCGCCTTTTAAAACAGTTACCGGATTAAACCCTGAAAGTACCAAAGCGGGGTATATACCCGAAATGATCGATACTATAATTAATGTACCAAGCATAAATATAATCAGCTTACCACTGTAAAGCGTGGCTGCCGATAAATGTATCTCCATTAAATTGCTAAGCGCTGGCAGGCAAAACACAACAATAAGCAGCGAAAACAAGAGTGCGAAAAAGCTGGTGATCCCGGTCTCTCCCAAAAACTGCAACATCAGTTGTAAACGGCTGCCGCCTAATACTTTTCTTACCCCTACTTCCCTGCCCCGGTTAATTGCCTGTGCGACGGTAAGATTTATAAAATTCACACATGCAACTATAAGAAGGAATAACCCGATAAGGTTAAGCGCCAAAATGAGGTCCTTGCTAAAAGTGCGCCCGGTAAAATTACCGTAGCGTTCATCATAATGCAATTCGGCAAGTGGTTGCGCGGCAAGGTAGTAATCATGGTTTACAGGTTTGATGTACCGGTTAGTAAAACCCGCTAATGCCTTGTCAAACCGGCTTTTTGTATCGCCACCGGCAAGCTCAACAAAACAATAATTTTCGTCATTTATGCCCTGCCAATTATTAATGTTGCGGGCAGAATTGGTGATGTAAGACACCACAGCTTTCATTGGGAAATCAGTATTGGTTGGCGTATCACTCAACACACCGGTAACCTTAACAAAGTGCCCGCTCATTTTAATTATTTTGCCTATTACCCCTTTTGCATCGCCGAAATATTTAATGGCAGTAGCTTTGGTAAGCAATACCGTGTTGGGTTCGGTAAGGGCAGTTTTCAGATCGCCTTCTAATAAGCCAAAATCAAACATCTGGAAAAACTGCGGTTCGGCAAAGTAGATCCCTTCTGTTTCCCTGAATTTTTTTATTTCCGATCCATTTTCTGTTGGCACCACCACTTGTACATCGCCGGCGCTGGCAATAGCCCCAGCATTTTTAATTTCGGGCAACTCATGGCGCAACGTAGCTGTAACCGGTACAGGTACGCCGGTGCGGTAGCCGGGATGAACCGGATCCGACGCGATGCGGACCACACGATAGATCCTGTCTTTTTTTGTATGAAAGGCATCAAAACTTTGTTCATATTGAACCACAAGAAATATCAGCAGGAAAGCGGCGAACCCGACAGCAAGGCCCGCAATATTAATTACAGAATTGATTTTATGTCGTGATAAATTTCTGATGGCGGTTTTGAAGTAGTTTTTTATCATTGCTCAAGTAATTATTGGCTAAAGCTCCTAAAGGATTGCTTTGCAATTTTCAAAACCGATGCCAATTACATATTTAATTGACAATAAGACAATTAACGCTTTATTGAGCTTAAACAGGTGTCCGTTTATGATGCACGTGATGTTCGGTTTTAGTCTGAATGATTTTGGTATTATCCGGCGTTTATCAACTCGGGGCGGTATTCAAAATGCATGGTATCATAATGGTACCATTTGCCGCCCCAGATAAAACCGTATTTCTCGAAGATATCAATAATAACCTGCGGGATACGGTTTTTGTATTTAACTGCTGTGTTCTCGGCAGTGCATTTGCAGGTCCATTGCCAGTAGTCTGAGTAAGTGGTATTGATATCTATCGTCATCCCGAAGCTGTGCATACTGTGGCGGTTTGTTCCGTTAATTTTACGCCAATTAAATGTGCCGCCTATATTTACTATGTACTTTTTTAATTCCGGATGTTCGTCTAACTCTTTCGAAATCTGCATTAACTTTTTATCGACACCATTAATTTGGGTAACCGTAATTTTTTGCCCGACAAGTTTGGGGCACCAGGTTATGTCTATCAAGTTATGCCTTACCTGCTTTTCGGTAGCGCCATACATCTTTTCAAAAAACTGTTGGTTTCGGATACGGCCGGGGTCGTTATTTAGGGCAGGTGGGTTACTTAATTTTCCTATCGGATAGTTTTGCACGAACATATCTTTCAAATCAGGACCGCTTAATAACTGGTTCATGGTTTTATTGCGCACTCCATCATCCCATAAAATTTTACTGCCATCATTAAACAGGATATGGTTATCTGCGTAGCCGGTAACAAAACCAGGATAACATTTGATCAATTTTTGAGCCGCAGGCGGGATTGGTTCCGATTGATAATAAACAAATTTGGTGGTATTTATAGCAAATAACAGCAGAATAGAAAATAGCAGTACCGGGATATTCATAGCTGCAAGTTATGAAACTTGTTATGAAATTTGAATTGCGGTTTGGCCTCACCTAAATCCTCTCCTTTGGAGAGGACTTCGACTTTCAATTAAAATAAAACTATTAAGCTAACGTTACCTTGCCCTTTACATTAACCGGCTGGGGCACTTTTACATAGTACCCTGTACCATCATAAACACGCTTGCGCGGATGTTCTTTACAGGTATCGCTGCAGCAGCCATCCATGGTGGTACCGCACTCGTCGCACTGGGTAAAATGTTCATTGCACTCGGGATTAGCACAGTTGATCATCTTATCGGTAATGTTGCAGCAGTTGTAACAGGTTGATATGGTTACCGGGTTAACTGTATTTACCTCGACAGATAAACGGTTATCAAACACATAACATTTACCTTCAAAGTCTTCTCCCCCTGCTTCTTTACCGTATTTGATTATGCCGCCATGCAGCTGGTAAACATCTGTAAACCCTTCGTGGATCAATAATGCCGATGCTTTCTCGCACTTAATGCCGCCGGTACAATAGGTCACTATTTTTTTATCCTTGTATTGGGCAAGCTCATTGATCATGTCCGGGAAATCGCGGAAGTTCTCGATGTCAAGCGTAATGGCGTTTTTAAATTTACCCAAGTTATGCTCGTAATTTGAGCGTACATCCAGTATCACTACATCTTCGCTGTTCTTTAGCTCCAGGAATTCTTTAGGCTCTAAATGTTTGCCGGTTTTTTCCTGCGGATTAATAATATTGGGGTCACGCAGGCCCGAGTGCACAATCTCTGATTTATAACGCACATGCATTTTTACAAACGATGGCGTATCGACCTCGTCAACCTTAAAGTCTATTGATGCGAAACGCGGGTCGGCATGTACGGTATCCATATAGGTTTTACATGATTCTTTCGAACCGGAAACAGTGCCGTTAAGCCCCTCTTCGGCTACGATAATACGGCCCGTAAGATCAAGCGATTTGCAAAATTTTAAATGATCGGCAGCAAATTGCTCCGCATCTGCTATTGTTGAATAACAATAGTAAAGTAGTGTATTGTATTGTCCCATAAAATCATTGATGCCGCTGCAAACGGTGTTAAATGAAATGCAAAAGTAGTGATTTAAAGCCGCAAGCTAAAAGACTAAAGCTAAATGCCATAAGATAATCCAAAAAGCTTTGGTCTTTCTGCTTTAATCTTTCAGCTTATCTGATACCATAGAATATCCTCACACCTTGTATATACTTTTTGTTGCCGGTGTAGGATACACCATAATCAACCCTGAAAATAAAGCGCTGCAGGCCAACGTAAAATTCAGAATAGTTTGGGTTGTTTTTTTCTGTAAGATAATTGGCACCAATAATTTCTTCCAGCTTAAACTTCC
>JAQBOP010000188.1 GCA_028287975.1 Mucilaginibacter sp. | reverse complement strand
CCCTGTTTAATAACAGGTTATTATATTCCCATTTACCAAGATCGGCCCAGTTTGTGAACGATCCATTTATACCTTCATAACTAAATTTTTCAGGCGCTATTTTAACAGAAGTAGTATAAGCGTAAGTGCTTGGGCTAAAGGGTTCTTCTTTAACTGCCCTGACATTGCTTATTTGCCACGTGTAATTTTTAAGGCCTACAACATCGGTGATCTTTGCTTTTTCGGACACATTAGTTTCTTTATAACGAATAGTAAAGTCTGGCTTACAAATAAATGTGAATGAGCTTTTTTCAATGGCCAGGCCTACGTTATTGTTTGGGGTCCAATCCGGGAAATTAAGTGATTGTTTAGATCGTGTTTCATATTCATACTCAATCGTGTATGGATAGTCGGTAACCGATGGCAGGTAATGCTTAACATGCGAATCTTCAAATAACGAAAAATCGTTAGCGGCACTCACGTCTGAAAAATCATTCTCAGAAAATTTGCTGATCTTTTTTCCAGATGCGTCATAAACTGTGCCTTTAACTGATTTTATAATAATACTCTTATTGTGCCAGATAGAAATATGAGCCAGGCTATTACCGTTTTCATTTAAAACGGTAATAGCCGTCTTAACATGGTATACAGTATTATCTAAAGCCTTTACCTCAACTGTCTCTTGCTTGTCGCGCACAACGGCACTGGCATACGGCAATAAATTTTTCGAGATCAGGCTCGCGTCATAATTTATTTGAGCCATAGAAGAATAGTGCACTGTTAACAAGCCAATTGTTATCAGGAATATTTTCATGTTTTTGAATACCATATTTGCTTCAGTGATTACTTTTTTTAATTTTTCACAAAAATCATTTCAGCTTTTTCTGACAAGATTATTTTATTGTAAAACTCTTTAAGGTAAGGGTATTCGTCAGACTTATATATGGATTTCTTAAATGATATATTATGCGAAAACACAAATGAATTTGTTCCCGGCTGATATCCGGCTATAAAACTACCTCCCTGGTTAGGTAACCCTATTGAAATATTTTCCGGCGGATTTTCAATAGTATATCCATCGGGTAATTGCACAGTTAACACAAATCTTGTTTCTGAAGGCATCCCCCAGTCAACAGGAAAAACACGTTCAGCCAGTTTGAAAGGGTTGGTCTGTATCCGGTCAAATATATACGGATTAAAACTAAGTTTATTATGCAAGCCCTTGTACTCATCAATCTCAATATCATATATTTCTGATATGGGCGCATTAAGCGTATCGACGTTAGTGATGTTTGATTTGAGGATCTTTATCTTGGTGAGTTTTTCATCCAGGTTTTCTACATACTCATCAACAGAATTAAATTCTTTTATGGCTTTACGAACCTGGTATGCCGCGTAACCCCTTGAAAATATAGAAAAAGTGCCTTTTAGCTTACCATCGTTCTGCAACGCGAGGTTTACAATGTATGTTCTGGTTTCATTTTGCGGCGTAGTCATATCTACCCAATACGACGGTTTATTTAAGCTCATCACGCGTCCCTGGTCATTAAGGCAGCGTAAGGGCAACATACCAAATGATAGCAGCGGGTCTGTAGCGTCCAGCAAATAACTTTTATCGCCGATATTTACTTTAGCTATTACGTAATTAAATTCTGTTATTACAGGATAGAGTTTGTTTATGATGCCATTTTCACGGGTAGACAACAATACCGCTTCTGCATTTAATCCCATAGCATTTAATGCCGCTACTAACGATAAATTGACTTCGCCAACATTGCCTGTATGTTTATCAAGCGCTTTTCTAATACCTTCTGTGGAGTAAAATGAATAATGCCCATCCCATTTTATTCCCTTTTGGATATAGGCATAAACGGCCTCAGCTTTTTTTAACTCGTCGGTCATTGACACAATTGCAGGCGGGATACGGTCTTTTAATAAGTCTCTTCGTTTTACCTGGCCACCAAAATTGTCGTCGTGTTTAAGTTGATAATCTACATCGCTCCATTGTTTTGCTACTTTTGTATGGGTACCGTTATATGGATTAATATATTCTGAAAGCTCGAAATATAAAGCCGACATGAAATTCTTAGGTGCAGTCATATAGCTTTCCGGGATAAATGCCGGTATGCTATCCATTCTAAAAGCCAAATGCGAACAATCACACTTGGCGCCATGGCTGGTAAAACAGTCATGTTCAAGCTCGGCTGTATTTTTTTTTAGTTTCAGCCCGCCTCTTATTGAAATATTGTAAGTCCAAAAACCGGGAATGTGGGCATCGTAATCAGAATGTAGTTTTGGGATCTCATTTTGAAACTGCCAGTCATGAAAATTTTCAAAGTACGGGGTTGTTTCAGTGTACGAATATTCAATTATACAGCCCTTGCTTACGCCTGGCAATGCGAACTTAACCGTTGTATAGTTTTTGTTTTCTCTTGTCCGGTAAATTTTTTGCTGATTTAAACTTTCGGTTTTATACCCGCCGGTATTATCTTTGTATACCGTAAAGCCGGTAATATCAGAAACTTCTTCGGCCGATTGCTCATTATTGTAAAGTGGTATTTCTACAGTACCGTGTTTAATCCCCAGCTCATCAAAAATTTTAATTTTTATGTGATAATGATAAATTAACCTAATATGTTCATCACCGTCAATAACTACGTCTAATTTTGAATCGCCATGTTCATTTAAAACCAACGCGTGTGCAGTGGTGTCATTTTTATAACTTGTCATTTCCATTTCCTTTTGTGTCCAGGCATTTACGGGGAAATCCTGCGACCTGGCGACAGTTATAAAAAGAAGAAGAAACAGGTGGATAAATAACGCTTTTTTCATTTTGCAGGCATCAGTTTAGATGCCCTTAAATTAAAAATTTTTAGCAGATTTATTAAAAGCATTTAAATAGTTTATGGTGCTGATTTTTTTTAAGACTTTTGCAACCTTAACTACCTGATTGGGAAATAATGAAATTAAAATTAAAACGTCCGTTAGCATTCTTTGACCTTGAAGCTACCGGTATAAATATTGGTGTTGACCGTATTGTTGAGATATCAGTAATTAAACTGTATCCTGACGGGAGCGAAGAAGTAAAAACATGGCGTGTTAACCCCGAAATGCCTATCCCGATAGAATCATCGTTGATACATGGTATTTATGATGAGCACATAAAAGACGAATCAACTTTTAAAGAAATAGCGCCTTTGGTTGCTACGTTTTTGGATAACAGTGACCTGGCAGGTTTTAACTCTAATAAGTTTGATATCCCGATGTTG
>JAQBOP010000172.1 GCA_028287975.1 Mucilaginibacter sp. | reverse complement strand
GAGGCATCCAAATATGGGCTTCTAATCCAGCAATTATTTGGACAGCAATCCGCCCAGAAGAGGCTGGTATTCATGTTCACCTTTTTAAAATACATGAAGGAATGCCATTGAGTGACGATACTTACGGTGAGGTTATTATTGACGACATTAAGTTGGATACGGATATGGTTCGCTGTTATATGGTTCAACGATCTTTTTCGTTTCTAAGCAAATTTATTGTTTCCTTGACTTGTCCTAATTGTCAGTGCGAGCATTTTGATACAGGAGATAATGCTTTTCAACCGCACAAAATTCATGAGTGTGAAAATTGCAGGTTTATATTTGAAGATAAAACTCGATTTAAAGGCGTAGTAAGTAATCCTATCGTTGAAAGGTTACAACGTTTAACTGATATTAGAACAGCATTAAACTATGACTAAACATATATCTGCAACTAAATTCGATCAGGGCAAACCTGAACATCATCTATTACCATCACTAGCTTTAGAAGAAATTACAAAGGCGATGACTTTTGGAGCTAAAAAATACGAACCTTATAATTGGACGTCAGGGGATGGTATTAAATGGAGCCGATATTTTAATGCTTGCCTTAGGCATTTATGGAAATTTTGGCGAGGCATACCAAAAGATGAGGAAAGTGGATTAAGTCATTTAGCGCACGCAGGAGCATGTATATTTATCTTATTTGAGCTTTATTTGATAAAGAAAGGTCAGGATGATAGACCATTATACTACAATGCAACTAGTGACAAAAGTAATCAGCGTTAAGTTTTTTTGGGAGAAATCCACCTTTTTCAATCATCAAATGATAACTTCCTAATGCGTCATTGCAATTAAGCACACCTGCCTTCACAGATTCTTTTAAAAGTGACAAACTGCCCAACACATTTATTTCACCAATTTCCTTAGAGGCTATTGTTCTAGCTTTTAAGTCATCGGTACAAATAGCCTTATCGTTAATTTTACAAAGCGCAATACATTCTATTTCACCTAAACCCAACCGGAATTTACTTTGAAGGTCTACAACGGTTGAAAGTGTTATGGTTGATGGAATTACTGTAATTTTTTTTTTAACGATAAGTGCTTCAACAATAATTTTTTGAACTTCATCTAAAATTTCTTTATTTAATAATTGCTCACCAATAAAAAATTTATTGTTGGGTAACTTCACAATTCTGTCAAGGACTGAACCATTAATTAGATTAATAATAGAGGAAGTGTCCAAAACTACATCCATTCCTCGAAAGCATTAAAATGAATAAGCTCGGAAGTAGTAATCGATAATATTTCTGCAGCCCTGCCAATAGATAAATTGCCTTCCACAATTTTCTCAATTACAGCTTTCATTAAATTCGAGGATACCTTTGGAAAAACAATATCCGGTCGACCCGGCAATTGTAGCTGCTCTGCTCTTTTTTCCGGGCTACCATAGTCTTTCTTTAAGCTTTCGCTTAATGAAAAAGCAGCACCGGCTGGTAAAAAGTCTAGGTTTTCACAACGGAGAGCAGCAACTTCGAAGCTAACACCGAAAATCCGGCTTAAGTACAATATCTCAAACTCGGTTAAAAAATCCACTGTAATCTGAAATTGTTTTCTGATAAATTTAAGCGCATTGGCCACACCTTCTACTGGGAGCAATAGGTCCGAAGCAAACGCAAAGGCAAAAACTTCTTCCTCACGGATTTTTTTGATAGACCGCTTATATTCAAAATCAATATTACCAAAACTATTTTGATCTCGGTGATGCGCGATAATATGCCCAACTTCGTGTGCAAGAGTGAAAAGCATGCGGGGTTTAAATCTTGGCGAAATGAGTATAAAAGGTATGCCGTTAATAATCGCTGATGCACCATCAACACCCTCACCAAGTTCAATCACTAATAATATGCAATCAAGCTTTGCAGCGACAAGTTCAGGAAGATTTAGTAAAGGAGAGTAAAAATCAGCTTTGGCAAAATCCTGACGAAATATAGATACCAATTGATTGATACCCTGAAATGTATTTTCAACTTTAGGAAAACGATCAATAATTTCTATGTTTGGCCGATAATTACCAATTACTTCAAGAATATTAGAAACGATATAAGAAACTTTGTCAGCAACTATTTGATCTTTACTATTCACCGCTTTCCTAAACAATGTAGTCACTGCATTATAGCTTTGGCTAGGCGCAAATAAAAAGTCTGGTTGTACTTTCAATGCTCGAGCAATAGCTGTAATCTCACTAATAAGAGGCTCCTCGGCAGAATCAAGAATTGACTTTAATCGATTGATAGGTATGTTCGACTTTTTCGAAAGCTTATCTACCGGAACGTTAAATTTTAAAATATTTTCAACAACAGTTTGCATTATATAGCCTTAATCTTGTTCATCCAGGCAAGTAAATCCTTGATCTGGGATTCGTCAAGTTTACGACATCTGCCGATAATTTTGTTTACAGATTCTTCTTTTTTATGAAAAATCTCGTTTAGAATATCAATGGTTTCCTTTTTAGCAAGGTTCATCTGTTCAATAGTCTCGAAGGATAGGGCATTTTTCCCTACCACATAATTTTCTAAACGTTTCTCAAATTTATCATGATAATCATAAGGCAAATGATTTCCTTCTCCATCAATAATAATGTTACCTGCTAGCGCTCCTTCTTCATTTTGAGTCATTCGGTTTCCCGGAAACCTTTCATAAGCAGTCAATGCGTTGATTTTATCATCAACTTGAAAGCCGCCAACAATATGCGGTTTTACTGTTGCTACTCGGCCACTTATTGAAAAAATAAAATCGCCCTTTTCAACAAAGCGTCTAATATTCGGCATACAGGCACCCATAGTCGGAACCTTTCCATAGATTGGATCAGTCATATTCCAACCAACGCTTGGATCAGCTCCTTTGAACATAGTATAAATATAACCCTTCATAAAACATGATTTTATAGTATACTCAAAAATACTAAAAAAATTAGTTAACATCAAAATAATTTTCTGATAATTAAGCATTTACCTTTATTAAATAGTTAATCATACTCGGCATGCGCGCTAATATCAACCTCTCGCTGTCTGAAGTTTGCTTCTCGCTGGCGCAAGGTACTGTACGTCCCTCCCGTCAGCAGAAAAGCTTCGGGTGAAAGCAGGGAAAATTGATGGCCCTGTGCGGTGGCAGGGGCATAGCGTCTTTTTGCAGAAGCGCAGGCCTTGCGGGAGTAGGGCAAAATTATGCAGCCCGTGGTTTTATCGGCTTTGCAGGGCAATGGCCCCGTGCGCAAAGAAGCCTCTCTGCTGACTTGATCTTTTGTTACTTTTCTATCAAGAGAAAAGTAATGGGCCTCCGCGGCCAGGAGCGGACGATGTTTAAAATTTACACTACAGCCGGTCATAGCTAGCTATGTCAACTTAGAATAGTAAACCGTCACAAGTACGCTGACCCTCTGGCCATCGCTGCATACTTGCACCAGCATTCGGAGTTGGGGGGCTGTGCGTTGGCCGCGTTAGGGATTGAAACGGATACCGGCCACTTCGAGGGCCTCAGTGCAGGCCGTGGCTAATGCCAAGTGCAGTATGAGTGAAAAGCCCGGGCCTCAGGCAACGCCCAAAATAAAATTCTTCGGTTAGCGCCCGGCTTTATCGCGGCCGTTCTCGACAGCGGTTTTAATTTCTTGTACGTCGGTTTTCGAGAAGCCATGCGCCTCAACCTTGTTGCCGTTATGGTAAAAACGTATGGTGGAGTAGCCAATAAGCGGCGTATCGATCTCGACAGCCGAGATACTGCTATAAGGCAGAGAGGTTTCATCGCCGCTAAAAAACCCGGGGATCTTGATGGTGAGGCCGGTTTGTTCAACCAATATTTCGGCCGGGAAAAGCTTATTACCTTCTGACAGTCGGGACGCGATATATTTCATGATTTAGAAATGATAGGTGTTAAAAATAAGATCTTGCTATGCTTCCCTAACCAGCTTTAACGAATAAAGCCAGGTAACAAACGAGATCAAAAACAAAGGAGCCAGGTACAGCAGCGCATGCCCGCCCATAAAATGGTTAGCAAAAAGCTGCATCAGCCTGAAGAAAGTGTAAAAGGCAAAAAAGCCCGATACACCCATTAACAAATAATAAACCGTTTCGGTTAGTGTATATGTTTTCATAACTATTCGGCGTATTAACAACCGCGATGGCTTTTAGTTTTACCTGATCCGAAAAAAATGGGCTGATACAATCACCAGATACACAATAGCCCTTAATTTAGATCACCTTTATATAGGTATATAGCAATGTATGCTGTTGTATATAGCGGTATTGGCTAATGGTACGCTTATTGTCACTGGCTGTGGCTATGTATATATTGCCCCCTATTTAATTATGATAACCTTACGGAAACAAACTTTATTGGTGCTGGATGACGACGATGTATTTCACCGGATAGTGGCTTTGGCCAATAAACCAAAATTCTTTAAACACATTTGCCACTTCACCGAGGTTGATGCGCTGATAACTTACCTGAAGGACAACAGGAACAACCAGTTTAAGTTACCGGATATGATGTTTGTTGACTTAGCCATTCCGCATAAAGACGGCTGGAACTTTTTGGATGCTTACGAGGAAATACGAAGTTCGTTATCCAAGCCTATTAAAGTTTATGTTGTAACAGTATCTGTCAGGAAAGTTGACCATGAGCGGGTATCCGGCTATTCGTTTATTGAGCAGTTTATTACCAAGCCTATTTCGATGGACAGGTTTAGAGAACTTGCCAGGTACGGCCTGGCTGCATAAGCCGGATACGCCAAAATACCTTCGCTCAAACTATTTCGTCACCGGTACAAACACGCCACTCTATTTGCCATTGCTGCATAATTTTGCCAATTTTTGGTGATTACTGCAATTAACTGCTTTTCGCTGTAAAAAATTGACGGAAACTGACGGAAACCGTCTTTTTTTTGTGCTGTTTAATTGAAATTTTGGTGAGGTATTTGGGCCGGAATTTTTATAAATTAGTGTCGCAAAACAAAAACACGTATCCTATGAAATCGATAGAGATCATATCCATCCCGGTTACAGACCAGGCCCGGGCTAAGGAATTTTACCTGGCTTTAGGTTTCGAGATAGTAGTTGAGGCACCTTTTGAGGGTGATAAAAAATGGATCCAGCTGGCGCTGCCGGGCAGCCAAACGCCCAGCATTACCCTGGTAACCTGGTTTGACAATATGCCCGCCGGCTGCATTAACGGACTGGTAATCAAGGTAGACGATCTGACCGGCGACATTGCCGCCCTCGCCGCCAAAGGCATAAACGTTGGCCCGATAGACAAAACTCCGTGGGGCGACTTCGCCGCCGTTATTGACCCTGATGGGAACCGCTTCAGCCTAAGAGGGTAAATGAAGGGTGGTGAGTGGTTAGTAGTGCTAAACCATCTGCACATTCGCACATCTGCATATTTGCACATCATATTTTACCTATAAATACAGATTTTTCTGTATAAATACAAATATTTCCGTATATTTGTTTAGGCGATGCGTTCTGCATTGCCTGCTGATCCGGCTATTTTTTGCCGGGTTACCAATTAAATTATTTCCTGTTCATTTAAAACCAATTACTATGAAACGTATTGCTCAGCAATCGCGCAGTAACATGCTAACCGCACGCATCCGTGCAGATGAGCGCCTTACCGATGGCGGTAACCACGCGCTTAATTTTATTAATACCCAAAGGCGAAACCGCAAAGGCAGCCTTTATGACCTGCTGGATAACTTCGGCGACTTTTTGTACTGGTGCCAGCAAACCGGGCTAATTACCTGGGAAAGGTACATGGAACTTGAGTTGGAGTCGCGCTGCCATGAGGAAGAAGCGCGCATGGCTTTCGGCACGCTGCGAACCGCGCGTACCACCCTTGACGAGATTTTTGTTAGCCTGATGAAGCGTGAAGAAGTGTACCCCTTATGGCTTGAGCGCCTGAATGATTATGTAGACCGCGTGCGCCCGCACCTGCATTATGACAATGGGGTAAACGGCCTGCAACAATACTGGCGTGATATTGACGAGCAGATAAGCTTCCCGTTTTGGTTGATTATTAATGAGGCCTGTTCATTGATAAACAGCGGCCGCTGGCGCCAGGTTAAACAATGCCCCGTATGCAAACAATTATTTTTAGACACCAGCCGCGCCGGCAACCGCACCTGGTGCAGCCCGCAAACTTGCGGCAGCATTAAAAAAAGCCAGCGTTATTATAAGCTTAAAGTTGCGTGATTGGGGTTAGTCATTAGTTAATTAGAGATTAGTTTTAAAAATTGAAGATTGGTGGGGTTTGGGGGGATGAATTTATTTAAACAATTAACAATCAATAAATTAAACAAAAACCCTCACACGGGGATCAGCCCTGATACCCAAAAAACGATGATTATTACTACGGGTATTGGTAGTTATACCCGATAAACAGCATTTTTTACTACCGGTATTAAGCCGGATACCGGGAAAACGATGTTTTTTACTACGAGTGAAGCCGGTGATACCGGTGTGGGTGATATTTGGTCCATGGTCGATAGACCATAGTCCATAGATTTGCACAACCCGTTAAACGCAAAAAAGCCTCATGAACGTTAGTTCACAAGGCTTTATACACCGCCAAAGGCGGGTTTAAAATTGGGCACCGACCTACTCTCCCACGTTTTACCGCAGTACCATCGGCTCTGGCGGGCTTGACTTCTCTGTTCGGAATGGGAAGAGGTAGACACCGCCGATATAGGCACCTGAAGATCTTTTGAGCACAAAGCTCAAGGCTTAAAGCATAAAGCTTTTTTGCCAGTTCAGTTATATGTTTTGCCTTCTGCTTCAGACTTTCCGCTTTTAGCTTTGGTCTTTTAGCTTTCAGCTAAACAATGACATATTATTGAAAGAAGTAAGTAGATCGAGAAAACAACAGAGTTATTCATTATCTGTTTTGTTGTTTTGGTCGAGATTAGAGCAGTTACTCGTCGTTTAGTTACCTAATCTCTGATTAACCAATCTCTAATCTCTATATTCCAACACGAAGAAAGCTTCGGGCGATTAGTATTACTCGGCTATGATGTCACCACCTTTATACCTGTAACCTATCAACGTAGTAGTCTGCTACGACCCTCAATGGAAGTCTCATCTTGTGGCTAGTTTCGCACTTAGATGCTTTCAGCGCTTATCTATTCCGAAC
>JAQBOP010000154.1 GCA_028287975.1 Mucilaginibacter sp. | reverse complement strand
CAATTATCTCCGGCAGGCATTTATATTCGAAAAATATTGCGAATATTAAACAAGTAAGGTGTACCCACTTTTGTACCCGATAAAACAAAAAGCCCCTCAGAATTCATCTGAGAGGCTTTTTTGTGGTATCAGCTGGGATCGAACCAGCGACACAAGGATTTTCAGTCCTTTGCTCTACCGACTGAGCTATGATACCGCCCGTTTAAGGACTGCAAATGTAGCTTTTTTTTTATTTATCGGTAGTTTTTTTTGAAAATTCTGCCACATAATTTTGTGACAGTAATTAACTATACAGTAAATCAAATATTTACGTTGGAGAAATAATTTTTAAGCGGGTAAACACTTGTAGTTATTTTGATAATTAACGGATAAGCCTATCTTTGAGTAAATTACTATGCACGCATAATGATTTCACAAACCCTGTTTCTCATTATACTAATCACTGCGGTTTACCTGTTCAGCAAAAACGTGGTTAAAATACGCCGCAATATTTTATTGGGGCGTGATGTTAAACGGTCTGACCAACGTGCCGAGCGCTGGCGGGTAATGGCAAAAGTTGCTTTAGGGCAAACCAAAATGGTTAAGCGCCCGGTAGCGGCCGTAATGCATTTCTTTATTTATATCGGCTTCATCATTATCAACCTTGAGGTTTTGGAGATCATGATAGACGGCATATTTGGCTCACACCGTATATTTTCAAAACCATTGGGGAATTTATATGGCTTGCTGATCGGCGGCTTTGAGATCCTGGCAATTTTAGTACTTGTGGCTTGTGTGGTTTTTCTTACCCGGCGTAACATCGTCCGCTTAAAGCGTTTTAGCGGCACAGAAATGACCCAATGGCCCAAAAGCGACGCCAACTATATCCTGCTGATAGAAATATGCCTGATGGCCGCCTTTTTAACCATGAACGCTGCCGATTATAAGTTGCAGGCCTTACACTTTGTTCATTATCTAAAAGCGGGTAGCTTCCCGGTTAGTAGTTTAATTGCCCCGGCGCTGTCATCAAATCCTTATTCGTTAGAAATTACAGAACGTGTTTGCTGGTGGTTTCACATTATTGGGATACTGGCTTTTTTAAATTATCTGCCCTACTCAAAACATTTTCACATCCTGCTGGCTTTTCCTAACACCTGGTATTCTAATTTAGAACCTAAGGGCGAGTTTACCAATATGGCATCGGTAACCAACGAGGTTAAAGCCATGCTTGATCCTTCTTTTGTTCCTGAAAATAATGGCGAACCGGCACGGTTCGGTGCTAAAGATGTAACCGACCTTACCTGGAAAAATTTGATGGAGGCTTATACCTGTACCGAATGCGGCAGGTGTACATCCGTTTGCCCGGCTAATATTACAGGCAAACTACTATCGCCCCGTAAAATTATGATGGATACCCGCGACCGGATAACCGAGGTGGGTAATAACATTGATAAATACGGCAAAGATCACCAGGACGGCAAAGCGCTGCTTGACGATTATATAAGCCGCGAGGAGATTTGGGCCTGTACCACCTGCAATGCCTGTGTTGATGCCTGCCCCGTAAATATTAACCCGCTTGAAATTATAACCGAAATGCGCCGCTATGTGGTGATGGAAGAGTCGCAGGTACCGGGAAGTTTAAATAACATGTTTGGCAATGTAGAAAACAACGGCGCGCCTTGGAAATATAGCAATACGGACAGGTTTAATTGGGCAGAGAAGAGTTAGCAGTGGGCAGTAAACAGTTTGCAGTTATGATAAAATAAGCAATGGAAAATCAAATTAATTCCGAGATCGAACTTCCGAAATCCGAAATCACTATCCCCACAATGGCCCAAATGGCTGCCGAGGGCAAGGAACCCGAGATCTTGTTTTGGGTGGGCTGCGCGGGTAGTTTTGATGAGCGGGCGCAAAAAATAACGCGCGATATCTGCAAGATCCTGCACCATGTCGGTATCAGCTACGCCGTGCTGGGTACAGAAGAAAGTTGTACCGGCGACCCCGCCAAACGCGCTGGTAACGAATTTTTGTTCCAGATGCAGGCTATGACCAATATTGAAGTATTAAATGGTTATCATATTAAAAAGATAGTAACCGGCTGTCCCCATTGTTTTAACACCATCAAGAACGAATATCCGGGTCTGGGCGGTAGTTATGAAGTGATCCATCACACACAATTGATACAACAACTCATTGACGAGGGCAAATTAAAAGCCGAAGGCGGTGAAAGCTTTAAAGGTAAACGGATTACCTATCATGACCCATGCTATCTTGGTCGTGGCAACGACGTTTATGAAGCTCCGCGTAAAGCCTTAGAAATTTTGGATACCGAGTTGATTGAAATGAAGCGTTGCAAAAGTAACGGCCTATGCTGTGGTGCCGGTGGCGCGCAAATGTTTAAAGAGCCGGAGAAAGGCAATAAAGACATCAACATGGAGCGCATTGACGAGGTTATAGCCATTAACGCGCAGGTAGTAGCTGCAGCATGCCCGTTTTGTATGACAATGTTAAGCGATGGCGTAAAAAACCATGACAAGGATCAGGAAATAAAAGTTTTAGATATTGCGGAAATAACAGCGAGGGTGAACGGTTTGTAAAAATACATACTACAAACTCTTCATCTTAAAATAATTCAAAGCTTGCTCCAGGCTGTCCAGTCGTTGTGGCTCCATATTTTTGACCGGGATGTTAAGCACATTAGCCATCGAATCAATATTGCCTTTCCTGTCATTATACGTTTGCACAATAATATCGTCGGACTTTGCTTTTAGCTTTAGGGTACCCGTATTTGCATCGCCCAAATAACCTATGCTATCCAGCTTTTGCAGTTGGAAAGAAAAATATTCCTGTTTGCCGTTTTGATAAGTTTTACGCAAGCGGATAAAAGAATCGTCGGTTAACAGCACTTCCCATTTTTTTAGTTTAGGGTCTGTCGATGAGTCAAATGATTCCAACAAGCATTTGTTACCCCAGCTTAGCCAATCCTGTTCTGTCATACCGATGGCAAAGCATAAACTGATCGCGGCAGCAGCAATGAAAGAAAATATGAACACTGATTTTTTATTCTTTGACAGAACTGATTTTAGCATGACAACAAAATACAGGCCTAAGGTAATAATTTGATAACTTTGTACATGCAATTTTCTGAAAATTCAAGGGTATGGATCTATCAGTCTGACAAAAAGCTGGCTGATGATATAGTACAACAAATACAGCAACGTTTAAACAGCTTTACTGCCGAGTGGACCGCGCATAACAACCAGCTTAAAGCCAGGGGCGAGATCCGTTACAACCGGTTTTTAATCCTGATCGTAGACGAAACCCAGGCGGGTGCCAGCGGATGCTCTATTGACAAATCAGTTAATTTTATGAAACGATTGGAGCAGGAATTTAATATCAACCTGTTTGATCGTTTTAACATGGCTTATCGTGATGCCGGCGAGGTGCTATCCCTGCCCCGTCATGGATTTGAAGAGCTGCTAAAACAAGGCAGCATTAATACTAATACCATAGTTTACAACAACCTGGTACAAAACCTGTCTGAGCTTGAAACTAAATGGGAAGTACCGTTTAAAGACAGTTGGCACATCCAGCTTTTCAGAGACCTGGTTACTACGTAGAATGATTTATTAGTCCAAAGTCTTTAGTCTTAAGAAAAATCCTAACTCTGACTAAAGACTCAACACTATATCTTCCCAAACAACTCTGCAAGTTTATCTTCAAGATCCGTTCCCCGCAGGTTTTTGGCAATGATCTTTCCGTTGGGATCGATCAGGAAATTGGCCGGTATGGAATGAACGAGATATAAAGCAGCCGCCTCATTTTTCCAAAATTTCAGGTCAGACACCTGTGTCCAGGTCAATCCGTCATTTTTTATGGCAGCTTGCCAATCGGCCGTAGCGCCGGGTTTGTCTAACGATACACCAAGTACGGTAAAATTCTTGGTTTTATATTTATTATAGGCTTTTACAACGTTAGGGTTTTCTGCCCGGCAAGGGCCGCACCATGAAGCCCAAAAATCTACCAAAACATATTTACCCCTAAAAGACGACAACTTAATTGGGTTACCATTTACATCAGGTTGTGTAAAATCAGGCGCTGTTACTCCTATATCGGTAACTTTCCGATCATCTATTGATTTTTTGATCATTTTGGCAATCTCCATTTCTTTTACAGATGGATCTAAGCCGTTAAACAGGGCTTCAACCGCGACACCTTCGCTACTCAACAGATTGATTGCCAGCAAACTGATATAACTTGCAGGGTGAGCGGTAACAAATGCTTTTAAAATTGCCTGTTGTTTATCCTGCAGTACTTTAATTTTGGCATCGAGACTATGCTGAAAGTCCGGCGAGTTTTGTTTGGCTTGCGGGGCAGCATTTTTCTCATCATTTATCTTTTTAGCCTCGTCATTAATTGGCTTTAGCTGTAAGGTCAGGTACTTATCATCATCATTAACTGCAGAACCGGTTACTTCACCTTTGCTGATAGAATCTTGCTTTGACGTAACAGCCGTTGTACCTTTGTCAAGAAAAAAGTTCAGCATATCCGGCGTATTGCCTAATTTACTGATCCCTGTTCCCAGGTGGTCTATCACCACCAAAGAATTTGATGGAGCCGGAATAAAGCCGCTGATGGTAAAGCTACCATTAACAACCAATGATGAGTCGACAACTTTAGTTTCGCCTATCTGGTAAAATAAATAAGCCCGGGCCGGCGAGCCAATATTACCTACCTTACCGTTAACTGTAAAATTTGAAGTTGCTTGCTGTGCAAACACCAACGTTGGCAACAGGGCCGCTATAAAAAACAATAATTTCTTCATGAACTATTTTAATGCTATAAGCTTGATTAACGTATAATTTGGGTAAGGATTGCCTTTTAAGTTAATTTTTGATATGTGCGCCACCAAAGATCAGGCATTTCGCCGGCTACGGCTGTTTTATAATCTTCGTGACGGCAGGGCACCAAATGGAAACGTTCGTTTTTTGACCCGCCCGTAGGATAAGGTACCTGCATCCACCAGCGGTCTGATTTTTTACTTTTTACAAACACCAGCTCATGATCATCATGCCTTAAACTGGTTTTATAGATCAGGTATTGCGATTTTGGGCTAAGCGGAAAATCTTTTTTCCGGTTATACACACCATCAATAAAATACCAGATCATTTGCGACAACAGCATGGCCGTTTGCCCGTTATTGTCATAAGCCGGGTTAAACTCATAAAAACCAATAGAGGTTAGCTTGTCATTAAAGCCCGCATAGCGGCAGATCTGACAAGCTTCTTCACCGTAAAAACCGTTTGGCTTTGCGTTGGCATTAGCCGCCGCGTCTGATGAGCGGATAGCCCCAATATCAAAGCTTAACATATTGGCGTTACGAATGGTCGGCTCGGTCACGGCTATGCTATTGCTCAATGTGCCCAGGCGGTGTGCATCAAAATAGAGCTTTTCCATCACCCGTAAACTGTCCTGGCTGGCAAAATAAGTTTGGTAACCCAGGTTGCTGTAATTAAACAGGTAATTGGGCTCGTGTAAAAATATTTTGCTGAGGTATGATGTCGATGTAGTTTCAATACCATCCTGAAAGTCGTCCTCCAGGTCAAAATGCGAATCGACCACAACCAGGTCAACCTTTTGTTCTAACGTCTCATATCCCAGGTATTGCGCATAGGTAAGATCCTGCCCTCCGCCTATTATCAGCGGTATAATATCTTTTTTTATCAGCTCAGCAATTACCGTTTTAAGCGCGAAATAGGTATCGGTCACTGTTTCGCCCTGCCGGATATTGCCTAAGTCGACGATCTGCGTGCTGTAAGCACCTTCATTTAACTGGTATAGCTTTTCGCGGATATAATCCGGCGCTAACGCGCAGCCGGCATTGTTTATCGCGTTCCTGTCTTCCTGCACACCGATAATAGCAATATCCACCGGTTGTTCCAGGTCTGGGAAACTATCAACATAAAAATTAACCATATTGCCTAACTGACTGGTGTAATAGCCATTTTTAGGCGTAATAATACTCAGGTTAATTGGTGTAAAGAAATCAGATAAAGACATTGAACTAATTTGCAAATGTGCGTATGTGCAAATATGCAGATTTTTTGCAACGGCGATTATATTAATTTATTTCAATCATTTGCATCTGCGCATTTATATATCTGCACATCCGCACATTTGCATATCTGCACATCTATCTGCACATTTGCACATCCACATGGTACTTATAACAGGCGCAACAGGTTTTTTAGGGTCAGAACTGGCTAAACAATTAGCGGATAAAGGCGAAACCGTACGTTGCACAAAGCGGGAAACCTCAATTATCCCGATGCTGCTGTTGCCTTATACGCAGATAGAATGGGTTGTTGCCGATATGCTGGATATTTTCGCGCTTGAAGATGCTTTAGCGGGTATAACCCAGGTTTACCATTGCGCGGCATGGGTATCATTAAGACAAGCTGAAAAGGCACCCATGATACGCACTAATGTAAATAGCACCGCCAATTTGGTTAACCTATGCCTGGACCGGAATATAAAATTGGTACATGTAAGCTCAATTGCCGCCATAGGCCAGGCAAAGCCGGGCGAACTGATCAACGAGAACCATCATTTAGAGATCGCTACTGAAAACGATGGTTATGCCATATCAAAGCTGGAAAGCGAGATGGAGGTTTGGCGCGGCATTGCCGAGGGTTTAAATGCAGTAATTGTAAACCCTTCTTTAATTATCGGCGCAAACGCGGGTACGGAAGGCAGCGGTCAGCTTTTTGAAACTGTACGCAAAGGGCTTAAATTTTACACCCAGGGTACCGCAGGGTTTGTTGATGTAGAGGATGTAGCAAAATGTATGATAGCCTTAATGGAAAGCGACATTACGGAGCAGCGCTACATCATCAGCGCCGAAAACAGGAATTATAAAGACCTTACCGCCGAGATAGCCAAAGGCTTTAACGTACCCCCACCCGACAAATTGGCTAAACCTTGGATGATGGAACTTGCCTGGCGCGGAGCAGCAGCTTATGCCTACCTGACTCGCAGATCGCCGGCGATAGACAAAATTGCCGCCAAATCAGCTTCACAGATCAGGGATTTTGATAATAGTAAAATCAAATCAGCTATTAATATTCAATTTAAGCCGATCAGTAAATCTATTATGGAGATCTGTGAGCGGTTAGCCAGTTAAAAAAAAATCCTTTGTCTGTGTCCCTACAGACGACAACTCTCGGAAATAATTGTCTGTGAGGACACAGACAACGGTGATTGAGATCTGTGAGCGGTTGGCCAGTTAAAACCTATTACTGGCCCATTTGCCAATTGATCTATAAATTATTAACTTGGTATTATGGAACAATATGATCATCGCATAGACGTGTACATCGGGAAAAAACCTGCCTTTGCGCAACCCATATTAAAACATTTAAGGGCGTTAATGCATTCCGTTTCTCCGCAGATAACCGAGACCATAAAATGGGGACACCCATTTTTTGAGTATAAAGGCATATTTGCCAACATGGCCGGGTTTAAAGAGCATTGTGTATTTGGTTTTTGGAACAGTTCGGCGCTTATTGACCCGCACGGAGCGATACATCGCGGCGATGAAAAAGATTCGGCAGGTAATTTTGGGCGCATTACCCAATTATCAGACCTGCCAAGCGATGAAATTTTAAAGGACTTTATTTTGCAGGCCATTGCCCTAAAAGATACTGGCTATCAACCTGCGGCAAAAAAAGAGCAGGCTACCAAAGCCCCAAAAGCCGAGATACCTATGCCGGATTATTTTGCTGCTGCATTAGCAACCAATCAAAAAGCGCTGGCCGCATTTCAAGATTTTAGCCCATCATGCAAGCGCGAATATTTAGAATGGATAACCGAAGCCAAAACCGAACCAACACGCCAAAAACGTATTGAAACAGCCTTGGAGTGGATGGCAGAGGGCAAATCAAGGAATTGGAAGTATAAGTAATACAAAGACAAAGGGTGTCATGCTGAGGCCCTCGAACCTGCCTGCCGGCAGACAGGGCATGTGGGCAGGCAGGGCATTTTCAAAAGTAGTAACTGATATAACTATCTTTATAGTATCTTTATAGCGGTAGTATTTTGATACGTTGTTTATACTCGTCCAAAACAATCAAAGCACCATTCTCTAATAGATCAGAATGATTAAGAAGCGTTGGAAAAAGCATTGGTGACAAATTCTTAATAGTTACATCCTGGGTTCTGACTTGTATAACGCTTGGCTTATTGGCTTTAGTCAAGGCCAACGCCGTGCCGAAATCTAAATCGTGAGTAAATATAACATAGTCGTTTTTTATAGCCCAATCAATAATTATTTCATCCGGCGCATCAAACCGGCCAACATCAGACCAATGAGTAGCTTCAATTTCATGAAATTTAAATTCCTGAACCCATTCAGGAGATAAATTCATATCTATTAATATTTTCATGCAGTAGCAAGCGGCACTTCAATTTCTTCAGATCGCCAGGCGGCGTATGACAAAGCGGCGATAATATCTTCTGCTTGCAAATAAGGGTACATTTTTAAAATACCATCATTGGTTTGACCAGAGGCCAGTAAACCGATAATTGTACCAACAGTCACTCTCAGCCCCCTGATGCAAGGCTTACCTCCCATAACATTAGGGTTTAAAGTTATTCGTTCCAGGTTTTTCATTCTTTCCTCATTGCTATTTATTCAAAAATAAACAATAAATATCAAAAACACATTTAGACTTAACCTAAAAAGGACAGCATCGAGTAAATCGGCTGTCCTTTTTTATAATAATCTTTAAATTAATTAAGCTATAAAACTCTCCAAAATCTTAAAGCCACCTTCTGTTTCTAACTCAATTTTATCAATTGTTTTTGGCAATAATATACACTCTCCCATTTTAACAGGATAAGTTTCGCTATTGTGGTTGATGGTGTAAGCACCAGCAAGGCAAACATGTATCACAAACGAATCAAGGTTGCTGTAGTCTTTACTTGTGCCTTCAGTAGCATCTAAAACGCTGGTAGTAAAGTAAGGGCAGCTAACCAACTGTACGGTTTCGTCTTTTTCGGGCGTATATTTTGTTTTATAATCGCCGTAGTAATGGTAATCTATCGCGGCTAAAGCTTCTTCAGTATGCAGCTCGCGTTTATGTCCGCTGGCATCTACGCGATCAAAATCATAGATCCGGTAAGTGATGTCTGATGTTTGCTGGATCTCTGCCAATAATAAGCCTGCGCCAATGGTGTGTACACGTCCGGCAGGTAAAAAGAAAACATCGCCTCCGTTGGCTGTTTCGCGGTTCAGCACGTCCATTAAATGGCCGCTGTTAAAAGCTTCTAAATATTTTTCCTGGTTCAATTCCTGGTTAAAACCGGCAATCAGGGTCGAACCCGGATCAGACTCAATAATATACCACATCTCTGTTTTACCGAATGAATTATGGCGTTTTTTTGCCAGCTCGTCATTGGGGTGTACCTGGATAGACAAATCCTCGTTTGCGTCAATAAATTTTACCAGTAACGGAAAGATATTACCGAAGTGTTTGTACACCTTCTCGCCTACCAAGTCAGCGCCATATTGCTCTAACAGGTCTGCAAGCGACTCGCCATTTAAAGCACCGCCTTCTACGATGGAAACGTCAGACTTTACACCTGAAATTTCCCAGGTCTCGCCGCAATTTGGCAGGTTACCAAAATCTTTATGCAAATAAGTTTTTATTTTTTGACCACCCCAGATCTTGTCTTTATAGATGGTTTTGAATTTTAACGGATATAATGTTGCAGACATATTGTTATGAATTTGATGCTAAGTTAGGTATTTTGAATAACGGTGGAATAAGGTTTTTCTAAAAAATAAATCAAAAACAAAAAGCCCATCCTGCTAAGAATGGGCTTTTTATCATATAGAGCGAGTAAATTACTTACCCAACTTCTTCTTCAAATTCTCGTCAATTGCTTCCAAAAATTCTTCGGTGTACAGGTAATCTATACCGTGTGCTACTTTTGGTTTTATGGTGATGGCCAGATCCTTGGTCATTTTACCACTTTCAACGGTTTCAATACAAACTTCTTCTAAGGCTTTACAAAAGTCAATCAGTTCCTGGTTGCCGTCAAGTATACCGCGGAACTCTAAACCACGGGTCCATGCAAAGATAGACGCGATTGGATTGGTTGATGTAGGGCGGCCTGCCTGGTGCTCGCGGTAGTGACGGGTTACCGTACCGTGTGCAGCTTCAGCTTCCATAACGGTACCATCCGGTGTAACCAGTGTAGAGGTCATTAAACCCAATGAACCAAAACCTTGCGCTACAGTGTCAGACTGTACATCGCCATCATAATTTTTACAAGCCCAAACAAAGTTACCGTTCCACTTAAGGGCAGATGCTACCATGTCGTCAATTAAACGGTGCTCGTAAGTGATGCCCGCGTCAGCAAATTTTTGTTTATAGTCATTTTGGTAGATCTCTTCAAAAATATCTTTAAAACGGCCATCGTATTTTTTAAGAATGGTGTTTTTGGTAGATAAGTATAAAGGCCAGCCTTTCATTAATGCCTGGTTAAAGCAAGCATGTGCAAAGCCACGGATAGATTCATCAGTATTATACATGGCCAAAGCAACACCATCACCTTTAAAGTTAAATACTTCAAATGATTGTTCAGGGCTGCCGTCTTCCGGGGTAAATTTTATAGTAAGCTTGCCTTTGCCTTTAGTTAAAAAATCGGTAGCACGGTATTGATCGCCAAAAGCATGACGGCCAATGCAGATAGGGGCTGTCCAGTTTGGCACCAAACGCGGCACATTGCTCATTACAATAGGCTCGCGGAAAACAGTACCATCCAGTATATTACGGATAGTTCCGTTTGGCGATTTCCACATTTGTTTCAGTCCAAACTCTTCTACACGTGCTTCGTCAGGGGTAATGGTAGCACATTTTATGCCTACGCCGTATTGTTTAATAGCGTTTGCAGCATCAATAGTAACCTGGTCATTAGTCTCATCACGATACTCTAAACCAAGATCATAATATTTAATATCCACGTCCAGGTACGGAACAATCAATTTATCCTTTATAAACTTCCAGATAATGCGGGTCATTTCATCACCATCCAGCTCAACAACCGGATTATTTACTTTAATTTTTGACATAGCAGGTGTTCTATTTTTTTTCTAATGGCTTCAAAGATATAAAATTGACTTTATCAATAATTGTATGTAATTGTAAAATAGTAATAAATTTTAAATAAATTCGAGGCATATTATTATAGTATATCACTAAACAATACAGTGCATGAGAAAACCTTTACTACTTATTGCAATTATAACATGCGTTGCTATTGGCTGTAAACTTGATGAGTCCGGATTTCCTAAAGGCCCTGTGGCAGATGTTCCAATCAATAAACCAACGAGCTTATTGATCAACAAATGGTATTTAAAAAAGGTCACTGTATACAATGATCCGGTATATGGCACATATGATACTGTTGGTTTTACCAACCATGATTACTATAACTTGAGAAGTGATAATACTTTTGAATACTCATCAACGGGGCCGGATACGCTTTTAAGCGGAAAATACACCTATGATACATCTAATCAAAGAATAATCTTTATTACACAAGAATTAGACACAGCATATGTAGTTAAACTATCAACGGATAGTCTTGCTTTGCAAACAGTTGTTAGCGCTTCTATCGGCAGCAATTCAACTACTGATAAAATTGTATATAAATACGCACTTAAATAAACTATGAACCATTTTATAAAAAGGATATTATTACCGTTTGTTCTCTTTTTGATTGTGGGTAGCGCAAAAGCACAGCTTGGCTATAACTACGCACAATATGATCTTGGTTTGGGCCTTGATATTAATAAGGTTTACGGCGATGCACAAACAGTTGTCAGTTCAAAATCCGCCCATTTTAATTTTAATTATAACGCCGGGCCATATATTAACTACATTATCGAAGTGCAGACGGGTGTTTTACAAGGCGGCGATTCTTTAACAACAACAACGGGCAGGCAATTTAAAAATGACTTTACCGCGGTTATGTTTAGGGGGCAGCTGCAAATGGGCGAAATTATTGACTATGCAGAAAGCCCGTTCGCCAATGCTTTTAAAAATTTATATGTATCGTCCGGTGTGGGTTTTGTTGTTAACCATATCGTTAATATTAACAGGGCATCCATAAAAACCCCGGGATTTTATACACCCGGTGAGTTAAACAGTAACCAGATCCTTATCCCGGCAAGAATTGGGTACGAGTTTAAAGTGTTTAACAGTTATAATGAACCTTCGTTTAAAATAGACCTGGGCTATCAGTACAACTTCGTACTGGGCGACGGCCTGGATGGTTATACAGCGGGTAATCAAAAAGATGCTTACTCGCAATATTCCATCGGAATCAAACTTGCCATTGGTGGTGTAACGTCGTATAGAAAGCAAATTCATTACTAATTGCTATTTTGATCGTATAATTTATTTTGGCAGGGTTTTTTCTATGTATCTTTAATAAAAGATTTAACCCATGAGCACCGATCCATTTGACAACGAAAACGACGACAGGGACAGAACCCTGAAGGACGAACTTGGCGAAACTATTGACGATGATCAATTAATGTTTAACGCCGAGGACAATAGCTACGAGCTTGATGTAAAAAGTGACGATCCGGATTATGACCACCCCGACCCTTATAATACCTCGCAAAAAAACGGTGCTGATATAAGCTCAAGCTATGACGAGGCTAACCCTTATGATGTGGTTGACGAATATATCCCCAATGAATCATTAGAAACAGATGTCGATCAGTTAGGCATGCACGTTGATGACGGCGAGATAGTTAATGTTGACCCGATAGACGAAATGCTTGGCCATACCCCCGAAGATGACCGGGATGATCTTGATGAAGAAGGGTATCCTAAAAATGACAGGCCGCATAATATGAAATAATAATAAAAAAGCGTCCCGAATATCCGGGACGCTTTTTTATTATTGCTTGGTGAAAGTTATTTGACTTGCACCATAAAATCTAATGCCGCTGCCAAAATCAACTATTTGTGAATCTTTTGCAAGCAAGACTAAAGTGGAACTGGTTGAGGTAACTATTTGCACTTTTTTATCAGAGCCTTCTCTAAAAAACGGATCATTTGGCGTAAACGTCATATATTTTATGCCACTTACTGTGGTTACCGTGTAGGTGTAAGTTGTAGAATCAAAATCTGCGGTCTGTGTTGCGTCATCAATCACAATAGAATTTATGGTGATATCATTTGGATCATTTGTCCATAGCGTATTATCTTCATGATAAGTAATAGCTCGTTGGCTTGTAGCTACCCAATTACCAGTAAGTACAGGGTTGGTTCCGGCAGTTGTGCCTGTTGTTCCGGTTGTACCCGTTGTTCCTGTATCGCCGGTAGTACCAGTTGTTCCCGTAGTTCCGGTGGCTCCCGTAGTTCCAGTAGTTCCCGTGCTTCCTGTAGTACCTACATTTCCGGTTGGTTTAGGCACATAAGCCACATAACCCTTATCGCCGGGCATTATGGGTTTATCCAGTTTGCATGAAGTAACTGCGATTGATACACCGAAGAATATAAAGAGTAAAGGTTTTTTCATTTAGCTATTGGGCTTAAGTACTTTACACAAATATATAAATATTTATCAGTCTGTAAATAGTGCGAAAAGTCAAAAATACCGGCAATAATTGACAGGCTTATTCCCGGGCATTTTATAATAAGTTGTCTAAAATTACCGTGCCGTTTTACTTCTTAAAAGTTACCTGGAACCCCTTATGATAATACTTGCCATCTAACACTGTCGATGTAGTATCAAGCGCTACCCAGGTCATTTCTGTTGAGGTTAAATGTGTGATCCTTACTGTACTTAGTGTACTGTTAAAAAAAGGATTTGAAGAGAGTTTAATGTATAAGACATTATCAGCTGTGCCTAACTCATAAGTACCGGTAGCCGCGGTATCGTTTAACAAACCTGAATATTTAACGCTTTTTGCCCTGTCATTAATTGTTACGGTACTAAACAGATTATTTACACCCGTTCCTGACAAAACCGTGTATGCAGTATCATATAGCTGCTGTACTGTTTGTTTAGTTATCCACTCAGAAGTTAAGTAAGGGTCGTCAATTACACGGCCATTTACAATCATTCCTAAAACGGTCTGATCGGTAATATCAACATCGTTGGGGTTAGTTTGGGGATATACAGGCTTATCAAGCTTACATGAGCCAGCAAACATGACCACCGGGATTGTTAATGCTAATAATAGCTTAAGACACTTCTCCACCTAATTATTTATAAATAAACCAGTTGATAAAGGTAGGATTTTGTATTTATCAATCAAAATCAAGGTTAAAGCGCTTGCGCAGCTCGGCCAGCTGCGGGTTTTTCGCGGCCATGTGCTGGTATTTTTCTAAATCGGTATAGGGGCGTTTAACAGCTACCTGTTTGTCAACACGGGCATTTACTTCCAGGTCGAAATTTTTAAGTGTGCTGCGCATATAATTCAGGAAAAATGGTTTTTCATCCCTGAAAAGATCTTCCTGCACTTTATTGCCAACTACAATTTCAAACACGTAAGGCCGTAGCATCATAGGTACTTCTGTAATAAAAACCGGCAGTAGGTTCATTTTTCCTTCAGCCTTTATTTTTGCGGCATAAACGTTCCACTCCCTTAAAAAATCATTGAATGTAAAATCCTCTTTTGCATCCCCTTTCAGGTAAGGATCCTCCTCTTCAATTACGCTGTCCTGTACATTACCGATATCTTTTAACGATGGTATTTTTACAGAGGTAGTGCCCGAGTTTGGTATAAACGATGGCTTTGGTTTATCGGCAACGGGCGGTTCTTCTTTTTTGATACTTTCTGCCGGCGCCTTAACCGGTTCAGCAATTTTCGGCGATGTAACGTAAGTAGCCGGAGCATCGCTTACCATAGCAACCTCAGTATTGATATTAGCAGGTTGGGGAATGTTTACTGCTGAGGTATCAGGTTTTTTTTTTAGCTGCTCGTTATTATCGGGCATTGCAGTTAGCGGCGTGGTAGCCAGGCTAAATACCGAGAGCAGGTGGCACATTTTAAGTAAAGCCAGCTCAACCTGCAGGCGTTGGTTCTTACTAAGCTTGTAATTAAGGTCGCACTGGTTGGCAATATTCATTGCCGATAACAGGAACGACACATTAGCCGCTTGCGATTGCTGCAGATATTTGGCCTTGATACCTTCGCTTACCTCTAATAATTTTAATGTCGAGGCGTCCTTGGTTACCAGCAAATTGCGGAAGTGTTCTGACAGGCCCGAGATAAAATGTGCGCCGTCAAATCCTTTGTTTAAGATCTCATCAAAAAACAACAACGTTTTAGCGGTATTTTCCTGTAGTAAACTATCTGTGATATTAAAGTAGTAATCGTAATCAAGAATATTCAGGTTATCAATTACCGCGCGATAGGTTACATTAGCGTCCGAAAAACTAACGATCTGGTCAAACATCGATAAAGCGTCGCGCAAACCGCCATCTGCTTTTTGGGCGATGATATGCAGGCCGTCAACCTCATATTTAATAGCCTCTTTTTGTGCTATTGATGCCAGGTGATTAGCCATATCATCAACACCGATGCGGTTAAAATCAAAGATCTGGCAGCGCGAAAGTATAGTGGGTAGTATCTTATGCTTCTCTGTAGTGGCTAATATAAATATGGCATAATGCGGTGGCTCTTCAAGCGTTTTCAGGAAAGCGTTAAACGCCGCCTGCGATAGCATGTGCACCTCATCAATAATATAAACTTTAAAACGCGCGCCCTGCGGTGGTATGCGTACCTGCTCTATCAGGCTGCGGATATCATCAACCGAGTTGTTTGATGCCGCATCAAGCTCATGTACGTTAAAAGAGTTTCCGTTTTGAAAGGATTGGCAGGTGCTGCAAACGCCGCAGGCTTCGCCGTTAGGCTGCAAATTGGTGCAATTAATGGTTTTTGCAAGGATGCGCGCGCAGGTAGTTTTGCCCACACCACGCGGGCCGCAGAACAAAAATGCCTGCGCCAGCTGATTATTTTTAATAGCGTTTTTTAGCGTGTTGGTGATATGTTGCTGACCAACAACAGTTTCAAAAGTAGCCGGGCGGTATTTGCGTGCCGAAACAATAAAATTATCCACAGCTACTAAGTTAGCAAGAAAATGCTTTACCTGAAAGTGTCAGGACGGATTGTTGATAAAATGGATCAAGTGAGATTTACGAAGTTTTAAAAACTTCGTAAATCTTGTCGCGGTATATTATTGTAACTCTTCTTCCGGCAGGTGGTCATCGTCCGGATCAGGGTTGGTAATGTCATAATCATCTGCGCCGGGTTCATTAGTGTCATCACCTACGCGTATCGCATTCAGGTCGTCAATATCTTCTGCCTCATCTTCAAACTCTTCGTCGTCAAAATCCTCATCGTCCTCATCAGTCCGGTTACCTTCCGAAAAATCCTTTTCGCCAGGTGCCTGAAAATAGATGGTATCATACATGAAATTCGAACTTTCTGTTCTATCGTTGTTAAAGTCGGTAAACTGCATGGCGGTAATGTTTTATTAAATGGCGGTAATGTTTTATTAATTTAATAGACACCCGAACTTAGGCTTATGTTTTATATTACATGTTAATTTGATGTTTTATTTTTATTAACAAAGGTTGGGTATAAAACGAGTTTAACTGTCTATATAAAGGCTGCTATAAAATTACTATGCTTTATGTTGGATAAATAAAAATATCTTACTACATTTGCACCCCGAATTATCGGGTAATTAATTAAAAATCAAAGTATAATAATGCAACAGTACGAAATCGTGATCGTTCTAACCCCGTTGTTATCAGAAGAAACAGCTAAAGAGGCAATAGCCAAATATAGCAAAACCCTTACTGATGGCGGAGCCGAAATTGTCCAGGAGGATAATTGGGGTTTGAGAAAATTAGCGTACCCTATCCAAAAGAAAACTACAGGGTACTATCACTTAACTGAATTTAAGGCTCCGGGTGATTTAATTAACAAATTGGAAGTCGAGTTAAGGCGCGATGAGCGTGTTTTGCGTTTCCTTACCATTGCTTTGGACAAACATGCCATAGCTTACAATGAAAAAAAACGCAGCGGTGCTTTTAACAAAAAACCTGCAGCTAAAGTGGAGGAAGCAAAATAATGGCAAACGACCAAATTAAATACGTAACTGCCCCTAAAGTAGAGGACAACCGTAAAAAATACTGCCGTTTTAAAAAGAACGGTATTAAGTATATCGATTACAAAGACGCTAACTTTTTATTAAAGTTTATTAATGATCAGGGTAAATTATTACCCCGCCGTTTAACCGGTACTTCATTGAAATTTCAG
>JAQBOP010000151.1 GCA_028287975.1 Mucilaginibacter sp. | reverse complement strand
AGAATATAATATAGATATTAGGAACATGAGAAAAGTAATTTATATAGTTCTTCTGGCGTTAACAATGGGAAGCATCATCACCTCATGCTCCAACAAACTTTGCCCTGCTTACAGCTCTTACCCAAGGGGCCGCAGATAAGAACAGATCATTACGGGTTTGCTTAAAACAAATAATTGTTTGACGTTGTAATTACTTATAACGGAACGAGCATTCTTACCTTTGCAACATTATGGCGTGGATACAATTACAATCAGCAGAACAGCTTAACGAAATTAAGCAGCAACAAGGTTATAGCTTAATTTTTAAACACAGCACCCGCTGCTCTATCAGTATGATGGCTAAAAGGCGTTTTGAATTAGATTGGGAAGACCTGCCCCAGGATATGCCGTTATATTTTCTGGACCTGATACAATATCGTGATATATCAAGCCAGGTAGTGCAATTATTCCACGTGCACCATGAGTCGCCACAATTATTATTAATTAAAGATGGTGAGTGTGTCCTTGACCAATCGCACGGCGCGATATCGGTGGATGAAGCGTTGTCGGAGATAAATTAAAGGTAAAAGTCAAAATTAAAAAGTCAAAAACAGACCGGCTTTTTAATTTTGACTTTTACCTTTTGAATTAAACCCTACCAGCCAAAATTAACCGTCTTTACCACGTCAGGGTGCAAGCTTACGGCTACCGGGCAGGTAAGCGCGGCTTTTTCTAAAATGTTTTTTTCGTGGTCGGTATATTCTTTCGGAAATTTAAGGTTGGTAACCACCTCGGCCACACGGCGCGGATTGGCAGCCATGATCTTGGTAACCTCGCATTCAGTTCCGTCCATATCTATGCCATGCGCGTCGGCAGCTATACCCATGGTGGTCAACATGCACCCTGCTAACGACTCCGCCAACAGATCGGTCGGCGAAAATGCTTCGCCTTTGCCTTTATTATCAGTCGGCGCGTCGGTTATAATTTTTGTTCCGGATTGTAAGTGTGTCGCCTCTGTGCGTAAGCCGCCAAGGTAAGTGGTGTGTATAGTTGCCATAAGCCCCCTCACCCCCTAAAGGGGGAATTTTAAGTTTGTGAACTACAAATTTAAAAATGTTTGCTGGGTTTCTGCATAATAACAATGAACTTTTGTTCCCCCTTTAGGGGGTGAGGGGGCGTCTATCAACTCACTGTAATATTTATATAAGCCGCTTATTGGGTTAGCGTGTTTTTAACTACTTTTGTTTTTATGATCGAATTGCCGGTAGTACCAGTTGAACAAAAGCAACGTAAGCCAGACTGGCTTAGGGTAAAGCTTCCAGTGGGGAAAGAGTACGCGCATGTACGTAGTTTGGTGGACACGCATAAGCTGCACACCATTTGCGAAAGCGGTAATTGCCCTAATATGGGCGAGTGCTGGGGCGCAGGCACGGCAACTTTTATGATCCTGGGTAACATTTGTACCCGTTCATGCTCGTTTTGCGCGGTAGCGACAGGCAGGCCGCTGGCTGTTGACATGGATGAGCCTAACCGCGTAGCCAACTCAGTTAAGCTGATGCAGGTTAAACATTGTGTGATCACCTCGGTTGATCGTGATGATCTTAAAGACGGCGGTTCTATTATCTGGGCCGAAACCATAAATGCCATCCGCAGGGAAAGCCCCGAAACTACTTTAGAAACTTTGTTGCCCGATTTTAGGGGCCAATGGGATAACCTGGCGCGTGTTTTAGAAACCCGCCCGGAAGTAGTATCACATAACCTTGAAACCGTAAGGCGCTTAACCAAAGAAGTGCGCATACAGGCGAAGTACGACAGGAGCCTTGAGGCATTAAAACAAGTATCGGCTGCCGGTTTGCGCACAAAATCGGGCATTATGCTGGGCCTGGGCGAAAAGGAAGAAGATGTTTTAGAAGCAATGGACGACCTGCTTGATGCCGGTGTACATATATTAACATTAGGCCAATATTTACAGCCAACACGCAGCCATCACCCCGTAATTGATTGGATCCACCCGGATCAATTTTCTTTTTACAAACAAATTGGGCTTGATAAGGGTTTTAGGTATGTTGAAAGCGGACCATTAGTCCGTTCATCGTATCATGCTGAAAAACACTTATTTGAAATCTAAGAATTCCTTTATATATTCACCAGCTTGTGAGTAAGAAAAAAATATCCCTTTCAGAAGAAGAGCTGGTCCTGGCATTAAGGCACCGTGAAAAGATCGCCGTGGAAGCGCTGTACGATATGTACTCGGCATCACTTTATGGTGTTATCTGCAGAATTATTGTCGACGAAGCTACTTCTGAAGATGTTTTGCAGGAAACCTTTGTGAAAATATGGCACTCTTTTTCGAGCTACAGTGCCGATAAAGGCCGTTTATTTACATGGATGGTTAACATTGCCCGCAACCTGTCTATTGACAAATTAAGGTCGAAAGATTTTAAGAATCACAACAAAAACCAAGAGTTAGAAAATAACGTAACTTTCATTGACGAACAAAGAAACACAGTTTACAAGCCCGAGTTAATGGGGATAAAAGAGCTGGTACAGAAGCTCAAACCCGAACAAAAATCTATCCTTGATTTGGTGTATTTTAAAGGTTACACGCATGTTGAGGCTGCCGACGAATTAGGTATCCCGCTTGGTACCATTAAAACCCGGTTGCGGACGGCAATAATTGAACTCAGGAAAAATTTTAATTGAAGTCTAAAAAGTGGAAGACGTAAAAGCATTTATTGAATCAGGTATCTTAGAACTCTACGTTCTGGGTGATGTTTCTCCTACAGAAAAGCAGCAGGTTGAAGCAATGGTTCAAAAACATCCGGCTGTTAAGGCGGAGCTAAGTGAGGTTGAGAAGGCGCTGGAATCATATGCATTTGCCAATGCGGTTGAGCCGTTAGAAAATCAAAGAAATAGAATATTAAATAGCCTGGTTACCAACCTGGCTGATGATGCCACATTCACTAAAAAAGGTGCTGCTGCTGATAATGTAGTAATAATGAAGACTCCGGCAAATAATTTTTATAAATATGCATTTGCAGCGAGCGTTGCCTTATTAATAGGAAGTTTGGTTGCGCTGTTTAATGTTTACGACAAGCTGCAAAAATCAAACCTGCAACTGGTTGTCATGACCACACAAAATCAACACATTAGTAAAACTGTCGGTTATATGAACGAAGCTCTGGGCGTTTTCAGAGACACAACGTTTAAAGTTTTAAAGCTGAAAGGCACCAAAAACTTACCGTCAGGCGGCATGACAGTTGCCTGGAGCCCGGTAAAAAAGAAGGTAATGATCGACATGACGGCATTAAATATGCCTGAAAATGACCAGGAACACCAATACCAGCTATGGGCAATAGTAGCAGGCAAACCTGTTGACTTAGGTGTGTTTGATAAATCAACCGCTGATAGTTCAAACATGAAACAGATGAAATCTGTTGCCGCGCCTACCGTGTTTGCGGTAACGCTTGAGCCAAGGGGCGGCAGTGTTAACCCAACCATGGATAAGATGATGGTCGCGGGTGCTGTAAATTTATAATATTTAATAAACTGTAACTAATACATACTCATCGGTGTCTTAATATAAAAACACCGAGTATTAGTTCTTTATAAGATCAGTTAATAAGTACGAAAGACGGCTGTATAATACTTGCAGCCGTCTTTTTTATGCCATTAATTTTGCCATGGTAGCTGGAAGTTGCTGGGCAAGCCGTCCCGGTAAAACAACATTCATTCGATTAGGTAGTGCCAGTTCGTCCCCGGCTTTACCGTGGATGTACACGCCAAGGATACAGGCTTCTTCGGGTGTGTATTTTTGCGCCAGCAATGAACTAATTATGCCGGTAAGCACATCGCCCATACCACCCGTTGCCATTGCCGCATTACTTGTCGAATTAAAATAAATCCTTTCATCGGGCGTAGCCACTATGGTATAATCATTTTTTAGCACGATGTAAATATTGTGCTTTTTAGCTGCTGCCCTGCTGCTTTGCAGCCTTTGCCACCAGTTGTCATGCTTGCCAAACAGACGATCAAACTCTTTCATGTGTGGCGTTAAAACACTACCTGCGGGTAATTTCTTCAACAGGTCCGGATTTTCGCCTAATAAGTTCAATGCGTCCGCATCTATAACTACCGGTTTCTTGAAGTTGTCTAAAACATCATTTAATAAAGCTAAAGTAGTTTCGTTTTTACCCAATCCCGGCCCTATACCTATGGTTGTATATTGTTTCCATTCAATATTGGGTAGCTCATCATCTTTTCTGACTACGGCCATCAACTCGGGTAGGTAAGTATTCAATGCAGTGAGGCCACTTTCAGGCACACAGGCAGTGGTCAAACCCGCTCCGGCATAAGCGCATCCCGCAGAACTGAGCAATGCAGCGCCCATTGTTTTAGCCTGCCCGGCAATTATGAGGGCATGGCCATAAGTGCCTTTGTTGCTAAAATGATGACGCGGCCTTAGTATCTTTTTGATATCCTTTTCCTCAACAAACAGGTAAGCTGATTTAAGCGATTGTATAAACGGCTCATCAAGCCCGATATTTACCGCCTCCCAGCAGTTAATATGCGGAGCAGATTCAGGCAGTAAAAAATTGATCTTGGGTTGTTGAAAAGTGATTACCAGGTCGGCCTTGATAATGGTTGCATTACTTTCCATCTCTCCATCGGTAAAAAAGCCGGTGGGTACATCAACCGCTACCACAGTTTTATTCAGGCTGTTAATATATTCGACCAGTTTTTTATAATCACCGTCCAGTGGTTTATTCAGGCCGCTACCTAATAACGCGTCGATAATGATTCCGCTGTTCTCGGCAGGGAAATCCAGGCCTGGGTTAAGTTCAACTGGGTGAATTCCCTTTTCATTAAGTCTTTGCAGATTGATATTAAAATCGCCGGTTGATTTTTCAGAGAATCGCGCCAGCTTAACACGCACGTTTAAATATTTATGATCGTGGAGCATACGCGCTATTGCAAGCCCGTCGCCGCCGTTATTTCCTGTGCCGCAATAAACGGCTATGGCTGTTTTTTTATCCGGAAAGTGGTTGATGAACCAACCCACAAATGCTTTTGATGCGCGCTCCATTAAATCGACAGAGCTGATAGGCTCGTTAGCAATGGTATGGGCATCCGCTTCGCGGATCTGTCGGGCAATTAATAGTGGCAGCATAAGAGTATAAATTTAAACTTAATACCTTTTGTTTTATAATATTTTAAGCTCATCAAAAATGTTGATTTTGAAAAGGGATTTACGAATGCAAATCGGAATTGTTTGACTGAAATTGAGAGGTAGTATCTGAAAATTAAAACTCTTATATTTGTATATATAACTGTTTAAAAATGATTTACACAGAGGCAAAAAAACTTCATTTAATATCTTCCCTGATAAGGGAAACAAATGAAGATGTGCTAAAAAAAATTGAAAACATATTAATGGCATCGCCAAGTACTGCTTCGGAAAAATTCGCCAATTTCACGAACAAATTAAGTAAAAAAGAACTTGATGAGTTTGAAAAAAATATTGAAGATGGTTGCGAACAAATAAACGAAAATGACTGGAAATAAGTGTTTTCTTGATACCAGCGTAATTATTCATTTTTTTAAGGATAATATAATAGTCACAGAAAAATTAAAAGCTTTTCAGGAAGTTTATGTAAGCACTATTGTAGTGGGCGAATTGTATTATGGAGCTTACGCCTCATCCAACGCAAAAAAACACATAGGTCAAATAGAAGATTTTTTAGCAACTTGTATAAGTGTGCCACCCGAGTTAGGCGCTTCAATAGTTTATGGACAATTAAAATCCGATCTGAAAAGAAAAGGTTTGCCGATACCTGAAAATGATATTTGGATAGCGGCTATTGCTGTTGAACAAAATATGCTTTTATTTACTACAGACAATCATTTCAATTTATTGGAGTTGGATTTGATCTCTCTACAGTAGAATGAAAAAGCAATTGATTTTTATTGTGCTGATTTGTTTTGGCTGCAGGCATAAACAATCCGTAACTCCAATCCATATCAGCCTGATCGATAATAAGCAATCTTTAAAAATAATAGGCATCGATCCGGTTATACTTAACGACATTGACCGCGATACCATTAAAAACTGGCAAAGCCTGTTCGCTATTTACCGCCTTCCGGCAGATACGGATAATAAAGATTACCAACCCGCACAACCCGGTAAATACCAACTAAAAGATAGCGCCGTTGTGTTTACTCCCGATACGTCTTTTATTAAACAGCAAGCTTATTTTATCCGCTTTTATAACTACGCCGGTAACAAAAGCATCTGGGATTATGTGCAAGGTAAAACCACTAAAGGGCAGCTGCACTATACCGATTTGATTTTTAAGCCATAACACTTGACCTTTAGATAATTTTTACTATATTTGCAATCAAATTAAGGAAGAGGGGGCACATTGCCCCCTCTTTTAGTTTACCAATCATTCCGTTCCGATGAATTACCGGGACAGAAAAAGAGAGGCGGATATGAATATTGAAAAAAGGGTTGTTGAACTTGTAGAAGAAAAGATCGCCGAGATAGAGCGTCCTGATCTGTTTTTGGTGAGTGCCAAATTACACAGTAACGGAAAGCTGATCATACTTGTTGACGGTGATAATGGTATCGGGATAGCCGAGTGTGTGCAGATAAGCAGGTATGTAGGTTTTAAGCTGGAAGAGGAGGATATAATAAAAACACCTTATAACCTGGAGGTTTCATCGCCGGGTATTGATACACCGCTAACCCTGGCCAGGCAGTATACAAAAAATATAGGCCGCAACCTGGCTATAAAAATGGCCGATGGCAGCAAAAGAGAAGGTAATTTAACGGCAATTACAGAAGATGCCGTGATGATTGAAGAGAAAATAAAACAAAAAGGGAAAAAGGACGAACTTGTTGAAAGCGTTATCCCGATTGAGCAAATAACAGAAACAAAAGTTTTAATATCATTTAAGTAAGAAAATGAGCAATATTAATTTAATTGATTCATTCCAGGAATTCAAAGATTTCAAAAACATTGATCGCCCGACGATGATGAGCGTGCTGGAAGACGTTTTCAGAAGTATGATCCGTAAAAAATACGGCACTGACGAAAATTGTGACGTAATTGTAAACACCGACAACGGTGACTTGGAGATCTGGCGCACACGTGTGGTTATGGAAGATGGGTTTAGTGAGGACGATGACCTGGAAATTGAATTGGCAGAAGCAAAACTGCTTGACGCTGATCTGGAAGTGGGTGATGATTATGTTGAGCTGATCACATTAGAGAGCTTTGGCCGCCGTGCGATATTAGCTGCACGCCAAACCCTGGTATCTAAGATCCTGGAGTTAGAGAAAGACGAGATATTTAAGAAATATAAAGACCGTGTTGGCGAGATAGTTACCGGTGAGGTTTACCAGGTATGGAAAAAAGAAACTTTGGTATTGGATGATGAAGGCAACGAGCTTTTATTGCCAAAAACAGAGCAGATCCCTGCCGACTACTTTAAAAAAGGCGACAGTGTAAAAGCTATTGTTTACAAAGTAGATATGCTGAACAGCAACCCTAAAATCATTATATCACGTACCGCACCTGAATTCTTACAACGTTTGTTTGAGCTTGAAGTGCCTGAGATCTTTGATGGTTTGATCACGATCAAGAAAATTGTACGCGAGCCTGGCGAAAGAGCTAAAGTAGCAGTTGAATCGTACGATGACCGTATCGACCCGGTTGGTGCCTGCGTGGGTATGAAAGGTTCACGGATCCACGGTATAGTACGCGAGTTGAAAAATGAAAACATCGACGTTATAAACTTTACCAACAATATTCAGTTATACATACAACGTGCTTTGTCGCCGGCTAAGATCACATCAATTAAACTGGATGATGAGAAGAAAACCGCGGCGGTATATTTAAAGCCAGACCAGGTATCGTTAGCTATAGGTCGTGGTGGCCATAACATTAAACTGGCAGGTAAATTGACAGGTTACGAAATTGATGTTTACCGTGAGGCTGATGAGCATGACGAGGATGTGGATATTGAAGAATTTTCTGACGAAATTGAAAGCTGGATCCTTGATGAATTTAAACGCATTGGTTTAGATACAGCAAAGTCAGTTTTAGCTTTAACTGTAGGCGAACTGGTAAAACGTACCGATTTAGAGGAAGAAACAGTAAAAGAAGTGCTTTCAATATTACAGGCAGAATTTGAATAATAAAAATTAAGCAAAATTAAAATCGTATTTTTGCATAAATAAGCAGAGAAAGAAAAAGCAATAAATGTCAGAAGACAAGTCAATAAAATTAATTAAAGCAGTAAAAGAGCTTAACATTGGTATGAGTACCATTGTTGATTTTTTAGCTACGAAGGGCTATAAGGTTGATAAACAACCTATGGCAAAGCTGGATAACGACATGTACAGTACCTTGTTAAAAGAGTTTGCTGTTGACAAAAGTATTAAGGAAGAAGCCAAGCAAATCAGTATCGGTAAGATCCGAAAAGAGGAACCTGGCATTACGCCTGACAAACCGCTTGAAAACCGCCGTTCAAGAGATTTCGAAAACGAAGAGATCCTGATCAAGAACGCCGGTAATTTTACGGCGCCACCAGCCCCGGTTGAGAAACCGCAGCCGGCACCCACTCCCGAACCTGCAAAAGCAGAGGAAGCCGGCAATACCGACGCTTTGCCGGGTGTAAAAATTGTAGGTAAAATAGACCTTAATAATTTAGGCGCTAAACCGGTAGAAAAGGTTAAAGAGGAAACTCCGAAACCTGAACCGGTTGCACCAAAAGTGGAGCCCAAGGAAGAAGTAAAAGCACCCGAGCCGGTTGTTGAAGCAAAAAAAGAAGTTGCTCCTGAGGCTCCAAAAGCTGAAGATGTAAAAGCGTCGGCTGCACCTACAGTAACTGCTCCACCTGTTGTAACACAGGCACCGGTAGCAACGCCTGCGGCCGAACCTGCTAATGAAGAAGGCGGTGACCCGGATGTTATCAGGGCAAAAGCAGCGCGTTTAAGCGGGCCAAATATTGTTGGTAAGATCACTTTACCTGTTGTGCCAAAACGCAACCCGGTAGCGTCATCATCAAACACCAACGCAGACCATAAGCGCAAACGTAAGCGTAAAGACAATCAGGGACCCGGCCAGGGCGGCAATAACAATGGACAGCCGCAACAGGGTACTAACCCGGCAGGTGGTGGCAATGCCCCACAAGGCGGCGGTAACAATACCGGTAATAATAATGCTAATCGCCCTGATTTCAGGAACAGGCCAAATAATACTGGTGGTGGTTATCAAGGTAATCGCCCTAACAACAACTTTAACCGTAATGCCCCGGCAAGTACGGGC
>JAQBOP010000146.1 GCA_028287975.1 Mucilaginibacter sp. | reverse complement strand
AGAATATATCAGGTATTATAACAATGACAGAATCAAACTCAATTTAAAAGGAATGAGCCCGATAAAATACCGGGCTCATCATTGTAATTAATCTTTAACTTCGTCTAACTTTTCGGGGGCAGTCCAGATGGGGAGGCTTTTTATTTTTATAATCGTTGGCTATTTTAAAGCTTCGGCGCCTGCTGTCGCTACATCGTGGTCCTGGTCTACAGAACCGCCTGATACACCAATAGCGCCAACTATTTTACCTGCGCTGTCTTTAAGTAAAACGCCGCCGGGAAAGCTGATCAGCCCGCCGTTTGAATGTTCGATATTATACAACGGGCCGCCAGGTTGCGACAACTTACCTATCTCGCCCGAATTCATATCAAAGAAACGGGCGGTTTTTGCTTTTTTCATGGAGATATCAACTGATCCCAACCATGCGTTGTCCATCCTGTGGAATGACACCAGGTTAGCGCCTTCATCAACGATGGAGATATTCATAGCTACACCAATTTCTTTTGCTCTTGATTTTGCAGCATCTGATATTTTTTCAGCCTGATCTAATGTAACGCTCATAATTTTAATTTTTTTAGTTATGCAATAGCAACGTTTATTTGGAGGTTTGGTTTAAGAAAAAGTATTGCTTAAAACAATATTTTGAAAAGATCACAAGATCTGGTTGCAGGCTATTATTACGTGATTTATTTTAAACCCTGGCAAATATCTTATATCCGTACTTTTCATATATTTGATTTAACCAATTACCTAATCATGAAACCGATCTTAAAACTTACTGTAGCATTATGCCTGCAATTTTTGGCAATAACCACATTTGCCCAAGCCAACAAAAAAACATTTACCGGCATTTGGGAATTGGCCCAGGCGGCCTATAACGGGCAGCCGTTGCAAAACGCTCCGCATGGCTATTTGAAAACATTTAATAGTGACGGGACATTTGCCAATGTACAAATGCGTAATACGGGAGCCATTATTTCGCATAGTGGAAGATATCAAGTTAATACTATTTAAAAATCTTGTTTCATTTGTTTCACACTCGCGTGAAACAAGATCATCCCTAAACCTGCTCATCTATGATCTTCACTGGCTTTTTATGCTCGTCGATAGCTACAAAGGTAAATGTGCCGGTAATGGCTTTTTCGCGGCTAAAAGAATACATCTCCTCCACATAAATATCTACGGAGATCCGCAAACTGGTATTGCCGATATGCTGCACTTTGCCCACCAGCTCTATGATAGTACCAGCCGGGATAGGGTGTGTAAAGTCGATCCTGTCTGACGATACGGTAACCATCCGCTTGCGGGTAAAACGGGTAGCGGTAATAAAAGCTATCTCGTCCATTAAAAGCATGGCGGTACCGCCAAACAAAGTATCATAGTGGTTGGTGGTATTGGGGAATACCGCTTTAAAAACCCTGGTCTCGGCTAATTGTATCCGTTGTTCTGTATCCATTGTGGTTATATATTAAAAAGCCGCACGGATCGCTCCGTACGGCCCCAATTAAACTGAAACTATTAATTAACCGGCTCTTTGCTAAATATCTCTCTTGCCGCTTTGGCGGCGTCCACCATGTTTTGCAGGGCGATCTTCGTTTCGGGCCACTTGCGGGTTTTAAGTCCGCAATCCGGGTTAACCCAAATGTTGCCTACCGGCAATAGGTCGGCAGCCTTTTCAAGCAGGCTTACCATTTCTTCGGTAGTCGGCACACGTGGCGAGTGGATATCATAAACACCCGGGCCAATCTCGGCAGGGTATTTAAAATCGGCAAAGGCTTCCAGCAGTTCCATTTGCGAGCGTGAGGTTTAAATGGTGATCACATCGGCATCCATATCGGCAATGTGCTTAATGATGTCATTAAACTCGCTGTAACACATGTGTGTATGGATCTGTGTTTCATCCTGCACACCCGCGGCCGAGATCCGGAACGCTCTAACTGCCCAATCAAGGTAAGTTGCCCAGTCCGCTTTGCGCAAAGGTAAGCCCTCGCGTATGGCAGGCTCATCTATCTGGATCACCTTAATACCGGCCTGCTCTAAAGCTACCACCTCGTCACGAATAGCCAAAGCTATCTGGTTGGTAGTAACCGACCGTGGCTGATCATCACGGACGAACGACCATTGCAGGATGGTAACCGGCCCTGTCAGCATGCCTTTCATCAATTTATCAGTATTGGCTTGCGCGAAGCTGCTCCACTTAACGGTCATATCCGCCGGGCGGCTTACATCGCCATATATAACCGGCGGCTTAACGCAACGGCTGCCATAGCTTTGTACCCAACCGTTTTTGGTGAATAGGAAGCCATCCAGCAATTCGCCGAAATACTCCACCATATCATTACGTTCAAACTCGCCATGCACCAGTACGTCCAGGCCCACTTCTTCCTGCCATCGGATGGCATCGATAGTAGCTTTAGCGATTTCTGCGTCATATTGCTCCTGGGTTAGCTCGCCTTTTTTCAGTTTGGCGCGCAACTGGCGGATGTCATCAGTTTGTGGGAAAGACCCAATGGTAGTTGTAGGGAAGAGCGGCAGTTTAAAGGTTTGCTGCTGGATCTTCTGTCTTTCGGCAAATGGGCTAACGCGATCTGCATCCGCATCGGTAATGAAAGCAACGCGTTGTTTTACCTCTTGCCTGTGGATCAGCTTAGAGATATTACGGCTTGATATTGCCTTTAAATTAGCCTGCAATAAATCGTTATTTCCGGCAATTATTTGACTTAATTCGTCAATTTCCGTCAATTTTTGACGGGCAAAAGCCATCCAGTTTTTAATCTCAGGATCAATGGCGGTCTCAAGATCGAGATCAAAAGGCGTATGCAGCAACGAGCAACTTGGCGCTATCATTACCCTGTTTGTACTGATAGCTGCGACAGCATTTTTGATAAGACTTAATGAACGGATATAGTCATTCTTCCAGATATTACGGCCGTCAACCACACCTAATGATAAGATCAGGTTTTCGGGCACCAGGCTCAATACTTTGTCCAGTTGCTGTGGCGCGCGTACCAGGTCGATATGCAGCGCGTTAACCGGCAGGCTTAATGCCAGCGGTGTGTTTTCATGCAGGCTCTCAAAGTAAGTAGCCGCCATCAGGTTTAAGCCCGCGCAGCCTTTACGGATCTCTTTGTAGGCATAGGTATACGCATCCTTTTCCTTTTGGGTAAGATCAAGCGCCAGGAAAGGCTCATCTAACTGCACCCATTCGGCGCCGTAGCTTTTTAGTTTTTTAAGGATCTCGATGTATACCGGCACCAGGTTTTTGATCAGGTCGATCTTTTCAAAACCTTGTTCTTTTTCCTTACCCAAAAGCAGGTAGGTTACCGGCCCAATCAATACCGTTTTAGGCGCTTTGCCCAATGTTTTAAGCCCAAGGGTAAACTCTTCAAACACTTTTTCAGAGAAGATCTTGAATTGCTGGTTAGCGGTAAACTCGGGCACAATGTAATGGTAGTTGGTATCAAACCATTTGGTCATCTCCATGGCGGTAATGTCAAGCCCGTCCTTTTGATAACCGCGGGCCATGGCAAAATACAGGTCTATCTCGCTGTTGTCCGGGTTATTACTCAACACCTGCGTGTACCGCTGCGGGATAACGCCTAACATGAGCGAGGTATCCAGCACCTGGTCATAGTAGCTGAAATCATTGCAGGGGATCAGGTCGATACCGGCCTCTTGCTGCAGTTTCCAGTTTTGCTCGCGGATGGTGCGGGCAGCTGCAAATAATTCTTGTTTACCGGATTTGCCGGCCCAGTATTGTTCACTGGCTTTTTTGAGTTCACGATGGGCGCCCACACGTGGGTAGCCGAGATTGTTTTTGAGCATACGCATAAAACTTTTTTGGTTAAACATTAATTTGACTTAATGCTCCTTACGGTTTTCGGTATGCTTTCGTGGAATGGTAATAAAAGACACGCGGACAATTATACGGGCATACAACGCCCATAAAAATTCCTTTTTGTGCTCTGACTACTGCTTCAAAACGCGAAAGCATTGTCTTAAACAAATGGCAAGTATCCTGGCTTGTAACGTTGATGCCGTCCTTCTCATCCCGTGCTGCGGACAATGGACATTTTTGGAGTTAAGGCATCAACTGTGGTGTGTTACTTACAGTTGCGCGACAGCCCGTGATTTACACACGGTTCCTTTTTAATCGCGGTTATTATAACCGCGAACCTATCTGTTGAAAATAAAGTAAAGAACTTGCAGCAAATATAGATAACATTATATCAACCAATGGCAGTAATAAAAGAATAATCTTATTTTTGGGTACAGATGGCATCTACCCAAAACACATATATCCTGGTAATTAACGGCAAGCCCGAGGGTCCGTTTACAATTGACGAGTTAAGATCACGCCAAATAAAACCCGGCGATTTTGTAAAAACCGATACCATGGACGACTATAAAGAAGCCCGTGAAGTTGCCGAACTACGCGAGCTTTTGGGCTTTAGTAAAGAAATTTTTCTGCAATACTACGCCTCGTTCGATCAGCGTGCCATTGCCGCGGTGCTGGATTGGGTGTTTGTAGGCGGCTCCTGTATATTGCTGTTATTCATGGTATCGTTGTTTATTGAGAAACAACTGGTAGTATTCGCGTTGATATTGAGCCTGCTGATCATTGTACCGATAGTATACCTCATCTATCACATGGTGATGGAAAGCTCAGCCAAACAAGCCACCTATGGCAAGCGGATCATCAAAATTAAAGTTTGCGATATGCAGGGCAACCGCCTGACTTTTGCACATGCTGCCGGCCGTAATTTTGCCAAGGTGCTTTCTATAGCTACGCTATTTATAGGTTATTTGTATGCCTTTTTTAACAAGCAGCAACAATGCCTGCACGATAAGGTTGCTGATACTTTAGTGATCAAAGACCGATTATAACAGGGAAATCGCTTTTAAAATTCTTTTGCCCTCTTTACACGTAGTGAAGAGAGGGCGACCCAGCGAAGCGTCGGTCGGGTGAGTCGACTGATGGTGCAGTATTGACATTGATGCACTAGCTTAGACTCACCCGGACTTTGCTCCGCTCGTCGACCCTCTCTTTCGCAAGCGATAAAGAGGGTTATACTTTTTAAATCTTAATGTCTTTGCCCTGCCGATTATAACCAATTCTTTACGATAGCAGGAGCGCAAAGTATATGGCTAAATTTTACCTTAGTGTAAAATTACAAACCTATGAAATACCTGTACCTGTTTTGCGCGTTACTGACCGCGATGACCGTTAATGCGCAATCATCCCAAAAAGATACTATACAATTAGCCGATCCAACCATATTTTATGAGGATGGCCAATACTACCTTTATGGCACAGGCAGCAACCAGGGTTTCCCGGTCTATCAATCGTCTGACCTGGTAAATTGGAAAGCAGGAGCAGGTAGAGCCGAAGGCGGATTAGCTTTGGCAAAAGGCGATAGCTATGGTACTTCAAAGTTTTGGGCTCCGCAGATCTTTAAGAACAAGAGCAAATATTACATGGCCTATGCCGCTAATGAGGATGTCGCGATAGCTGAAAGCGATAGCCCGCTGGGACCTTTTAAGCAATCGGCACTAAAAAAAATCTCAGGACCGGTACACCAGATCGACCCATTTATATTTAAAGACACGGATGGCAAGCTGTACTTATATTTTGTACGACTACAAAAAGGCAACAGGGTATTTGTTGCGCCGCTAAAAGACGACTTGTCTGATATTGACACGACCAGCGCCAAAGAATGCGTAAACTCCAGCCTTCCATGGGAAAACACGGCCAATAAGGGCTGGCCGGTTTGCGAAGGTCCTACCGTAATAAAACATAACGGATTGTACTACCTGCTTTACTCGAGCAATGATTATCAAAACATAGATTATGCCATTGGTTATGCCACCGCTACATCCCCCATGGGGCCGTGGACCAAAAACCCATCAAACCCCATCATCAGCCGCCATTTGGTAGGCTTTAACGGTACGGGGCATGGCGACGTATTTACCGGTAAAGACGGGCAAATGTATTACGTGTTGCATACCCATTACAGCAACACCAAAGTACAGCGCAGAAAAACTGCTGTTATCAAATTATCCTTTACAAAAGATAAACCGGTAGCTTTAGTGGCTGATAAGAATAGCTTTAAATTTCTTACTATAGATAAATAGATCAGGCGCTTAAGATCGCGGCAGCAAATTCGCGGCATTTGATAACTTCCTTTACGTCGTCTGATCCTGCCGGGATCTTATATTCCAGTTCTATCGTCGCCGGAAATTTGTAGTGATTCTTTTTCATCAGCAGTAATACATCTTTTATCGGCGTATCGCCTTGCCCCCATTCGGTATTCGGGCCGTTGTTTATCTTACGGTCCTTAATGTGCATACTGGTAATGCGGGCATGATTTTTTAAAATAAAATCAACAGGGCTTGGATTGTTGCCGGCAACGTAATGACCGATATCCAGGTTTATGCAGTTATATTCAGACTGGCTCATGGCAGTATCCCACAAAGTAGGCGTAGCTTGCGTATGGGCATGGTATCCAACGCGCATTTTATGTTTGGTGGCTATGTCGCCAATGCGTTTGGTTTGCGCGTCGCTTTCGGGCATTTCGCAATTACAGTGATTCGCGCCAAGCGCTTTACCCGCGTTAAAGGCATAATCCATTTCCTCATCGGTATTATTAACGCCAAAAACTACCGGCTTGTAAGCGTAAATTTGTACCCCGGCATCTTTAAATTTCTTGCCGATCTGCTTAAATATATCCATTGATACGGTCGCGCGCCATTGGGCCATCGCTTTGTTAAAATCAGCACCCGATTGTCCGGCTTCATGTTTTGGGGCACCTGCGGATAGTTCGGCAGCATCGCCACGCAGCTCGACACCGCTAAGGTTGTTTTGAAGGCAATATTGCAACATATCCTCGGCGGTGACATTTTTCATATCGCGGTACGAATAGGTAGTAACGCCAATCAGTACGCCGCCCACAACCGAATTTGGCTTATCGGCCCCGCCAAAAAATGTACGGGCCATTGATGTACGCGGTAACAACAAAGTGCCTGCGGCTGCCATTGCACTGCTGCCAATAAAACGCCTACGCGATAGATGATGGGTATTCATAAGCTATAAATTAGTTTTTTTATAATGGTTGATGTCAAGGTAGGAAAATTTGATAAAGATGAGCAAACCTGTAGTCAAATTGTTACTTGTAAAGGATATCATTTCCCATTGTCTGTGTCCTCACAGACAATTTGCACAAGCTGTTTGTGGGGACACAAACAGCGGTAAAAAAGAGAGCACAAACAGCGGAAGAAAGGAAAGACACAACCAGCTGAAACACAACAGCGGAAAACAAAAGATCCCGGCCAAACTGACCGGGATGTATATTTATTTATTCCCCCTTCAGGGGGTTAGGGGGCTACACTAACTTGGCTAACTCCTCAGCCATTGCAGCGCCGATCTCTGCCGGTGATGCAACAACGCGGATCCCGCACTCGGCCATGATCTTCATTTTCGCGGCGGCAGTATCGTCGGCACCGCCAACAATTGCACCCGCGTGGCCCATACGGCGTCCCGGAGGCGCGGTCTGGCCGGCTATGAAACCTACCACAGGTTTAGTACCATTTTCTTTTATCCAGCGGGCAGCTTCGGCTTCCATACCGCCGCCTATCTCGCCTATCATAATGATGCCATGCGTTTCAGGATCGTTCATCAACAGCTCAACAGCTTCTTTAGTTGGTGTACCTATTATCGGGTCGCCACCAATACCGATAGCCGTTGTGATACCCAAACCGGCTTTAACCACCTGGTCAACTGCCTCATAAGTTAACGTACCTGATTTTGAAACCACACCTACATTACCTTTTTTGAAGATAAAGCCCGGCATGATACCGATCTTGCTTTCATCGGCAGTGATAATACCCGGGCAGTTAGGGCCAATTAAACGAGCGTCTTTATCAGTCAAATATTCTTTTACCGCTATCATATCCTTTGTAGGGATACCTTCGGTGATACATACAATTACTTTGATACCTGCCTCGGCAGCTTCCATGATCGCGTCGGCAGCAAATGCAGGCGGAACGAAAATGATAGATACATCAGCACCGGTTTTTGCAACAGCCTCGGCAACGGTATTAAATACAGGGCGATCTAAATGCGTTTGGCCGCCTTTACCCGGTGTAACACCGCCAACAAGCTGGGTACCGTACTCTATCATCTGCGATGCGTGGTAGCTACCCTCATTACCTGTAAAACCCTGAACTATAACTTTAGAATCTTTATTTACGAGAACACTCATTGGTTTGATTTTCTTTTATATCGCAAAGCTAAAATTATTTTTCACCCCCTTACATCTTGATGAATGAATTTTTTGTGTTATGATGAAAAATTTACAAAAGCGGGTGTTGGCGGTTATGGCCGGCGATAGGGTTATGGCCGGCAGTATTGCAAACTGTAAGCATCGTCCCGCTCAATCGCCGCGGGTTGGGCTGTTACGTTTTTCGCAATTGTTTGTTTTTTTAAGGTGCTCAAGAGGGCTACGCCGTATGACTTGATCCAAAAGCAACCAAAAGATCAAGTCAGCCCGATCGCTGCCACTTCACAGGCAAAACTCCCGGCCGCGCGCGCTGACAGGCCTTTACGCTTTTTTGAATGATCATAACTACCAAAATCTTGGCCAGAACCGGAACGTTAAACGGGCAGCTTCAGGCGAAAGCCGGTAAAACAAGCTGGGCGGTGCGGTTGGAAGGGCATAGCGTCTTTTTGCCGGGGCAATGGCCTGTGCGACCTGGAGCAAAATTATGCAGCCCGTGGTTTTACCGGCTTTGCAGCGTAGAGGCCTGTGCGGCAGAGAAGCATCCCGGGTGACTTGATTTTTGGTTCTTTTCATCAAGGAAAAGAACAAAGCCTACCCGCGGCGATTGAGCGGGACAATGCTTGTTGTTAAAGGATGCTGCCGGTTAAAAGAGATAAATAACGCGCTACAACGAAACTGTCCGTCGCACAGTAGCGAAACAAAAAACACCAGACACTACTTCGATATAGCAGCCATATATTTAGCCTCATCAAATTCCTTCTCGCTTTTAGCAATAACTATGGTAGCGGCGCCATTGCCTATAACATTGGTAATAGCCCGCGCTTCTGACATAAAACGGTCAACCCCTAACAATATCGCCACACCCTCAACCGGGATCACTTTTATGGCGGCCAGCGTTGATGTCAACACAATAAAGCCGCTGCCTGTTACGCCTGCCGCGCCTTTTGAGGTGACCATCAATATGGCGATGATGCTGAGCTGCTGCTCGATTGACAATGGGATACGGAACACCTGCGCCAAAAATATCACCGACATGGACAGGTATATGGTAGTGCCATCCAGGTTAAAAGAATACCCTGCCGGGATAACCAAACCAACCACCGAGCGCGAGCAACCAAATTTCTCCAGCTTCTCCATCATCCCCGGCAAAGCCGACTCGGACGAGGACGTTCCCAGTACGATCAGTATTTCTTCCTTTACATGCTTCAAATACTGCCATAAGCTAAACTTATAAATGCGGCAAATAATATTCAGCACCACGAAGATGAAAAGAAACATGGTAATATATACCGATGCCATTAAGAGTGCCAGTGGTTGCAGGGTTTTTATTCCGTAGGTACTGATAGTATACGCCATCCCGCCGAAAGCGCCAATTGGGGCAACCTTCATCACAATGCGCATGATGTTGAAGAACACTTTAGAGAACTTTTCAAACAGGTCGATAACCACCTTGCCGCTATCGCCCATCCGGCTTAAGCCGAAACCAAACAAGATAGCGAAGAATAGGATCTGTAAAATATCGCCCTTGGCAAAAGCATCAATGGCGTTAGCAGGTACGATATGAGTTATGAAATCGCCCCAATGCATCTCAGAAGCGGCTTTTTGATAAACGGCCAGTTTTGATGTATCGGCTTTTACGGTGCTTACAAAACCATCGCCGGGCTTAACTATATTGGCTACGGTTACGCCTATTATTAAAGCAAAGGTGGTTACGATCTCAAAATACAGCAGCGCCTTGCCGCCTACCCTGCCCACCTTTTTCATATCGCTCATACCGGCAATACCCAACACGATGGTGAAGAATATGATAGGCCCTATCAGCATGGTAATTAAGCTGATAAATATCTTGCTGATCATCTGCGCTGTTGGTGCAAATGGCTTAAAGTATAAACCCACAATAATGCCCAGTACAATAGCTATCAGAACCTGGAAGGTTAGGTTGGCAAACAATCGTTTCATTATTCAATAATACGATTATTATATAGAAAAGGTGTGGGTGAGAATAAGTCGAATAATTAATATTTAGACCAATCGCCCATCGTGATTGATCAATTTATTATCTTCGCTTCATGTCACCGGCAGAAGCTAAAAAACAGATTGATACCATATCGGCAGAGCTAAAACAGCATAGTTACAACTACTATGTACTGGCCATGCCCACCATAACCGACTTCGAGTTTGATAAAAAACTGGAGGCACTCGGCGCACTCGAAAAAGAGTTCCCCGAACTGCTTGACCCTGACTCGCCCACACAACGGGTAGGCGGTTTTATTACCAAGGAGTTTAAAACGGTGAAGCACCGCTGGCCCATGCTGTCGTTAGGTAACACCTATAACGAGCAGGAACTGCTTGATTTCGACCAGCGCATCCGCAAAGCCTTAGGCGATAATTTTGAATACGTTTGCGAGCTGAAATTTGACGGCTTATCCATGAGCCTGACCTACGAGAACGGTAAGCTGATCCGCGCCGTTACCCGTGGCGACGGTGTACAGGGCGACGAGGTTACCACCAACGTGCGTACCATACACAGCATCCCAAAACAATTAAAACACGGCAGTTACCCGGCCGGCTTTGAGATCCGTGGCGAGGTTTTTATGCACCTTAAAGCTTTTGAAAGGCTTAACGAAGAACGTGTAGAGAATGGCGAACCGCCTTATGCCAACCCACGTAATTTTGCATCAGGTACCATTAAATTGCAGGATTCGGGCGAGGTAGCTAAACGCCCGCTGGATTGTTTTTTATATGGATTATATACCGAAAAGACTTTATTTAAAACGCATTGGGAAAGCCTGGAGGCTATTAAAAGCTGGGGCTTTAATGTTAATGAGCATAGCCGACTTTGCAGCGATATAGAAGGCGTATTGGCTTTTATTGCCGGGTGGGATAAAAAACGCTTCGGCTTAAGTTACGACATTGACGGCATTGTTATAAAAGTGAACAGCTACGGCCAGCAGGAAGAGTTGGGCTTTACCGCCAAATCGCCGCGCTGGGCCATATCCTATAAATTTAAGGCTGAACAAGTACAAACCCAGCTATTGGCCGTAACCTACCAGGTGGGTCGTACGGGCGCGGTTACGCCTGTGGCCAACCTTAAACCGGTATTGCTGGCAGGCACCACGGTAAAGCGTGCAACACTACACAATGCCAACGAAATGCTGCGGCTTGACCTGCATGAAGGTGATTGGGTGTTTGTTGAAAAGGGCGGCGAGATCATCCCGAAGATCATCAACGTAAATTTAGAAAAGCGCGTAACCGGTGCGCCGACCATTGATTATATAACCGAGTGCCCTGCATGTGGCACCCACTTAAAGCGCCAGGAAGGCGAGGCTGCCTTTTATTGCCCCAATGATGAAGGCTGTCCGCCACAGATTACCGGCAAGATGCAGCACTTTATTGGCCGCAAAGCCATGAATATTGATGGGCTGGGCGATGAAACCATCGAGACGCTTTATCAAAAAGGATTTATCCGCCACATCAGCGATCTGTATAAGCTGTATGAACATGCTGATGAGTTGAAGCAGATGGGCCGTTTCGGCGAAAAGTCTATCAACAATATGCTGGACGGGATAGAGAAATCCAAACAGATGCCGTTTGAAAAAGTGCTATTTGGCTTGGGTATCCGCTACATTGGTGAAACCGTCGCAAAAAAACTCACCCATCATTTTAAAACCATCGATAACCTGATGGCGGCAACGCTTGATGAACTGATAGTAGCCGAAGAAATTGGCGAACGAATAGCCCATAGCCTGATAGAATACTTCGGCAATGAAAAGCACCGCGAAGAAATTGAGAAATTAAAAACAACCGGCCTGCAGTTTGTAAGCGAACAAAAAGAAGTGGTGCTGCAAAGCGAAGCTTTATCCGGTAAAACCTTTATCATATCGGGCACTTTTGAAAGATCGAGGGATGAGCTGAAAGACATTATCGAGCAAAACGGTGGTAAAATATTAAGCAGTATATCAGCCAAGCTTAACTACCTGGTAGCCGGCGATAACATGGGGCCGTCAAAATTAGAAAAAGCGCAGAAGCTGAACATACCGATTATTAGTGATGTGGAGTTAATGGAGATGATGTTAGCCCCACCCAACCCTCCCCGGTAGGGAGGGCTTTAATAAATTCAATAAAGTCTCCCCTACCGGGGGAGATTTAGAGGGGGTTTTTAACATTAATTAACACCTTTGTGACGCAACCTTTTGCCAATAAGCTGCATCTTCGTATAAACATATACCTGCATGCGGTTAGCTTTGGCTTGTCTTCTTTTCTTCCTGTTTAAAACCTCGCTATTTGCACAACAATTTACGGTTAGCGGTAAGATCACCGACGACGCAGGTAAGGCCGTTCCTTTTGCAAGCATATACATTAAAAACACTACCCACGGTGCATCAGCCAACAGCGATGGCGAATATTCGCTGCAGCTTAAGCCAGGCAAATACACCATTCAATATAAGGCGGTAGGTTATAAGCAGGAAAGCCGCGAGGTCGATGCCAGTCAGAGCCGTGTTATTAATATCACCCTGAATACCGAATTTTATCAGCTGCAAACCGTCACCGTCGGCGGTAAGGACCCTGCTTATGCCATTATCCGCAAAGCGATAAAAAAACGTAAAACCTATCTTAACGAAGTCAAAGCTTATACCTGCGAAGTTTATATAAAAGGCCTGCAAAAAATACTGGACGCGCCAAAGAAATTCCTGGGGACGGACATTAACCAGATAGCCCGGCAAATAGGGCTCGACTCGAACCGCAGGGGTATTATTTACCTGTCTGAGTCCGAATCTAAATATAGTTTTATGTACCCCGGTAACGTGCACGAAGAAATGATATCATCAAAGGTATCGGGTAATAACCGGGCATTCAGCTTTAACCGTGCTACCGATCTGAGGGTTAATTTTTACGAGAATTTTGAGGATTGGGGGAACATTAGCTTAAGGCCGCTGATATCGCCCATAGCTGACAATGCGCTATTCTATTACAACTACAAATGGCTTGGCGAAAGTGTTGAAAATGGCAAAACCGTTAATAAGATCCAGGTGATACCCCGCCGCGCGCACGACCCTTGTTTTGAGGGCTACATTTATATCCAGGATGATAGCTGGCGCCTGGTTGGCGTCAATTTATATATCACAAAAAAGGCCAATATCAACATTGTAGATACCATTAAAATAAACCAGCAATTTGTCCCGGTTAA
>JAQBOP010000144.1 GCA_028287975.1 Mucilaginibacter sp. | reverse complement strand
GAACATGATACCATGGGCGAGGTACAGGTACCTGCCGACAAATACTGGGGTGCGCAAACAGAAAGATCGCGCAATAATTTTAAAATTGGCCCAGAGGCTTCCATGCCGAAAGAGATCATTGCCGCTTTTGCTTATTTGAAAAAAGCTGCTGCATTTACCAATACGGACCTTGGCGTTTTACCCGTCGACAAACGCGACCAAATAGCCGCCGTTTGTGATGAGATACTGGCAGGCCAATTAGCCGCCGAGTTCCCATTGGTGATATGGCAAACCGGCTCTGGTACGCAATCAAACATGAACGTTAACGAAGTTATTGCTAACCGTGCGCACGTGCTGGCCGGCAATAAACTTGGCGAGGGTAAAACCTTTATCCACCCTAATGATGATGTCAATAAATCGCAATCATCAAACGATACTTACCCTACCGCCATGCACATCGCCGCCTATAAAATGGTGATAGATGTTACCATACCCGGGATTGAAAAATTACGCGACACACTTGCCGCTAAATCAGAAGCATTTAAATCGGTCGTAAAAATTGGCCGTACGCATTTAATGGATGCTACTCCACTGACTTTAGGCCAGGAATTTTCAGGCTATGTATCACAACTGAACCATGGCTTAAAGGCGTTGCGCAATACTTTAGATCACTTGTCAGAATTAGCCTTGGGCGGCACCGCTGTCGGTACCGGCATTAATACGCCAAAAGGTTATGACGTGAAGGTTGCCGAATACATCGCGCAATTTACCGGCCTGCCATTTATCACCGCCGAAAACAAATTCGAGGCACTTGCCGCTCACGACGCTATTGTTGAGAGCCACGGCGCTTTAAAACAGATAGCGGTTTCATTAATGAAAATTGCCAATGATATCCGGATGCTGGCATCGGGCCCGCGCTCGGGTATCGGCGAGATCCATATCCCTGATAACGAACCGGGATCATCCATCATGCCGGGCAAGGTTAACCCAACCCAAAACGAGGCGGTTACCATGGTTGCCGCGCAGGTGATGGGTAACGATGTTACCATATCGATAGGCGGCTCGAACGGCCATTACGAGCTGAATGTATTTAAACCGGTAATGGCTGCTAACTTCCTGCAATCGGCACGCCTGATCGGCGATGCCTGCACGTCGTTCAATGACCATTGCGCCGTGGGTATTGAGCCTAACTATGCCGGTATTAAAAAGCACCTGGAGAACTCGCTTATGCTGGTTACGGCGCTTAACCCGCATATCGGTTATGAGGCCGCTGCCAAGATCGCCAAAACAGCGTTGAAAGAAGGTTCATCATTACGCGAAGCCGCCATTGGCCTGGGCTACTTAACCAATGAGCAGTTTGACCAATGGGTTAAGCCTGAAGATATGATTGGATCATTAAAATAAACAGCCCCTCCCAACCCTCCCCGGTAGGGAGGGCTTTGAATTGTATTGACAAAAGTCTCCCCTACCGGGGGAGATTATTCACAAGGTGTTGGTTTCTTATGGTGTTCATGAGGGCTGCGCCGTTTAGAGGAGGCTTATGACGATATTAATAAACTGATGCAAAAACCTTTTGCCTTTTACCTTTTAGCTTTAACCTTTCTGCTTTCAGCTCTAAGCGCCTGCTCCTTCAACCCAAGCCTACAGGGCAAGGGCGAAAGTTACCTGCAAGGCGAGTGGAAACAGGACAGCATCCCTAAGCAAAAGCAGTTGATCACCTATTCGCTTTATGATTTTAAGTTCAACTGCGACTCGGTGTTTATACAGCTCAATTCCTTCAGCAAGGTAAACTCGGGCATGGACAGTTGCATGAACGCGGGGCACTGGTCAGAGTATATCCGTGGCACTTATGTGCAAAGCAATGACACGCTGCATATAAGGGGCAACTTTTGCAATGCCGACTACAGCCTTAAAAAGCAGGCAGGCTGTTTCCGGTCCGGCCCTTACGAGGCTACTTTTAAAGTGAGCAAAAAAACTGATTCGCTTATTCAATTTTTAAGCACATCAAGCGTTATACCTGTTAATCTACGTTTAATTAAAAAGATCACCTGTAATCCAAAACCACTATAACAATGAAACTTAACTTCTTTAAAAAATTAGCTTTAGGAGTGGCAATAATATACGCTCCGCTTCAAACCATGGCATGGGGAACTAACGGCCACCGCATTTCTGGCCAGATAGCCGAAGACCACTTAACACCAAAGGCACGGGCAGCTGTAAAAGCTATTTTGGGCGAATCTGTAGCTATGGCCAGTAACTGGGCCGATTTTATAAAGTCTGACCCTGCTTACAACTACCTGTATAACTGGCACTTTGTTGATTTTGATAGAAAACTGGCATACCCTGAAATGGTGGAGCTTTTAGAGCACGACAAAAGCACTAACGCCTATACTGAATTGAAGGAGCTGATAACCGATATACAAAAGAAAGATATCAGCAAGGAAAACAAGCTGTTATACCTGCGGATGATCATACACATTACCGAGGATATCCACCAGCCTATGCATACCGCACATGCCAGTGATAAGGGTGGTAATGATTTTAAAGTTAACTGGTTCAGTAAACCAACCAACCTGCATTCGATCTGGGATACCGAGCTGATCAACTTCCAGGAGTTAAGCTATACCGAGTATGCAGAAGCGATAGATCATCCGACAAAAGACCAGGTCAAAGAATGGCAGGCAGATCCGCTAAGTAAATGGATCTTTGAGTCTAACCAGTTGGCAGAGACATTTTACACCGAAATTAAACCAGGCGATACTTTAGGTTATCAATATAATTTTTATCACCTGGTAATCCTTAACCAGCAATTGCTTAAAGGCGGTATCAGGCTGGCCGGAATTTTAAACGGAATTTTTAGATAAGTTGCGGATGTGCAGATGCGTGGATATGCAGATGTGCAAATGCTTTGGTGATTAATAATTAACAATAATCTTAGGTAATATGCGACGTGTGCAATTTATCATCTGCACATTTGCACATCCGCATATTTGCACATCAATATGAAAATACTAATGGTTTGCCTGGGTAATATCTGCCGTTCGCCGCTGGCGGAGGGGGTCATGCAGCATCTGGCTGATAAGGAAGGATTAGGCTGGGAGATCGACTCGGCCGGCACAGGCGACTGGCATGTGGGCGAAGGCCCCGACAGACGCTCTGTGCGTACCGCGCGCGAGCATGGCATAGACATTAGCAAGCAGGTTTGCCGGCTCTTCAGGCCATCGGATTTCGATAACTTTGATCAGATCCTGGTGATGGACAAAAGCAACCTGAGCAATGTACTGGCAATGGCGCCCAATGCCGAAGCCGCCAAAAAAGTAAGCCTGCTGCTGGTAGATAAAATTGTACCCGACCCATACCACGACGACAAACAGTTTGAACCCGTTTATAACTTGATAGAAGAAGGGTGCAAGGCGTTTATAGTAAGGCATAAATAATTTACTACATAGCCGCTTTATCTAAATACGCAGCCAGCGCGTTAATAGTGGCCGATACGGCAGCAATTTGTTGTTGAGCCTCGGGCCAGTTACGCTGTTCTATCGCTTCGCGGATGCCGGGCATTGTTTTTACGCCATAGCCAGTATAAAAACCCGGCGCATAAATGGTGTGCTTGTACCACGGGCGTCGCGGTAAGCCTGCCGGGGATAGTAATTGCTGCTCTGCCTTATAAATAGTTTCGTTCAAGATCTTATGATCTGTGTTTGATGCCGATGCTGTGTTGGTGCTTGCGGCCAACTTGTCGGCACTGGTTTTTAATGCTTCGAGCGACGCGGTTAACGCCGAAAAATCAATAACAGGTACCTCTGCCTTTGCCTGTGGCGCTATTTGTTTTTTAGTGGGATCGGCAGCCAATACATAGGCATTATTTTTTATAAGCTCGTTTTGCATTGCGGTAGCTTCGCGCATATTGTTGGTTAACTCCGCCAACTCTTTACTGTAGCCATTTAAAGTAGCGTAAAGGTTTCTAAAATCAAACGGAAGCACATCCGCGTTAGCCATCCGCAGTACCGTATGCCCCACGGTTTTGGCTAAGGTGGCGCCATAAATAAACCCGGGGTCTTTAAAACGTTCGTAATCGGTAAACGAATCAAAAATAGAATGGTACTCACCACCGCCGCCTTCGCCGCCATAACCTATATCAAGCGTAGGTACGCCAAGGTGCTGCAAAAAGGGAGAAAAGTCAGACCCCGACCCCAGTGCTTCTATCGGGTCGGTTTTACGATCCATGATCTCTTTTCTGCTCTTTACTGATGCTGCATTTACCAGCTCATTCGCTTTTTTACGCTGCCCCACGGTTACATTAGTTTCGGGGTCGATAACGCTTTCTGAAACCTCACCCATAAAGCTTTCCAACGCGTGCGATCCACCCGAGTGATAAAACCCGCGCGAGATATCATCCGAATTAATATAAACCACCGCCTTTTGCTGCAATTCTTTATCGTGGTCTTCGGCATATTCGGTAGATCCAAGGAGCCCCGGTTCTTCACCGTCCCACGCACAATAAATTAGGGTGCGTTTAGGTTTCCAGCCGGTCTTAAGCAGATCGCCCAGAGCTTTGGCTTCGTCCAGCATGGCCGATTGCCCGCTAAGCGGATCATCGGCACCGTTTACCCATGCGTCATGATGATTGCCCCGCATCACCCATTCATCGGGATATGTTGAACCTTTAATTTTAGCAATGACGTCATAAGCGGTAACCAGGTCCCAGTTAAATTCAAGCTTCAAATGCACCGTAGCGGCACCAGGCCCAATATGGTAAGTAAACGGAAATGCACCGCGCCAGCTCTCAGGGGCAACCGGGCCTTGCAAGGCTTCAAGTAAGGGTTTGGCATCCTGGTAACTAATGGGCAGCACGGGTATTTTTAATATGGTTGCAGCATCTTTGCGATCTAAACGTTTGGCGTTTTCGGTAGCGCCTATGCCCGGAGTCAGCGGGTCGCCGGGGTAAATTACCATGTCCATTACTGAGCCGCGTTGTACGCCCGTTTCATTTTTATAAGCCCCTTTAGGATAAACATCCCCGGCATAATAGCCATCATCTTTAGGGTCGGAGTAAATAATACAGCCTATGGCGCCATGCTCATAGGCAACTTTGGGCTTAATGCCCCGCCATGATTTTCCATATTTGGCAATAACAATTTTGCCTTTTACATCGATCCCCATGCTGGCCAGCGTTTCGTAATCGTCAGGCAAACCATAGTTAACAAAAACCAATTGCCCTGTTACGTCCCCATCTGCGCTCCATGCGTTGTAGGTTGGTAATTGGCCATCCTGGCCTGATGTCGGGTCATCGGCCACTGCGCTTTCTTTCAATACCGCGGTATATTTTGTCGGCCCGGTCATTTCTAACACCCTTACTTTAGGCGTGGGGAATAAAACTTTATACGGTTGCAAATGCGCGTCAAAACCATAGTCTTTAAATTTCTTCAGGATCTTTTCGGCAACTACTTTACCACCCGGCGAACCTAAATGATGCGGGTAAGCCGACAGGTCTTTTAATGTTTCGCCTATATGGGCAGCACTTATTGATTGGTCAAATTGCTGTTCGGTTTGCAACTGTTTGGCAGATGATGTTGTGGTAAAGCCCATCAGCGGTTTCTGTTGTGCCTTTGCAGCAACGGCAGTAAAACCAATAAGGCCCAGCGCGAAAAGTTTTTTCATATACGGCGATGTTTTTATATGGCTATTAAATTAGGTAAATTATAGCGGAAAGGCAAATTTGAGCCGGTTGCGGGTTGTAACAAACGTCACCAATGCAAACAATAATAAATGTCACCGTGTTTAACATACCACCAATTGCCTTAATTTAATAAGGGTTTACATTTATTTATAGTTTATAGCGATATTGCTTTAATAATTTAATTTAGCCGGATGGTTAACTACAGGATACATTCTTTCATTTATTTATTATTGTTGACTGTAGTAGTTTTAGCTACCTCCTGTTCGCCTAAGGTTAACCCGGCCAAGCCACCAAAAATTGTTAAGGGCCCGCACTTTACTACCGATAGCATTTACACCACCAAAACAGACTCTTTATTAAATATCGTAAAGCAACAGCAACCCATTGTTTTAATGGATAGCACAGGCTTGATAGCTACCCCGTCCGAATGGGTTGGGTCTGTTAATTTTGGCATCCGGAAAGCTAATTATGTCATTATCCATTTTACCGCGCAGGATTCTGTACAGCAGACCATCAAAACCTTCACTATAAAAAGCACCGAAACCAGTGCGCATTATGTAATTGCTAAAGACGGCAAGGTATACCATATGGTAAATGATTACTTACGATCAAACCATGCCGGCCTTGGCAAGTGGGGCAGTGTTACCGATATGAATAGTATATCATTAGGGATAGAGATCGATAACAACGGTTCGTCACCTTTTACAGACGCGCAGGTAAAAAGCCTGCTGCAGCTGCTTGCACAGCTAAAGAAAGCCTACAACATCCCTGCGGCAAACTTTATTGGCCACCAGGATTTTGCCCCGAAACGCAAACCTGATCCCGGCCCGCTGTTCCCGTGGAAAACACTGGCAGATAAAGGATTTGGCTATTGGAGCGATGACGCCCTTGAGATAGCGCCCGAAAACTTCGATTATAAAACAGCCCTGCGCCTCATCGGCTACGATACATCCGACGTAAACGCGGCCATCATAGCATTTAAACGCCATTTTGTACAGGACGACAGTACCGCCCAATTAAGCCAGCTTGATTTGAATGTGCTGTATAATGTGTACCAGAAGTATTGAGGGGGGAGGTTAAAGGTAAAAGGCGAAAGGTTAGGTCTCTTTAAAAAAGAAAGGCGAAACGACTCACGCCATTTCGCCTTTTATAAAACAGTAAAAGAAAACCTTTCGCCTTTTACCTTTAACCTTTCTTAACGGCCCACCCATCCTTCAATGTCACCGTGCGGTTAAACACCAATTTGTCAGCGGTTGATAATTTGTCAAGGGTAAAATACCCTTTGCGGATAAACTGGTAGCCTTTGCCTTGTTCGGCGTTGGCCAGGTCGGCTTCTATGTATACATTCGGTAAGATCTGCAAACTGTCAGGGTTAAGGTATTCTTTAAAATCGCCTTCTTCGCTTGACGGGTCTTCAACCTTAAATAAACGGTCATATAAACGCACCTCGGCAGTTTTGGCGTGTGGTACACTTACCCAGTGGATAGTGCCCTTAACGTGGATCCCGCTGGTGTCATGGCCCGATTTTGATTCGGGGATATAAGTACAATAGATCTCGGTTACGTTACCGTCGGCGTCCTTTTTAAAGTCCTCGCATTTTACAATGTAGGCGTTCTTTAAACGCACCATCAGGCCAACACCCAAACGGAAAAACTTTTTAGGCGGCTCTTCCATAAAGTCCTCGCGTTCTATCCATAATTCATTACTGAACGGGATATCCCTGCCGCCATCGCCACCTTCAACCTCGGGGTTGTTTTCGCCGTGAAGCGTTTCTGTTTGTCCTTCGGGATAATTGGTGATGATCATTTTTATAGGATCAAGCACAGCCATACGGCGCCATGCCGTTTTATTCAGATCCTCGCGGATACAAAACTCCAGTAAACTAAAGTCGATCATGTTCTCGCGTTTGGCTACGCCTATCCGGTCGCAAAACTCGCGGATGGAAGCAGCAGTATAACCGCGACGGCGTAAACCGCTGATGGTCGACATCCGCGGGTCGTCCCAGCCTTCAACATGGTTCTCGCTTACCAGTTGCATCAGCTTGCGTTTGCTCATTACCGTATAGGTCATGTTTAAACGGGCAAACTCATATTGTTTAGACGGAAATATCTCCAACTCCTCGATAAACAAGTCATACAATGGCCTGTGCGACACAAACTCCAAAGTGCAAATAGAATGGGTGATCTCTTCGATAGCATCCGATTGTCCGTGCGCGAAATCGTACATCGGGTAAATGCACCAGGCATCACCGGTACGGTGGTGGTGGGCATGTTTTATCCGGTACATCAACGGGTCGCGCAGCAACATATTTGGCGATGCCAGGTCGATCTTTGCACGCAGCACTTTGTCGCCGTCCTGGTATTTGCCGTCTTTCATATCGGCGAACTGCTGCAGGTTCTCTTCTACACTGCGGCTGCGGTATTGGTTGGGCGTGCCCGGCTCGGTAGGTGTGCCTTTTTGGGCAGCAATTTCTTCGGCGGTGCTATCATCAACATAAGCCAATCCTTTCTTTATCAGCTCTACCGCAAGGTCATATAAGTTATCAAAATAATCAGAAGCATACAGCTCTTCGGCCCAGTCAAAGCCCAGCCACTTTACATCTTCTTTGATGCTGTCAACGTATTCGGTTTCTTCCTTGGTAGGGTTGGTATCGTCAAAACGCAGGTTGGTTTTGCCGTTGTACTTTTTTGCCAATCCAAAATTAAGGCAGATGGATTTGGCGTGGCCGATGTGCAAGTAACCATTAGGCTCGGGCGGGAAACGGGTTAACACCCTGCCACCGTGTTTGCCAGCGGCTATATCCTCTTCAACAATCTCTTCAATAAAATTTAATGATCTCTCTTCGCTCATGGTCGGCAAAAATAGCGTTTTTAAGCGAAAGGTTAAAGCCCCCTCTAAATCTCCCCCGGTAGGGGAGACTTAAAAAGCTTTATTTTTTTAAAGCCCTCCCTACCGGGGAGGGTTTGGGAGGGCTGCTTAAAACGCCTTGGCAAATTCCTGCGCGAAATCTTCCAGCTTTATCTTACCCAAAACAGGTTTGTGTTTTTGGTAATCTTCAAACATCTTACCGGTGCGCACAGACACGCCCATTTCTGTATAGTTGGTGGCAACTTCTTCAGATAAGCCTGCGCCTATGGCGCCTGCGATATTATCGGCATCGCTAAATTCGATCCATGGCAATTCGGGTTTGCCAATGGCGACACCTAAGATTTTGGCAACTTCGCCCGCGGTTTTTTCATCGCTGGCTACGTAGCGTACGCTTTTGCCGGTAAAGCCGCTTTGTAATTCTTCGGCTACTACTGCTGCAATGTCATTGGGGTGCACCAGGATCAATGGTGTATCTGTTCCCCAGTTGCTGCCTATAATGCCGGCATGTTTGATCATATCCACATTAGCATAAAAATTGGTGTAGAAGAAACCGGGGCGTAAATGTTTCACTGCAACGCCATCCAGTTTATCGTAAATTTCTTCGACACGGTGAATACCTGTAACCGGGCCGGTACCGTCTTCAAGATGCGCGCCGATGCTGCTAAGGTGCACAACCTTGGTTATACCATTTGCGGTTATCGCGTCGGCATAATTCTGACCGATCCCGGCTATCCAGTTTTTCCATTCTTTTGCGCCAAAGTTTGGCGGTACCATGGTATAAACCGCATCGGCACCTTTAAAGGCATCGGTTAAAAAGGCAACGTCTTCTACTGCACCAACCGCCGGGGTTGCGCCCAGGGCTTTGATCTCGTTAGCGCGGTTTGAATTGCTGGTGATGATGGTTACATCGTGTCCTGCTTTAATTAATGTTTCGGCCAATGGCTTGCTGATATTGCCTAATGACCCTGTAAGTGTGATTTTCATCTTTTTCTGATTTATTTTGTTTTTTATTGCTTTTTTCTGCTTTTTATTGTCGGCAACAAATGTATATTTGTACTTACTTTTATACAAGTACTTACCCCAAAGTAAGTGTTAAAATTATGACAGCAGTAAAAGAAAGCTCGACGCAAAACCACAACAAAACAGCCAACCAGCTGCATTGCCCGGTTACTTATGTAATGAATAAAATTGGCGGCCATTGGAAACCCATCATCCTGTACCAACTGGTTAACGGCCCTAAACGGTATAGCGAATTGCGCCGCGCCATTCCGCCTATTACCGAGAAAATGCTGATCCAGCACCTGAAACAAATGGAGGCTGATAACCTGGTTATCCGCAAAGCAGAGGCGGTGGTGCCGCCGTATGTAACCTACAAGCTAAGCGAGGCCGGCGAAGAACTGACACCCGTAATGACCGCTATGGTTGATTGGGCTGTGAAAGATTATCAGCGCACGGGGGTAGATTTTGAGATGGATGAGGACTGATAATGCTTTATATTATATTTAAATCTGTTTTGAACTTCGGTTTTTCAGAATTAATACCACTATCAAAGCCAGTATTGGCGAGCCAAAAATCGCTATCAATAACGTACTAAAATAGCCCAGGGCGGTATTTTTACCAAGTTGAGCCACCCAGATAATCAGGATTATATCAAGGACAATTAACAGAATCTCTGTAATACCGAAATCAAAAAAGGCTAAGGTCATAATCGGTTTGGTTTATTTGAAGGTACAGTATTTTGTTTATGTACCAAAATAACATTTTATCCTTTCCTCACGCCAGTTAAAGCATGGACACTTTAACATGCGAGTGCTGACAGCAATGGCAGATTGGGCAATCAAGCATCATGCGAGGGTTTTGGTATAATATTGAATTGTACGGTAATAACATCGGCAATTTACAAAACAACGAGGCTGTATCAAAGGTCTTAAACCTAAATGGCATTCAAAATAATATTTGCCCTCTGTGATCTTAGTGTCTTCTTTGCGAACTCTGCGGTTTCTTTTTAACCACAAAGCACGCAAAGAAGGCACAGAGAAGCACGGAGTTTC
>JAQBOP010000122.1 GCA_028287975.1 Mucilaginibacter sp. | reverse complement strand
TTGAACAGATCCTTATCGAACAAAAAATTGATGCTGTGCTGCCTACTATGGGTGGCCAAACAGCGCTTAATCTTTGTATTGAAGCTGACGAACAGGGATTATGGAAAAAATACGGTGTAAAAATTGTTGGGGTTGACATAGCCGCGATTGAAAAAACAGAGAACCGCGAGGCTTTCCGCCAGTTAATGGTGGATATTGGCGTTGGTGTTGCTACCTCAAAAATTGCCAACTCTTTTTTAGAAGGTAAAGAAGCGGCGCAAGAAATTGGTTTCCCGTTGGTTATACGCCCAAGCTATACACTGGGCGGTAAAGGAGCGGGCTTTGTACACAAAAAAGAAGAGTTTGATGCCGCTTTAAGCCGCGGCCTGCAGGCATCGCCAACCCACGAGGTTTTGGTTGAGCAGGCAGTATTGGGCTGGAAAGAATATGAGCTGGAGTTGTTGAGGGATAGTAATGACAATGTGATCATTATCTGCTCTATCGAGAACTTTGACCCGATGGGCATCCATACCGGCGACTCGATAACCGTTGCCCCTGCCATGACATTGAGCGACCGCTGCTACCAGGAAATGCGTAATCAGGCCATCAAAATGATGCGCGCCATTGGCAATTTTGCCGGCGGCTGTAATGTGCAGTTCTCCGTTAACCCTGCGGACGAAGCAATTATCGCTATCGAGATCAACCCGAGGGTATCACGCTCATCGGCATTGGCATCAAAAGCTACAGGCTACCCTATCGCTAAGATAGCTGCCAAGCTGGCCATAGGTTATAACCTTGACGAAATTGAAAACCAGATCACCAAAACAACATCAGCTTATTTTGAGCCGACGCTGGATTACGTGATCGTTAAAATACCACGCTGGAACTTTGATAAATTTAAAGGCGCTAACCGCGAGTTAGGCCTGCAAATGAAATCGGTAGGCGAAGTGATGGGCATTGGCCGCAGCTTTATCGAGGCATTGCAAAAAGCCTGTCAGAGTTTAGAGATTGGCCGCGCAGGTTTAGGTGCCGATGGCAAGCAAAGCCGTAACCTCGACGAGATCATGCATAGCCTTGAGCATCCAAGCTGGGACAGGTTGTTCCATATTTATGATGCCATGAGCTTGGGCGTACCAATGGAGTCTATCCGTAAAGCTACCAAGATTGACCGCTGGTTCCTGAACCAGATCCAGGAGATTGTAAACCTGGAGACTGAGCTGCGCCGTTACTCTATCGGTAATATCCCGGAAGACTTTTTGTACACGTTAAAACAAAAAGGTTTCTCTGACGCGCAAATAGCTTACATCCTTCATAATAATACTACCGAAGAAGATGTTTACCAGCGCCGTAAAGAATTAGGCATTAAGCGTGTATACAAAATGGTGGATACCTGCGCTGCCGAGTTCCCTGCAAAAACACCTTACTACTATTCTACTTACGAGGGCGAGAACGAGTCCATCGTATCCGATAAGAAAAAGATCATTGTATTAGGCTCGGGCCCTAACCGCATTGGGCAGGGTATTGAGTTTGATTATAGCTGTGTACACGGTTTATTGGCCGCTAAAGAGGCTGGTTTTGAAGCCATCATGATTAACTGTAACCCTGAAACGGTATCGACTGATTTTAATATGGCTGATAAGCTATACTTCGAGCCTGTTTTCTGGGAGCATGTGCGTGAGATCATTGAGCTTGAAAAACCTTATGGGGTAATTGTTCAGCTGGGTGGGCAGACCGCCTTAAAGATGGCTGAGAAAATGCATGAGCATGGCATTAAGATCATCGGTACATCATTCGATAATATGGATATCGCCGAAGATCGCGGCCGTTTCTCAGACCTTTTAAAAGACCTTGAGATCCCATACCCCAAATATGGTGTTGCCGAAAGTGCCGAAGAAGCAATTGAGGTGGCGCACCATGTAGGCTACCCGGTGTTGGTGCGCCCAAGTTATGTATTAGGCGGCCAGGGTATGAGCATTGTAATTAATGACGAGGACCTGGAGAAAGCGGTGGTTAGCTTGCTTAAAAACCTGCCGGGCAACCGTGTATTGATCGACCACTTCCTTGACCGTGCATCAGAGGCCGAGTCAGACTCGATCAGCGATGGCGACGATGTACACATTGTTGGTTTGATGGAACACATCGAGCCTGCGGGTATCCACTCAGGCGATTCGTTCGCGGTGTTGCCCCCATTTGATCTATCGGCCAACGTGATCAATAAAATGGAAGAATACACCAAAAAGATAGCAAAAGCGCTAAACGTTCGCGGTTTGCTAAATATCCAATTCGCGATAAAAGACGAAGTGGTGTATGTGATCGAGGCAAACCCGCGTGCATCACGTACGGTGCCTTTCATTGCTAAAGCATACGATGTGCCTTACATTAATATAGCCGCTAAAATTATGCTGGGGGCCAATAAATTAAAAGATTTTACCATTGAGCGCAAGCTAAAAGGTTACGCTATTAAAGAGCCGGTATTCTCTTACGATAAATTCCCTGAAGTTGAAAAACAATTAGGCCCTGAAATGAAATCAACAGGTGAAGCTATCCGCTTTATTCCTGACTTACAGGATCCGTACTTCAGGCACCTGTACAAAGAGAAATCTATGTACCTGAGTCGATAGCTCCCTGCCCCTGGATGGGGGAACTGAAAGGCTTATATAAACAAAAAGCGACCGCATATGCAGGTCGCTTTTTTTGGTTTAAATATAATTAGGTTTAAAAAGGAATATGGTCTGTATTATTGTCTAACTCGTCTGCGGTTTTTGTGGCATGGCGCGGGAAGGCATCCTGCTCGAAATCTGTTTTGCGGCCCAGCATGGTAAAGTTTTCGGCAACTATTTCTGTAGTATATCTTTTAATGCCCTCCTTGTCCTCAAACGACCGGGTGCGCAATTTACCCTCAATGTAAACCAGCTTGCCTTTTTGCAAAAACTTGGCTGCTACCTCTGCAAGGCTGCGCCATAGTACAATGTTATGCCATTCGGTTTGCTCCACTTTCTTGCCATCCTTGTTAAAGGTCTCTGAAGTAGCCAGGGGAAAACTCGCAACAGATACACCACCCTCTAACTGGCGAATTTCGGGGTCCTTGCCTAAATGACCTACCAGTATTACTTTATTTATTCCGGACATAGTTTAAATTGCATAGCTATATAAAAATAGTGCGGTATAAAAGTAAATATTTATTTCTAATTTAAAAAATTATCTAAAAATAAAAAAATGGGTTTAGATAAAGGCAGTTTTTCCAAATTTTCTACTTTTATGAAACCCCATTTTTGCTTTATTTCTATAGGTTGTTTAGCTATGGTGATAAACCGAATGTACAAGTGCTGATGGGTTAAAACGTGTTTTTTTACATCGGATATTGTTACTATTTCCGGCCTTTCGCTAAAGTGTTTTTTTGTTTCAGGCAAGGCAAATAATTCTTCAGGCGATAATAATGTGCTTGTTTCTATTAATGGCAGGTCGTACATATTGGCCCAGATATCACCTTCGCCGCGCTTGTTCATTAGTACCCTGTCGGCATCGGTAAATAAAAAATAATTAAAAAATCGCTGCTTTATTTTAAGCTTACTCAGTTTTACAGGCAGGCTTGTTGTAGCATTATGCACAAAAGCATAGCAGCCGATTCTTACCGGGCAAATGCCGCAAGCCGGATTTTTTGGCTTGCACAACATGGCACCAAACTCCATCATGGCCTGGTTATGCAGTCCGGGATTTTTCATATTAAGAAAATCATTTGCCGTTGCCTGGAACAGCTTTTTACCGGCAGTACTATTAATAGGCTCGTTGATGCCGAGATATCTTGCAAGCACCCGGTATACATTACCGTCAACCACGGCCCTTGGCTCATTCACCGAAAAAGAGGCGATCGCCGCCGCCGTATATTCGCCAATTCCTTTTAGTTTGATCAGGTCATCGTATCTTTCAGGGAACTTGCCGCCAAATTCATCGCGCACCATGCGGGCCGTCTTCAGCATATTGCGGCCACGCGAATAATAGCCCAGGCCCTGCCATAATTTTAAGATGTCGGCTTCATCGGCAGCGGCAAAACTGTTTATAGTGGGGTACTTTTCCGCAAAGCGATAAAAGTAAGGCAGGCCCTGTTCTACGCGTGTTTGCTGTAAAATCACTTCGGATAGCCAGATCATGTAGGCATCGGTGGTATGCCGCCAGGGCAGGTCACGCTTGTTTTCGTTATACCATTTTACAAGCTCGTCAGAAAAAATCATGTGATACAAAAGTAGCTGATTAAGCACTTAATTGACTGATGATTGTAACCATTATGTAGTACTTTTTACTATGAGTAAAAAAAAACTGCCAATTATTTCGCTCTTTAGTAATAAAGCAATACTTTTGCAACCCCAAATAAGTTAAGTAATTACAAATTAAATAAAAGAAAATCAG
>JAQBOP010000084.1 GCA_028287975.1 Mucilaginibacter sp. | reverse complement strand
CAAAATTAAATTTTGGATAATAGAAACTCCGTGCTTCTCTGTGTCTTCTTTGCGAACTCTGTGGTTAAAAAGAAACCGCAGAGTTCGCAAAGAAGACACTAAGATCACAGAGGGCAAATATTATTTTGAATGCTTTCTGTATTTAAGACTTTTGAGACAGCCTCTTTTGTTGTTTTATATCCCTGTTAATGATAATTAATAACCTTATAAATTTATATATTTAGGCTTTAATCTTATCATATAAATAATGGATAAAAAAGAATACAGGAAACCGTACGACGTTCAATATGCAGCAGAATATAATTCTATCTGGGGCGAAAGTGAACTTTGGGCCCCTGAAGCAAAGCACCATATCGATATGTTGAAAGAATTACTTGCACCCGGGGCAAAATGGCTTGATGCCGGGTGTGGTACAGGTTTTCTTTTAAACAAGTTTCCGGGTGTTGCCAGGGCCGGCTTTGACTTTTCTGAAAACATGCTTGTGCATGCAAAGGCAGCTAATCCTGACGCGCTCTTTTTTAAACAGGCCAGTTTGGTTGATGAAATTAAAGAATTCAATAATCAATGGGATCTGGTTAGTTGTACAGGCCAACCGTGGACTTATATTGCTACTATGCCTGAAATAGGCGAAGCAGTAAAAAACCTGTCGGGCTATGTAAACGAAACGGGAAAATGCATGTTAACTATGGTTGACATAAACGACTTTAGTCATAACGAATGGCAATCATTTTACCGCGAGCGTGACATTCCGGACGATATACCTTATTTCAACGGTTCGATCTGGAACTTGCGCGAAAACGGTGTCTCGCATGATAATATGCTGCTACCCAATTTAGACCAGTGGGTACGCTGGTTTTCGCTCTACTTTACCAAAGTTGAAATAGTAAGATGGCCGCATGATCCACCTATGTTGCGGATCCCAAGGCGTACAATACTTTGCAGTGGCAAAAGAGCCGCAGGCGATTTATCTGAAACTACCATTATCGAACACCCTATACCCGGACAACAGGAACAAAAATTCAGGATGACAGATCTGCCGGTATCCTATTTTATAGATAGGTTTAAGCCTTTTAGTTTAAATTTCTGGAAAAAATCAATAAAGCTTTTATTAAAACGCTAATCTGTATAGATAACAACACGGTATTAATACAATGAGGCCGTATCATAAAAACAAATGATGCGGCCTTTTATTTGCAGTGGATTGATTATCTCCACTTTCTTTTTTCTTCGTTTCAGCAGGGCCTCGGGCACGTTTAAGTTAACCCATAAAATTCCTCGGCTTGCAAATGTCGAATTGACCAATCGTTCCTATGGAACGAGACGCCTTCAATTCATAGCAATTAAAATTGGAAGATGTGATAAAGGAATCGGGCTTTGGCGCTGTTTTGCTCCATATTCATTTTCGAAAAAAACATGTATTATAACCGTGCGCAAACCGTCCGATAACGAACAGTTAAATCTTTTCGTATTTTATAATAAACTGATATACAGTTAATTATAATAAAGGCATATTTTTTAAGATAAATACATGAATACTTAGGCAATTCACCCTGGCATATACATCATGATCAAAAATTATCTAAAAATAGCAATAAGGCAGCTGCGTAAACATAAACTTTACGCCGCAATTAAGATCGGTGGCTTCTCTTTTGGCATTGCCGCATGCCTGTTAATAGCCTTATATATTAAGTTTGAGCTAAGTTATGACAGGTCCTATCCCGACGGCGACCGGATCTACCGTGTTGTTCAGTATTATACGGGCAATGGAAAACTCCAGCAAGGCCTTTCTTTTCCGGCACCGACAGGAAAAGTTATTAAAGCCGATTTCCCTGAAGTAGAAAAATCAGGCAGGTTAATGACAAGCCCGTTGTTTTGGGGCGCAGGTAGCAATGAACTGCGCCGGGGCGACCAGGTACAAAACACTTTTGAAGAAGGTTTTGGCTACGTAGACCAGGATGTGCTGGATATACTGCAGTTGCCTATGGTTTATGGCAGCAACAAAAATGCACTTGCAGCGCCACGGTCTATGTTGATATCCAAACGTAAGGCTGATAAATATTTCCCGGGGCAAAACCCTGTGGGTAAGGTTATGTATCTTAATGACGATAAAACCCAGCCTTATACCGTAGGCGGCGTCATGCAAAATATCCCGCAAAACTCGCATTTACGATCATTGGATTTCTTGTTGACATTAACCGGCAAAGAATTGTGGCAGGGCGAACAAACACAATGGGGCGCCTGGAATTACACAAGTTATATCAAGTTGCGCCAGGGTACTGACCCGAAACAATTTGGTAAAAAGCTCACTACAGACTTGCTTCACAATTACATCATCCCGGACATGAAGCGCGGTGGGAACGTAGGTGCTGAAAAAATGGAGAAACAAATGTGGTTAGAACTGCAACCGGTTGCAGATATCAATCTTAAATCATACAATATCGGCGACTTTACCACCTATGGCGACATCCGCTTTATATGGCTATTTGGTGCTGTGGCGATATTTATCCTGACTATAGCCTGTATCAATTTCATCAACCTTTCAACTGCCAGATCGGCAAACAGGGCCAAAGAAGTAGGCTTAAGAAAAGTTGTCGGATCACAACGCAGTAGTTTGATCAGTCAATTTCTTACAGAGTCATTAATTTACAGCATCATATCCTTTATTGCGGGTGTAATAATAGCATGGCTGTTATTGCCATACTTTAATACTTTATCAGCAAGAGAATTAACAGTACCATGGTTCTCCTGGTGGTTTTTACCGTCACTCCTATTATCAGCGGTAATTGTTGGCGTAGTTGCGGGTTTATATCCGGCGTTTTATCTTTCGAGTTTCAACCCTGTACAGGTACTTAAAGGCTCCATAAGTTCAGGCAGTAAAAGCTCAGGGCTTAGAAATGGCCTTGTTGTATTTCAGTTTGCAGTTTCTGTCATTCTGATCATCAGTACCATTGTGATATCAAACCAGATGCAGTTTATTTTAAACTGTAAGGTTGGTTTTGATAAAGACCAGGTATTATTGGTACAAGGAACCAATACGTTAAGTGATAATAATGTAAAAGCGCTAAAGAACGAACTTTCTAAACTGTCAATAGTTAAAAGTGTATCTATCAGCGATTATTTGCCTATTACCGGAACCAAACGTAATGGCAATACATTTTTCCTGGAGGGCCGTAATAAAGTTGACCGCGGCGTTGGCGCGCAATTTTGGCAGATAGACGACACATACCTAAAAACATTAGGCATTAAACTGCTGGCAGGTCGTAATTTTTCATATGCTACCATTAGCACCGACGAAAAGGCGGTGATCATTAACCAAAGCATGGCAAAAAAGCTTAACATGAAAAACCCGGTAGGTAAACGCATTACCAATGGCGATACATTTACAATAATAGGCTTGGTTGAGGATTTCAATTATGATTCGATGCGTGATGAAGTTGGGCCCCTGGCGCTGCATTTCGGTCTGAGCACATCTGTAGTATCAGTTAAAATAGCAGGAAGTAATGCTAAAAACGCTATTGAAGAGATAACAAAAACATGGAAAAGTTTTTCTCCCGATCAGCCTATCAGGTTTTCGTTTATGGACGAGCAATTTGCAAACATGTATGCTGATGTGCAACGTACCAGCCATATATTTACCACCTTTTCGGTGCTTGCTATCGTGATCGCTTGTTTAGGTTTGTTTGCATTGTCAACTTTTATGGCAGAGCAACGCCGCAGAGAGATCGGTATCCGAAAAGTTTTAGGTGCCAGTATCCAGAGCATTACTACTATGTTATCCTTTAGTTTTGTTAAGCTGGTTATCATAGCTATAATCATTGCTTCGCCCATAGCCTGGTGGGGCATGAACAGGTGGCTCCAAGACTTTGCCTATCGCGCACCTATAGATTGGTGGATCTTTATGCTTGCAGCTTGCCTGGCAATTTTAGTAGCGATATTGACAGTAGCTTTTCAATCTGTAAAAGCTGCCATGATGAACCCGGTAAAAAGTTTAAAATCTGAATAAATTATTCGGATTTTAAACTTTTTATTTGGTTAAGTAAAACACGAAACGATTTAATACGTACAGGAATCGAAATGTCGATTAACATGTTCATTCCCAATTGATTTTTATTTGCTGATCTCCATTTAATGTAAATTCGATATGGCCATCTTTACGGCGCTTACCTTTTAATTCGGCTGCTTTTGTTTTTACGCTAAAAACAGGCAGCTCTTTTTTGACTTTTTTAACTACCAACATCCGGCAACTTAAACGCGGATCGCCTTTAACATTAAAAGTAAGCCCGTTTTTACGATGCTTAAAATTTGCTGTGGGATAATCCACGTAGATCATAAAATCTTCATTTGGCACCTTGTAAAAGTGCCGCGGAATGATGCCGAAGGCTACGCCGGCCCCGTACACTTCCTGCCCAACCGTTCCCGATTGTTCCCAGCCATCGTGAATATCCTCGATAGCGATCCATAATTTATGATCCACCTGCCCTGTTTTGACATCATCGGACAACATTTCTTTTGGCAGGTTCGGAGGGTAATAATAAGGCGCCCGGTTTACTATGTATTTCAAAAATTCAGAGATCAGCAGGGATAACGATGGCATAATATTTTCATCTTCGGCATATAATAAAAAGTTATGCAGCGCCGCAAATACTTCCTGTTCTTCGTATGCCGCCGTGTAGGGCGCATCGTTTAATGGAAACATGGCGAAGAAAGTAGGATACGCTTTGGCATAGCCATAATTACATTCCCAAAGCTGTATATTCTTAAATATATTAGCGAGGCACAAATACGCAAGGTCAAGGTAAAGTTGATCTTTTATTTCTTTATACAACCACAGCATTGCATTTGCAGAGAATGCAGTGTTATTTGCCTGGTAAAATAATTCAAAGCCTTTGCCTCGCAGGGTCTTTGCGGCTTTTTTAGCTTCAGTGAGATATTTCTTTTCTTTTGTCAGCTGCCAGGCATGCAACATCACCAATGCGTAAAGCCCCGCTACATCTTTCTCGCCCCCTTTTCCGGGCTGCGTTTCGGCTTTCACTACTTCCAGGGTTTCCATGTTGTACAATACCGGCCATTCATAATTAAAATGCCGGGCAACCCTAATGGTGAAACCAAGCGAATCTAAAAACAACTTTTTGCCTTGTTTGTCGCCACGGATAGCCAAACGGCCCAGGTTCAGTAACGGATGATGCAGGTACCAGGAATCCATAACATTAGGTTTCAACTGTTCTTCGTCACCGCTCAATTCGTCAGCCAGGGCAGGTAAGAAACGTACGACCGTCTTTAGTTTTTTACTATAAAAAGCATCTAAACCATTTTGTATTTTTTTAATTGCCGGCAACTCCGTTTCGCACCAATCATAATAATCGGTAAGGGGTAATAATACAGCAAGCTGTACCATCAGTTCCGGAGGGGTTTGGTAATCGGCAACATAGGCGTTTAAATAATCTTGCTCTGCTCCGTGCGACCAGCAACCATGGCTAAATTCAAGGTCGTGCAGGCCTTTATTCACCATATCCGGCCAGCTATAATATTCGGTTGCCGGTTTAGGCAGGTGGATATAAACATCAGCCAGCAGGTCAATGAAGTGTTTAGCCAGCTCCATTTCATCTTTAGGATTATTCGGGTTAAAAGCTATAAACGCGTCTGACAGAACAACCTCCTGATTGGCAGGTATGGGTTTATCTTTAAGCGTTGGTGGCAAAGCCAGTCCCAGTTCCGGCCAGGTCCCGCCAACTATGTTTCCAAGCGAGGTTTCTGTCGCCTGTGCATAATCGTTTAGCGCGGTTAAATTCTGGAAATAAAGTAATGTCCCTGATCCCGGCTGGTCTAAGCTGATATATTGTAAACCCGTCCTGGTTCCAACCTGGCTTAAATGAATTGTACCGTTAACAGCGAGATTATTTCCTGCCGGTTCTGTAATGACCATGTCCCTGGGCCAGAAAGGGATTAAAACAGGTGCTTTAGCTTTGAAATTTGTTGTGTAACGGATCAATGCTTTGTCTTTATCCGGAAACCTGAGCTTAACACTGTAGTGACCAATTCCGGTGGAAAGATCGATATCAATACCATCTTTATGGCGTACAATTTTGCCCATTTGCAAATGATCATTAGGCGCATAAGCCGGGCGTAAAATAACCTGTGTTCCTTCGGGGCACGTAACAGCGATCCAAAGGGAATTATTCAGGTGATGTACCGTGACCATATAATCGCAAACCGCTTGCTTAAATATGGCCGGAAGGTCTTGTTCGTGAAACAGGTTTTTAACCGCTGCAGCCCAGGGTGATCGTGCATTCATCGTAAAAATAATCGTTTAAAAATTTCTTTATTACACCGAGAATGCGTCGGATAGCGCGAACAAATAATTCGTTTAGCAACAACTTTGCCAACATTGTTTTGTTTTAAATTAAATAAATTATTTATAATGATAATTTAATAAACATTTGGCATTTTTTTTAGTTGTAATAACATTAATGCACGATCCCCACTAATCAAGCTGCTCCTCAACAGTTCCATTTATTAATCTTAAAAATTATTATCATGTTTCATCATGTAAAAGACCTACAATTTAACGCCAGGGTATCGCGCCCTGACCCGCGTTTTGCCAACTTATTGTTGGAGCAATTCGGCGGCGAAAACGGCGAGCTGGCAGCAGCCATGCAGTACTTTACCCAAGCCTTTGGCGCAAAGGCGGCGCACCCGGACAAATACGATATGCTGATGGATATAGCTACCGAGGAATTTAGCCATTTGGAGATCGTTGGCGCTACCATTCAAATGCTGTTGAAAGGTGTGAATGGCGAATTAAAAGATGCCGCCGACAGTTCAGAGATCATGCAAGTGATGGATGGAAAAGCTGTAAAAGAAAACATTATTCACCAGGCATTAACGGCAAATCCGCAGTTTGTGATCATCACCGGTGGCGGCGTTACTCCGCGTAACAGCCAGGGTATTCCGTGGTGCGCATCATATGTGAACTCGAACGGCGACCTTACGGTAGACCTCCGCACTAATTTGGCTTCCGAATCAAGAGCCAAGCTGGTTTATGAGCACCTGATGAAATTTACAGATGATCCTTACATCCATGAAACACTGTCTTTCCTGATGACGCGTGAAGTAACGCATTATAAAATGTTTGAAGCGGCATTAAATAGCATTCCTGATAATTTCCCCCCGGGTGTATTAGCGGCAGATCCGCGTTTTTTACAAAACACTTATAATATGTCGGCCGGTACCGTACGCGGCCCCTGGAACCAGGGCGAAATGCCAGGCTTAGGTAAAGAATTTGAATATGTGGACGATCCTGTTGCCCAAACAAGGGAAACCAAGGGAAATACCGAATTGCCCGACCCTATGAAAAAACAATTGCAGGATACCGAAAAACTCAATAAAGAAATGAGCGATGTAAAAAGCAATGAAGAGAAAAAAGCGGAGCCAAAGGGTGTAGCCCAATGGAGCACTTACGCCGGGGCTTTAAATTAATATTATTAAACATTTATAAAAACAACCCTATGAAAACAGCAACAAAAACAGCTGCACCGGCTAAGGCCGGCAAAATGGAAAATTCTGAATTTCATGAATTTTTTGTAGACGAACTCAAGGACATTTACTGGGCCGAAAAACACCTGGTGAAAGCGCTGCCGAAAATGAAAAAAGCAGCTACCAGCCCCGAACTGGCGGCCGCATTTGACAAACATACCGGCGAAACTGAAACGCACATAGCTACACTTGAAAAAGTATTTGAAGCGTTAGGCGAAAAAGCAGTGGCAAAAAAATGCGATGCTATGGCCGGCATTCTGGAAGAAGCTAACGGTTTAATTGAGGACACCGACGCCGGAACTATGATCAGGGATTGCGGGCTTATTTTAGGCGCACAAAAAGTTGAACATTACGAGATTGCAACTTATGGCGGGTTAAAGACATTGGCTGCGGCTATGGGCCGCGATGATGTGGCAGATCTGTTAGGACAAACGCTTGAAAACGAAAAAGCGACCGATGAAGCTTTGACAACGCTTGCTGAAAGCATTGTTAACGCCGAAGCAGTAGCTGAATAAAGTTTAAATTAACCGTTATTTCTTGGAAAGCCGCTTAGCAATAGGCGGCTTTTTTTCTATTGCCAATAAATAAAAAGTGCGGTATCTTGTAGTTTCGTAATTGCTTAAAAACAAATGCGAATAATCCTTATTGTATGGCTATCAAAACACAACGAACATCATGACCACCCCGCGCGAAAAAGAATACCCCTTTTACTTAAAAGCTACTGTCATCCTGTTCGGGTTGATTCTGCTGGTATATGTCTTTTCCGTTTTAGGCGGTATTTTGGTACCACTGGCATTTGCCGCCTTCCTGGCTATACTATTAAACCCGCTGGTGAATGCGCTCATGAACAAGAAGATACCGAAAGCCCTTGCAATAATTTTGTCCTTGTTGTTGGCGGTCGTGTTCCTGACGGCGCTATTTTATTTCCTATCTACCCAGATCGCCCAGTTCAGCGCTTCCTTCCCGGTACTAAAGCAAAAATTTATTGCCATCAGCGATTCGCTGGAACAATGGATCTATCTCCGCTTTAATGTCTCTACCGAAAAACAGGTTGCTTTTATTAAGCAAGCGCTTGATAATAGCCAGTCGCTGCTTGGGCAAACCGTGGGTACGGTGTTGGGCACGCTAAGCGTGGTATTCCTGCTACCGGTCTACATTTTCATGTTGTTGTTTTACAAAACACTGATCCTGAATTTCTTTTTCGAGGTCTTTAAAGAAAAACATAGCAAAGAGGTCGCAGAGATCCTAAAAGAAACCAAGCTGGCTATTCAGACTTATATAGTGGGATTACTCATTGAAATGGTCATTGTGGCTATTTTAAACTCCACGGCTTTGCTGTTATTAGGCGTGAAATATGCCATTTTATTGGGTGTCATCGGCGCGATCCTCAACATGTTACCCTATATCGGCGGTATCATTGCTATTGCGCTGCCGGTCCTGATCGCAACGGTTACTAAAGATGGTTATTCTACACAATTGGGTATCATAGTGGCATACATGGTTATCCAATTCATTGATAACAATATTATTTTTCCGCGTTTCGTATCCATTAAAGTCCAGATCAACGCCTTAATCTCTATCGTGATCGTGCTGCTGGGCAATGCACTCTGGGGCATCTCGGGCATGTTCCTTTCGGTGCCGTTTGTTGCGGTAATTAAAATTATTTTCGACCGGATCGACGAGCTTAAGCCATGGGGGAAATTATTAGGTGACAATATACCTACCCGTTACTTTGGCAACCGAAGCAATAAAAAAACAGTCGCCGAAGAGATCGTTGATGAATAGTAAAGTGTTTAGAACACGTCCTGTTTGCTTTCAAATCTCACATAAAAGGGTTTGAAAATTGTATCGCCGGGAGTATAAAAGCCCTAACTTACCGGGGCTTTTGTTATTTAATTTTTAAATAAACCATAAACAATACCCGGCGAGAGATCCCCCCAAAACAATAAAAGCACTGTTTATTTTTTTAAACCAAAAAAGTATAAAAGCACTGCAAACGGCTATCAAAATTTGTCGCGGGTCACTAAGGCTATCCTTCCCTAACTGGTAACAAACAAAAATAATTAATGCTATAGAAGCAATATTCACCGCATTTAGAAACGAGCCAAATAATTTTGATCCTCTCATTTTTCGAACCAAAGGATTGAGAAAAGCTACAAAAAGAAACGATGGAAGAAATATGCCAATAGTAGCAACAACGGCCCCGCTTAACCCGTTAGCCTGGTAACCAATAAATGTAACTGAGGAAAAAACGGGGCCGGGTGTGAATTGCCCGACTGCTATTGCGTCGATCAGCTGCTGATGTGAGATAATACCTTTACTTACCAGTTCGGTATCTAAAAAAGCAAATAAAACATAACCGCTGCCATACAAAATTGCGCCTACCTTTAAAAAGGATAAAAACAAACCGGTATTTAGCGGACTAAAAAAACGACTATCCTGCGTTTGCAGTATGGTGAGTGGAAGTACAGAATAAAGCGTATTTTTTTTCCGAAGTCGAATTGCTGCTAAACCCATTGCTACAAACCCGGCACCAAAAAGTATAATGATCTGAGAAACTCCAAAAAAGCAAAGAGCAAGAGAAATCACTCCTATCATGCCTAACTCCACAGTTTGCAATGATTTTAATGCCAACGGATATATTGCCGCAATGATGACCGCAATTATTGCCGGCTTTATACCAAAAATAAAGGGCTGCACGGCCGGCAAATGGCCATAAGTTTTATAAAGCCAGGCAAAAACAAGTGTTATTAAAACAGCAGGCAAAATAAAACATAAGCCGCCAATAATAAGCCCACGCCAGCCGGCACGTTCCTGACCTATATGGATAGCCATTTCGGTGCTATTGGGCCCGGGTATCAGGTTTGTCGCTCCTACCAGGTCAAGGAAATGTTGTTCGCTCATCCATTTCCGTTTCATTACGGCCTCTTCACGCATCATCGCGATATGTACAGCAGGTCCGCCAAAGGCTGTAAAGCCTAAGCGCAGAAAAAATCCGGCGACTTCCTTTAGGTTCATCCCGCTGGATTTTTTGCTTTTCATTACTCTTTTAAATGGTTTGTGAAGCACTAAAGTACAAGATGTTTCTGTTAACTTCTTGTAACCTAATTTAATAATTTGATCCTGATACCTGCATTAACTACTACCCCATCTAACGGCGCATAAATATCCTTGAAATTGGGATTAGTTATACTGCCGGTATAAATGCTGCCCCATTTAGTTTGCCGCTGATCGGTCAGGTTTTCCGCATTAACATAAATATCCAGGTGCTTCCACATTTTTTGAATCAGCAAACCAAAGGTTACATAACCTTTGCCCGTTGTACCGTCACTCAGTAATTGTGGCCCGGTGTAAAAACTTTCAGCGCCAAAACGGAAGCTGCCTTCTATTTCATAAGTCGAATCAAAGCTGAACTGATTTTTAGGGGTTAAAGGTTGTGTAGCCGCTAATCCGTTAAAATGTTGTTTGGTATCGGTATAAGTGTAGCCGAGATAAAACACAAGTTCATCCATCACCAGCTTGATATTGGTTTCCGCTCCCCGTGAAAGCAGATGGCCGGGTGCGTTAATAAAAGTATTGTTTTGCAGGATCAACGGCCTGTCCACCCGAGTCGAAAAGAACAATTGGTTAATATTGATAACAGCTTCATCGCCTAACGCGCTGCGGTAATTCAGGTCGCCGTTTAGGCCATAGGATTGTTCGGCTTGCGTATTGCCAATGTTTAAAGGCTGGATCTGCTGGTAGCCATCCTGTTCACTCTCGTCATTAAATAAAGTGGGCATTTTGTAGCCTAAACCACCGCCAACGCGGCTGCTTAAATGGTCTGTAAGCTTAAATAAGACATTCATCCTCGGCAGTAAAAAAAGCCCGTTTGATGGTTTGCCAGGAGATGGTGTATTATCGTCTAACCGTAAGCCGGTTTCCAGCGAAAACCAATTGGCCGCTTTGTATGTGTTTTGTATAAAGGCACCTACCGTAGTCAGATTGTAATTCAAGCTGTTTTGCGGTGGATCGGCAGTAAAATGGTCAGTAACCAGGTTAGCGCCGGCTACCCAGGCAGCTTTTTCGCCATTGCGCACGTAATTTACTTCGCTAAATGAGCTAAGCTGTTTTCCCTTAAAATCAAATGCATGTTCACCTAAATCGCGGTCAAAGTAACCAACTGTGTTCTTAAAGTTAAGACGGCTTTCCTCGTCGATCTTATGGGTGAAGGACAATTGGGTAGAAAACCTGAAAGTTTTATTGCTTTCAAAATATTGATGGTTATTATCGGCTTTACCATCTATAACCTGCATATCTCCGCCAAAACGATTCTCGTAAGTAGTATTTACACCGAACCAGCCGGAGTTATGCTCATCCATATATAAAAACACTTTGGGGTTGACACTAAAACGCTTAGTTTGCGGTATAGCGCTGAAACCTGTATTGGATGGGTCAAAAGCACCATTATAATTATAAGCACCAAATATGGTCGTACCGATATGCTGCCATTTCTGGCTGTAATAAATACTTGCATCAGCGCCCTTAGCGCTCGTTCCGTTTAATAACAGGGTCAACTCCGGTTCTTTTTCGGGCACTTTGCTGATCAGATTGACCAAACCAGCAATGGCACCGCCGCCATATAAAGTGGAAGCTGAACCCTTGATAAACTCTACTTGCCGTAAATCCAGCGGACTGATCTGCAATAAGCTTAAATTGCCTGAAAAGCCGGCATAAAGCGGCATACCGTCCTGTAATAGTTGCGTATAGCGACTGTCCAGACCCTGGATGCGAAAACTGGCAGTACCGCTGACCGCCGAGGTTTGTTGCACATGGATACCCGTTGTTTCGCCTAACAGCATTTTGATGTCGCCGGGCCTCATGGTGCTTTTTTCGTCCAGTTCTTCTAAGGGTAACGCCTCTATCCTTGTGGGTATATCGCGCAGATTTTGGTTGGTGCGGGTAGTTTGAACCGTTACTTCGGCCAATTCCCCGGTTGAGGGCCCCAGGTTAACTTCGATAATTTGATCCGGATTGGTTTGCGGAAAATTGTAAACCTTTTCGCTTTTATCAAAACCAACATAGGTGATCTCTATTTTAAATTTGCCATTGGGTATATTAGGAATGATAATCAGGCCGCTTGTATCGGCTACTGCTGATATTTTCAGATCAGGTATATTGGCGGTCGCGCTTTTAAGGATCGCTTTGGTTTGGTCGTTGACGACCTTTGCTCTAAAGGTATTTTGTGCTATTATCCAATGTGATAGCAGCATACAGAGTATGAGCATGAAAATTCTTTTCATGAAATAAAATGAAGACTTTAAATAAATGGACTACTAAACTGTTGAAAAAGATCAGGCAAGCGGTGGCCTGAACAGTTTATTCCTGTAGTCGGAAGTGTAGGATCCCTGGGTAAATATCGGGTGGGTTAAAACAGACGCAGACACTATAAACAATGTTTGCGGGATTTGGTTAACTACGATATTTAATGAGTTGGCCTGGTGCTGAAATTGTACATCGCAGCCTTTGGCCGGAGTTTTATCATGCTCGTTATGTCCAAATATATCTTTGCCGTGCAGTAAATAGTCGCCGACAAAGTCGATCACTCCCATTTCTTCGCCAGAAGTGATCTTTGTATAATTCTGGTACATCTTTGGGATCTCGCGCATTAACGAAAAATCGCCCAGTGGAAATATTACACTGCCCGTTAAAAAAAAGAAAGTCAAAAAATAACAGGTGATCTTTAGTAACATTTATGACAAAGATAAAAAACTTGTTTTATTAAAACCCGCGATTTGTTTTATCAGGCAAATGAGTTTTTTAAATTTAGTGGAATCAAAAATTCAGCACAAAACTGTCTTCCAAAACTGCAATGAGTTCCTCATCTGTTACAATTTCGTGGGGCAAAGTATAATACTCCCCCGTTAAGGTTAATCCGGTGGTGGTTTTTGCTATGCCAATTTTTAGAAAACCATGTTTCATATCACAATAATGTTCCAATTGAACGCCGTTAAATAAAGAGTTGTCAGCGGTAAAGCGTTCATCATCCGTAGTTGCTACGGCATGAAGCTCATCATAACCACCGGCACCGGCCACTATATAAGGCACAATTACGCCATCCGCATAAGTCTTGCAGAACCGCTGATAATTATGAACATGCCCGCTGAAAACAATATCAGGGCGGATACCTGTTTCATTAAATACGCCTTCCAGAAATTCGATCATCGGCAGGCTGGATCCATGATTAATATCCGCAGAGTACGGAGCGTGATGTAAGCAAACGATCAGCAATTTACCCGGCCTTTCCTGGTCGGCGGTCTTAAGTTCTTCAATGAACCAGTTGCGTTGTTCATTGGTGATCACCCCATATTTAGGTACATTACTGTGCAGCCCTATTATGATAGCCAAAGGCGTTTCCAGCGTCCAGTAAATATTAGGCTGTACCATGCTTTTCCTTGCCGCGTTCCTGCTAAAAATGATGGGCCGCGCAACCGTATCGCAAAATACTGCGGCAAAAGCATCCAGGCTTTGGTAACGAACCGGGCTATCAGGGTTTACGTCGCTGTCGTGGTTTCCGGCAATGGCCAATATCGGGCCGGGATAATCCTCATACGGCTTAAAAAACTGGTCGTAATAATGCTCTGCTTCCCCGTAATTATAAACCACATCGCCCAGGTGATATAAAAATTGCGGCGGGCTTTTATCTGAACCTGTTTGGTATTGTCCGGCCATGATGCCCGCAACCATTCGTTGAAAATCAGCCTTGCGAACGCTCCCGGTATCGCCAACCATATGAAATACGACCTGCTGATCGCTGATCCCGGCGCAGACATCTGCTACAGCTAAGTGATAAGGATATTTACCCATCGGTGCAGGCAAAGGCCGGAATTTATAGCTATCGTCGGGCTGGTCTTTCTTAATTACAGGAACTGAATATTTGGAAGCCGGGGTTAAAGTCATAGATCAGGATAAACTCAAAAATACCAAAAAGGTATTAACGCAACGTTAAATTGGGGCTTAGCGTAACTTACGTGAAAAACTACCTAATATTCTCCCGGTAAATTTCTTCAAACGCCTTGTTCCGCTGTTTCTGGAACAGGCCCGAAAACCGGCGGTCAATTGGATTAAGCAACTGGATACATAAGCGCTTGTCTTCATCGCTAAGGTCATTAACCATCATGCGGGCCACCTTCAGTACCCGGTCTTTTGCTTGTAGCAACGTAGCTTCGCCTTTATCAGTCAGCTTCAGCCGCTTCACCCGCTTATCCTGCTCATCATCATATTCGCTCACCAGTCCCCGTTTTTTTAGCCGGATAAGCATATTGGTACCACTGGAAAGCTCCATGATATTATTATAAATAGCTTCGGACTTAATGGGGTTCTTTTGATTATAGATCGTCACCAGGATACCAAATTCTTCCATTTGGTCAAGCCCCGTACCTTCCAACGCCTTGTTGGAGTAAGCGATGTGGAACTTACCTATGCGGCGCAGCAGGATCACCAATTGGCCATTCAGGTCAGGGCGCAGTTCGCCTTTGGGCACACCATAGTTTTCGGGCTTTACACTTTGCGCCAGCTGATGCCGGCAAAAGTCATCGATACCGGCATTTGGGTGCTTCGCTTCATAGGCTCCCCATAGTTTTACTAACTCTACTGTTTGATTTACTTCCATTTGGTAACAAAATTATAAAAAAATGACAATAATTGTTTGCTATATACAACCAAATGGTATAATATTGTATATTATTTACTACCAAACGGTTTAATATATGACAATTCCTTACCTTTTTCCCACCTGCCTGATGCTGCATTTGACAGCATTGGTGCTCATGGCCGGTACTACACTGGTCGATTATATTGCTTATGCCTCATTCTGGAAATCTTTTGAACAGCAAGAAAGGCCCACGGCGCTGATCAGCATGATGGCCAAACTACCGCGTGTAGCTGGCATAGGTGCAGCGCTATTGATTTTTAGTGGCATCGGTATGATGGCCCTCACCCACGGCGTATTTGGCGAACAACTCTGGTTCCGGATCAAATTCGGGCTGGTCATCCTCGTCATCCTGAATAGCCTGCTCGTTGGCCGGCGACAGGGTGTAAAGCTTCAAAAGGTGCTGGATACCGGCAAACCGGTGTTTACCGGAGAGATGAACCGGATCAGAACCAATCTGAACCGTTTTCACCTGTCACAACTTCTGCTGTTCTTGTTCATTATTTTTTTAAGTGTCTTTAAATTCAATTGATATGTCCATGAAACTCTTTATTGCGGGAGCCAACGGCGGTATCGGCCGCCAGGCGGTAGAACAGGCTTTGCAGGCCGGCCACCAGGTTACGGCGCTGGTGCGTGATCCGGCTAAATTAACATTAACCCACCCTGATCTGCACATCGTCAAAGGCGACATTATGCAGCCCGATACTTTTGCACATCAACTAAAAGGCCAGCAAGTAGTCATTTCTGCATTAGGTGTCAGCGGCGGTAGTTTGTTTAGCGATAAACCGACCACGTTATATTCGCAGGGCAATGCCAATCTCTTAAAAGCTATGGAGCAATACGGAGTTAAACGCATCTGTTGCATCTCCGCATCAGCGCTGGATGTTAGCCCGGTGATCCCCTGGTATGTCCGCTTGGTGGCTAAGTACATTATTCAAAAACTTTTAAAACACATGTATGCCGACCTGCGCCGGATGGAAGATCTCATTAAAGCCGGCAAAGCAGACTGGACGATCATCCGCCCGCCGCAGCTGACAAACGGACCTGTTACCGGCAATTACCGCATAGCCATCGGCGTATTTTTAAAGAACTGCCTGAAGATATCCCGCGCCGATGTTGCTCATTTTATAGTGAACAACCTTACCAACGAGTTAACCTACAGGACAACGGTTGAAATAGCGGATTGATGATGGCTGTGCAGGTAGAAATATTTAAAACTAATGTTTTGCAGGAATGCGACGCAAATGATATGATCAGGCTATTGCTGCAGCATTGCCCTAATTGCCGGATCAATTTTGACCTGGATGACTGCGACCGCATTTTACGCATAGAATCAAGACATCACATCATAACTATACAACAAATTATACACTTAATGACAGTATGGGGTTATACCTGTACACATTTAACTTAAGCAAAAAATGACACAGATCTTTATAGACCGCTTTATCGTTCCGCAAAATGCTAAAGCAGAATTTATCCAACGAATGACGATCAACCGTAATTTCATCAAAGACCTGCCTGGCTTTATCCGGGATGAAGCCTACGAGCGTACGGATGAAGAAGGTAATTTGATTTGCATCACCATTGCTGTTTGGGAAAACGAAGCAGCGATAAAAAACGCCAAAGAACTTGTCCAGGCTGAATACAAGAAAGAGGGCTTCAATATGCCGGCTATGCTTGAGCGGTTAGGTATTAAGATGGAACGCGGGCTATATGAACCACGGGGATAACAGTGATAGCATTCGTCTGCGCTCCCTGAATTTCGGGCAAGCCATCAGGCTGAAAAAATGAAGACAGCCCGATGTCCTGTAAATACCAGGCGCATTATGCTTTTTTTTGACGGATCCCTGCAAAAAATGACGGGATCAGGGAAAATATTGCGGTAAAACATCAGTGCAGAATTAATTCAGACTTGATATAACTACGAGGCGTAAATCTTTGGATCAGGTACTAAAGTGTAAATTTATTTTTAAGTTATATGATGTGACTTGCAAACCATTTCGCTAATTAAAAACCCACAAAATACAAGCATCTTATATACAGCTATTTATAGCTTTTTTAGCTATAGATTTACTGACTTATCCTTTGTTTCATTTTGTTTCACCTGTTTTTATTAAATAATTGATTATCAAAATATTAACTCAAAATCTTGTTTCATTTGTTTCATTTGTTTCACACTTTCGTGAAACAAGATGTAACGTGCGGGAGTGTGAAATACACTTTGATTTTATGCAGAGTGTCTGAACTATTTAGCCGGTATAGAATGATGTTCGTGGACTATTACCCATTGATCATCAATTTTCTTTAGGCCGGTAGTTAGTCTGAAAGGTAATTCTATAAATTCGCCGGTATCACTCTTATCAGAACATTTCATGGTTGCATAACAGAACGCAATGTGTTCGTCTGCCATAATATGTAGTTCCCGGATGTCAAATACGCCCGGTTTGGTATATTTAAAGAAGATATCCCAGGTGTTACGGTATGCTTCCAGTCCTACTGATTTGAAAGGCGGCGGTACATCATACATAACCAGATCATTGGAATGATGCGCCAGTATTCCGTCCATGTCCTTGTTTCTTACAGCAGCTGCCCAGTTATCTATAAGTGCCCTAATTTGTGATTCGTTTTTCATTTGATGATCTTAATGTATCAAAGGTAAACTTGTCCTGCAAAAACAAAGGTGTGTGAACGGGACTTAAACAGGGCGTTTTGTGACAGAAGTACATGATGGAGATTTTATTTCAAAACCAACGCCTCGCCTTCAAAGATCACACCCGGCCAGCCATGAACCATAAACTGCCTGATATTTTGATGATCTGTTGCATTTGGATTATCTAATACCGATCGATAGTGTTCTGCAAATAAGTAAAGCGTATCTTCCTTACTTAAGTTATTCAATTTAGCAAAAGCAAAGACTTTGGCACTACCTTGATTTTGTGTCGCTTCATTATATGCATCGCCATTTTTAAATGCGGCAGGTTGATGCTGGTAGTAGGTCTCTATAAATGAAATCACTTCAGCAAAAGATACTGAACCTTCTCGTAATGAAGTGATTAAGTCCCGTAGTTTTTGTTCCATTTCTTAATATTATTTCACTCGAAAAATAGGATTAAAAAATCAGGATTGCTAATCATCTAACCCCTTTCCATTAAGGATTTGAGGGATGCATTTTTCAATCCTTGACTCGCGGGTTTTAGATTGCTTGGGCGCAGAGAAATGGAGCAGGTATCCCCTTTGCCGCCCGGGTGTTAATGCATTAAAGGCGGTTTGCAAGGCAGGCATTGTATCCAATTTATCCTGGAATTCGTCAGGGATATTAAATTCTTTGGTCTTTTTGAGTTCGACTTTCAAACCGGCTTTTTCTACTTCGACAGCTTCAAAGATATAGGCTTTAAGAACGGGTTCCAATTCGACAATCTGGCTAATATCGGTGAACCTGATCTGGCGCGCCGCCTGCACATTTTCGGTTTGTTGGATCAGAATACCGTTGCTATCATTTAACAACGCGCCTTTAAAAATCAAGAGCGCACAGTACTCTTTAAACACATGTATCAATACAATATTACTTCCCTTAAAAGTATAGCAGGGACATCCCCATTTCAGTTCTTCAACAAGCCCGCAGTCAAGAATGATCGTCCTTAGTTTCCTGATCTCTTGCTGCCACTTTTGTTCTTTATTAAAATAAAAATCAACCTTCGGATTCATGCCTTTTTTGCTTTAGTGATCGGGTAGTTTAAATCTTTAGCCATCCACGGAAGCCCCGGGCTGCATAGTAAGATTCTGCTCCATTATGATAAACAAAAACGGTATCGTAACGGCGATCGCAAAAAATAGCCCCACCAAGTTTCCTGATCTCCGCAGGCGTTTTTACCCAGCTTGATGTTTTCAGATCAAACTTTCCCAATTTTTGCAGCTCACGATATTGTCCTTCTGTTAATAGCTCGATGCCCATAGCCGCTGCCATATTCACAGCGCTATCTTCCGGCTTATATTCTTTCCTCGACTCCAGCGCTTCATGATCATAACAAGTACTTCTGCGGCCTTTTGGGCTTTCGGCCGAACAATCGTAAAAAATATATTCGTCCCCTTCTTTATCATAACCAATAACATCCGGTTCGCCACCGGTTATTTCCATTTCATTAAGCGACCACAGTTTCTCAGTGCTAGTTTCAAGTTTTGCCTGTACTTTAAACCATTCAAGATCTTTATGACGATTGCTATTTTTCTCGAAACGAGTCTTCAGTACGCTTAGCAATTCTTCCTGTTGACCAGCTGATAACTCTTTTTTACTGCTCATGCCATTTATTAATTAACTGAACTTATCTTTCTATCTGCCGGCCTTAAATACCACGATAACACCGTAAAAACAGCCAGTAAAGCCGGCGCAATTATTTGTACAGAAACATTACCACTGGCGATATGCGAGATCACCGCGCCGGTCATGGTAAAAAATATACCCGCATACGCCCATTCCTTTAGCAATTTAAATTTGGGGATCAATATCGCGATTATGCCCAATACCTTCCAAACGCCAATAAGCGAGATAAAGTAAGTTGGATACCCTAACAGTTTAAACCCTTCCACCACTCCCTTTACCTGGACAGCCTGTGCCACTCCGCCCGAAAAAATACAAAATGATAATATTGCCGTAATTATCCAATACCAAACTAATTTTTTCTTTTCCATTTCTGATTATTTAACGCAGTTAATATTTCCTGGATCCTGTTATGCGCCATGTTTAGGCCCTGGGCGAAAGGTAACTTCAGCACCTGGTCTCTTTGCGCAGCCGACTCGTATATCACGTGCATGCTTAACTTGCAGGTCTCGTCGGTAAGTTGTTCAAATTCATAAACTTCAAGCTGTACACCAAAGGGTGTATTTTCCATTTCAAAAGTCCGTATGATCTTCTGATTCGGAACAAGCTCGTGGATCACTCCATTTGCCCTAAATGCCACGTTTCCCTTAGCATCGCTTGTTTCAATTTGATAACCACCATGTTTTTTGCTTTCTAACTTCAAGACTTTTGTTCCCATCCATTGTTCAACAATTTCGGGTTCAGTAAAAGCTTTAAAAAGCAGTTCCAACGGCAAGTCAAATTCCCTGGTTATTACTAAATCCTGCTGTCCGTCTTTTGCGTCGATCTTTGTTTTTAGTTCCATGTTATACTAATTTTTGGGTTTATAATTTTTCATTATGGTTTCTATTTTGTTAAATCTGTCATCCCACAATTTGCGGAACGGCTCAATAAAGTCTGCCACTTCTTTCATGTTTTTTGCATTAATGTGATAGTAAATTTCTCTGCCGGTTTGCTTTTGTTCAAGTAACTCGCACTCGGTGAGGATCTGCAGGTGTTTTGAAACTGTTGGCCGGGCCGTATCAAAGTTTGCAGCTATTGCACCGGCTGTTAGGGATTGTGAGGCAACTAAAAGCAGTATGGCCCTTCTGGTGGGGTCTGCTATGGCCTGGAATACATCTCTTCTTAAATTCATTATGTAGCTATTTGACTACAAATATATATGTAGTTATTTAACTACGCAATTTTTTTTTGGAGATTTTTTTTAAATAGTTAGTTAGCAGCAATAATAGGCCCTGCATAGTAAGCGAGGCTCATTACGGTAATTTGCGGATTAACGCCTAAACTGGTTGGGAAAACACTGGCATCGCAGACAAATAAGTTGTCAAAACCATAAACTTTAAAATTCTCGTCAACTACACCTGTTGCAGGGTCATTGCTCATTACGTTCCCTCCCTGCGGATGTCCGGTACCGGTTGAGATATCGGGCGACGCCTTTATGTTTTTACGAAAATTTTCTTTCAGCTCTTTCACTGTTTTATATTCGTAATAATCAAAAGTGTTTGGCATAACCCGCTCAGCACCTCCTGTCAGGTAAATTTCGGCTGCTTTTTCTAAACCGGTCATCAGGCTGTCGAAATCATCTTCGGTGGGCACATAACTAATGTCACGGCCAAATAAACCCGCGATCTTTACCTCTGCATTTGATGCCGTACCTACCAATACACCGGTACATGCCATATTACTGTAATGCAGCATATTATTAAAATGCTGATCAAACCAACCTGGCATAGCGGTAGACTGAAACATAGGCGGGTTATACCAGGTTTCCATCACAAAGCGGTGATCGTTAGTTTTCAGAAAATGCGAGATCTGTAACCCGTCAAAAGAATTAACAGTGTCTTTATAAGCAGCGGTTATTTGTGTTCCCAGATTAAACGCCAGTTTTTTACCGGCATTGGTTATACCTAATTTTGATTTCAGCAGCAAGATGCTGGATGAAATGGCGCCAGCCGAGGACACGAAAGTATTTCCCTTAATAGTTATGCTACGCCCGCTTTTAAATTTACCGGTTAAAGAAACGATCCTTGTCCCGCTTTTGTTAAAGTTTATGGCTTCACAATTGGTGATGATTTGTAGCGAGCCGGGGTGTGCTAATTGGATTTGCGGTAAAATGGTATCAAGCATGGAAAGTTTTTTACCGTATGCACAACCCATATTACAATAGCCCGAACCGAGGCAGCCGTTGATATTTGCCATTACCGAATCAAGTTCCGGCTTGCTATATCCCATTTTCACGCATGCTTCTGCAAACAATCTGCCTCCGGGGTTTAAAAACCGCTCATCTGTCATTATGGGAGTATGTGAAACTTTCATTAGTTTGTAAATCGCTTCCATTGATGCCAAATATCTCGGCCTGTCTATCTTTACGCCCATTTCGTTTATCCACTTATCCAGGATATAATCCGGTGTTTCAAAACAAACGGCATTGTTAACCGTGGTCGAACCGCCAACACAACTCCCCTGGAAAACCTGGAAACGAAAGTCCCTTGATAACTGTAAAGCGCCATTAGCATATAACCTGCTTACCTGGTCTACCTCATCTTCAGTAAATGTAGAAGGCTTTTCAAAACCACCACGTTCAACCAGCAACACCTTCCTACCCGCTTCTACCAGTTGATATGCCAAAATAGACGCACCGGCACCCGATCCCACGATCACAACATCGGCAGTAATTTCACTTGTGTTTATATCGGCATCGTCCAGCACCTGTAGGCTATTAGCCGGCGATGGCGTTACCGGAAAGATTCTTTTTCTTTCGTCAAGATCCGTTCTTTTTGAGAAAGGTACATAACCAATACTTTCGTAAACCGCCGGATCACTATAATAGCCCATAAAGCATATTTGTTTGGTCATTCTTATAGCGGCCTGGATCATCTCTCCATACCAGGCAGGCAGGTTTTGAAACTCAAAATCAGTAATAAATCTTTTTTTAAGAAATGCCAGTCTCGCCGCCGGCTGCATAAGGCTAAGCAGCGGGTTAAGCGACAATAATGGATATACTTCCATTGCGGTAAGTACCAGTTTCATTACCCATTTATTGGTCGCTCCAAAGCTTGAAAGATAATTATCTACATTGGTCGCGACCTTTACAGGTTCAATCTGTAATTTGTACAGATCAGTATCGCCCGATATGCAAACCTCGGCCATGGCCTGGAGTGTTTGAAATTGCTGGATAGACAGATATTTTAGTTTGTACCGCGCCATACCTGCAGCCCTGAATAGAAACCAGAGACCGGTAAAAGCTACCGCGTAAGTGATTACCTGCGCCAAATGCGTAGTACCAACGGGTGCGTCTTTACCGCGGATCCATTCAATGGCGGTCCATATAATGGCAATGGCAAGGATCCATTTAAACAAACGGATCAGCGGGCTAAACCGGCGCACGTCTCCAATGGCAAGAGCGAGCAGTAAAACAATTAAAAAAGCTTGTAATATCGAGTTACCCGATAAAATAACATAGGCATCACCAGAAAGAGACTGCAAAAATGCCGGCGTTAGTTTGGGGTAGAAATTGAAAAAAATCGTTAATAATGACAGAATAATAAGCAACTTCAAGAAAGACTTCAAATATTTTTCTTCCGGGGTTAATTCACTGTTCATAACGTTAAGGTTTATAAAAGTTTAAGTTTAAGCCGTGGGTATATTATGTGTAGGTATTAAAAGCCTGGATCAATATTCTTTAATTGTTACCAGGGCAGATATTGGATTTCTTTAGGATGGCCTAATAAAAAATAACAATAAAACAAATTAAAGTCCTCGCCAAAAGTGAGGTAAGCTTTGCATAACATCAGGCTATGATCGCCTTCATTTGGCAACACAACAAAATCACGGATCACCTTAAAAAAACTAAGCGTAAATTTATGCAGCGGGATATCATAATTAAAATGCGCGAGGTGCAGATATGGCTGATAAAGCTTATGAAAAGGCTCGTCCTTTACATATGATGTGCGGAAATAGCCTAACTGATTCGGACGAACCCGGTGTAAGCCCACCTCCCATTGGCCCATATACTTTTGATTATCCTGTATCACTGTTTCGTTATAACCGTAATTGGCACCGTCTCTTTTATAAAAGCCTTTTTTAAATTTTTCGCCTGATATTTTTCCGATCGGTTCATGGTTCCATCCACAGTAAATAAATCCATTTAATTTTTCAATATCCGGTGGAGTGCCTGTAAGCAATATGTTTTCTAATGTAGCTTTATCGCATTGCGCGAGCGTTTCGAAAGTCCATTTTTGTGCCATGATATTTTAAATTTTAGGGTTTATAAAACGTGACAAGAGGTTCTTAAGTAATCCTGCTTACTAAAACAAGTAAAAAAACAAAGTAAGCAGGTTATTATTATAAATTGATAATCAGCAAGTTAAAAAATGTTTTTTATATTTCATAGCGTATAAATACGCAATTTGACAACCGTTGGCAAATAAGATCAGAATCGTAAGTTTGTTTTGAAACAATAAGCTATAGCATATGCCTTTTTTATCGCGCGCATCGTTCTCTGCTCCGCAGGATAACAGTTATCTGCAAAATATTCCAAGCCTCAGTAATGGTTTACAACTCACGCTAAAAAGCAATGTAACATTCTTTGTTGGTGAGAATGGATCAGGAAAATCCACCTTATTAGAAGGCATTGCGGAACAGTGCGGATTTAATTTAAGAGGAGGAAATCGAAACCATAACCATAATACCGGGCACCGGTTTGAAGGCTACGAATCGGCAATAGCGCCCCACTTAATTTTGTCATGGACGCCCCGCAGGATCAGCGAAGGATTTTTTATGCGGGCAGAAAGCTTTTTCAATTTCGCTTCTTATATTGATGAATTGGCCCTGAATGACCGCAGTATTTTAAATGCCTACGGCGGCAGGTCGTTGCATAACCAATCGCACGGCGAATCGTTTCTATCTTTATTCAATAACCAGTTTGAATCAGGCATTTATATCCTTGATGAGCCCGAAGCAGCCCTATCCCCCGCCAGGGTGTTAGCCTTTATGGCGGTAATACATGAACTTGAGCAAAGCGGCAGGGCACAATTCCTGATAGCCACCCACTCTCCTATGTTGATCTGCTATCCGGGCGCTACAATTTACCAGTTTGATGAAAATGGTGTACGCGAAACCGGATACCAGGATACCGAACACTTTTATCTGACAAAATCATTTTTAGATAACCCGGCATTGTACCTGCGCCATTTAATGAACGAGTGATTTCAGAAATACATAATAGTACTATTATCCTATTTTTTATTCACTTTTGGGTAACTGCAGTTTATCAAGTTCTTTCTTAGCTTTTTCTATTTGCTTAACCAGCTTCTTTTCGCTTTTGCGGTCGCTTTCCAGGTTCTTGGAAGCATCTTCGGCGTCACTGGTTTCGTTTGCGGCTTTCTTCGCCTGTTTCTCGGCCAGCTTTACATCATCCATATCGCCTCCCACGGCTTGTTCAGACCGCTTTTTGCTTTTAACCTGCGCTGCGTGCGATTTTCCAAGCGCACTTTCCAATTTCACAGAGTCAACCGGTATTCGCGTACGTACTTCTAATAATTGATCTTGCAGATCCGCCATGTTCAGGTTAATTTTTTTGATTTGCTTGTTGATTTTGACGGTATCTGTTCCATCCCCTCTGTTTATACCGGCGGCAGCATGTAAATTAATGGAAGTAATTAATATGATCAATGATAAAATTATCTTTTTCATTCTATGTGGATTTAGTTTAATGAATGGTCTTTTAAATCAATAATAAATGAGGTACCTATGCCTATCTCGCTTTTAACCGACAATTTACCATGGTACTTTTCAAGAATTTCTTTTGCAAGTATTATTCCCAATCCAAAGCCATCTTTCATTTCTCTATGGGTTTTAAAACTGTTTGTGTTGTTGATTATGCAATCTACCAGCTCACGTGACATTCCTGGCCCTGTATCGCGGATCAATATCCTGGTATATTCTGCTGATCTTTTAAGGGATACACCTATCACACCATTTTCGTCGGTGTATTTTATGGCGTTGTCCAGCAAGTTCCTGCACACTACATCCAATATGCCCGGGTCATAGGTTATTATAGTATCTTCAGGGAAATCTAAAACCAGGCCGATGCGCTGTGCCATTAACTGGTCTTTGTAGTAAACAGCATATTTTGAAAAGAATTTTTTTAGATTGATAGGCTCCGGTTGCTCAATAAACCGTCCTTTATCATCACTGATCCGCATCAGTAATGAATTAACGATATTGAAAATATAATCTACCTGGTTATTCATCTTAAAAAAAAGATCTTCAATATCCAGATCAGACAGGTTCAAATTTTCATAACCATCAACAATTTGCTTGATACAGCTTAAAGGGCTCCGCACATCATGCGCGATAACGGCCAGCAAAGAGTCTTTTTGTTTTACGATTTCTGCAAATTCTTCTGTCTGTGTTTTAAGTTCATCAACATTCAAAAAGGTAATCGCATGTTTGTTTCCGATGGTATGTTTGTAAACTTCAAACCATCTGTACACGCCGTCAGCACAATATATTTTTGAGATTACATGGATAGTCGGATCATCACTTTTAAGTGCCGATATTAAGGCATCATCCCAGCTTTCCATCACTTGTTTTCTGTAAACGGGATCGGGGTATGCCTTTTCAAACCAACTTAGCTTATCAGGCATTTCATCTATAAAATAACCAACCTGCGATTGAAAGGCACTGTTAATATACACCGGTTCATCTGCCTCGTTGGTTAACATCATCGGGGTGATCATCTGATCAAGAGTTTGATTTAATTCTTTAGTTTCTATAAGATATTTCATATACACAATGCAATAAAACAGGATAATTAAGCCGACAGCTTATTACACTGAAGTTCTTCATAAAGCTCGATGACCTTACGTTGCAATACCAAAATTTCCAACTCCCTGGTGGCAAGCTTTCTTTTAAGCTCATTCAAAGCCGGTCCATTTAATATTTTAGGAGGTATTTCGTCTTCAGCGCTTAAAAGTTGCGTTAATGGTACTTCATAAATGTGGGCCAAACGTTCAATATTTGATAAGGTAACAGCAGTAATGCCTGCCTCGATCTTTGAAATTGACGGAGCAGAAATCCCCATCCTGCAGGCCAGGTATTCCTGGCTCCATTCACGCTCATGACGCAAATCTTTTATCTTTTTACAGAATGAGCTTTGTACTGTTTTTTTCAATGCACTCATAATGACACAAAGAACCTATTTAGCTGCCCGTATAAAGAAAAAATGGCTACGCACATCTACGCTTTGATTATAATACACTGATAATCAACGAATAAACATTAATACAACCACGCGATCTATGAGAAAAGCTATTAATCAACGCCCCAGTCTTTGTAAAATTTTTAGGATATGTGTAGATGTGAGTAGTATTTTATGTTGTAATTTCAGTATAAGTTGTTCTTTTTGTAACTAAATTAAACTTGACTGATCGAATAGCGTAATGAACGTAACCTATACCAAAACACAGGGAAGAAAAATTCTTTTAGTATTCCTGGTTTTCACAATTATTTTTGCTGTAACCGCTCTTGTAGTACAAAAAAACATCACTAAAAAATTAAATGCTGTATCTAACCTGGCTACCAATGTAGAGCATAGTCAGTCGAAACCGGAACAAGCCTTGCTCCTCCTCCATCAGGCCGAAGACGATTTCCAGGCGGCATTGTTTAGTACCGACAATAAGAAGATCATATCCTACAAAGAGAAATTATCTAAGGCGTTTAATGAGATAGATACGCTGTTAAAAGAAAAACCCGATACCTCTCATTTAACTTCAATCCAAAACATCGAGATAAAAACCTGGTATAAAAAGAAGATCGAGCTTTCTGATAAATTGTATTCGCTCAGGCATAGCTTTGATTCATTACTTATGGTTTATGCTGATTTAAACGAACAGACCACAAATGTTAATCAGGGCCTAAACACCAACACTGGTTTAATACAAAAAGGCAAGGAAAATATTAGCATTGATACAAGCCGAAATATTATTACCACTCCTAAAAAAGGGCTTTTAAAAAGGATCAAAGAAGCTATCGTAAACAAAAACAATAATTACTCGGTAGAAATTAATCGTAATAAAAGCGCACAGGTAATTGATACTAAAACTCAAAGGTTATTAGCTGATAACAAAAACGCCTACGCAAAAAAACTGGAAAGGCTGCAACAGCAAAATACAAAATTGCTGGGTATGCAACGCGAGTTAAACCGCTTAAATACCTACATCAGTAATGAGTTAGAGACCATTATTAACCGGGTGAAAGATATTAATTATGTTATAGCGCTTGGATTTAAAGAAATGGCCCTTAAAAACTATCAGGACACCACCACCATTTTGAACCGGTTTTACATGACCGCGTCCGTTCTTTTACTTGCCTTCGCGATATCGCTTATTATATTTATCAATCAAATAAATAAGGCGGAAGTGTTATTAAGAAGAGAAAGCGAATTATCAGTATATACAGCACAGCAAAAAATAGATGAGTTATTAAAAAAAATAATGGGCAGCGAAGACAAACACTCTGTTGCTAAAATGGAAGAACTAAAAGAAATTGTTGAGTTGGCTATTAATAACAACCCGGCATTCTTAACTAAATTTAATGAGTTTGATCCGGAGTTTAGCAAAACTTTGTTAACCATGGCACCTAACCTGGTAGCCAGCGAAGTTGAATTTTGTGCTTTGTTGCGATTAAACTTCGATACGAAAGAAATAGCGCGATATACTAAATCGTCTGTCCGGGCGGCTGAGGGGAAAAAATACCGGATCAGGAAAAAATTAGGTATACCGTCTGACCACGATATTAATATCTGGATGGCCCAGGTGTAGTTAACAATCAAAAAGCTCCGATTTACAGGAGCCTTTTGTTTGTTATTAAAGTTTTATTTAGCTGCCGGATACCAATCTCTTATCCGTACATCAATATTTTTATCAACTGCATTAACCAGTTTCTTGAATTCATTAATATCCTGGCCCCGATAGTGATACGGATACACAACTTTAGGTTTAAAAGCCAAAACGCCCTGTGATGCGGTTTTAACATCCATGGTATAAGGCAGGTTCATACAAACAAAAGCGATATCGATATCTTTTAACGAGCGCATTTCAGGGATATCTGATGTATCTCCTGAGATGTAGATGTTTTTGCCGCCAATTTTCAGGACGTAGCCATTACCTCTGCCCTTGGTATGATATGCCGTTGGCGATTCAGGCAGGTTATACATCGGAATCGCACTAATAGCAATTCCCAATTGTGTTGTAGCTTGTCCGTTTTTAAGTATAACCAGTTTTGATTTATCAGTAGTAGCCGGCAATTGATCTGCCACAGCCTGCGGAACCAATAATACGGCATGTGCGGTATTTATGGCTTCGATTGTTTTAGGATCTAAGTGATCAGGGTGAATATCAGTGATCATGATCACATCAGGGGTTCCTAAACCTTTGTAAGCATCGGCGCCGCCCACGGGATCAACATAGATATTTTTGTTTTGATAAGTAAGTACCAATGACGCATGATTAACGGGTTGGATAGTCAGTTGGCCACCTTTCACCATTTCATGGTCAGGTGCTATCAATTGCGCTTTGGCAGATAAGATCCCCAGGGATATAAAAAATGTTAAAATCAATCTTAATTTCATGATGGTTGTTGTGTTTGTATTTACTTAAACTATAAAAACTATTCAGGGTTTTAGTACAATGATATTTTCTTTTTAAACTAATTGAAGCCCCATTTAATACGTCAGCCGACAATAAGCAGTTGCTTTATAAAGGCAATTATTAATCTCGGAAAGATCAACGTCAGTTTTTCCAGATAACCCGGTAATTAAAGCGGCGGTTGGGGGCACTGTCGCCGCTCGTGCTCATGGATATAATGTCTGTAAGATTTTCGGCATTATCACTCCAATGGTAATCAAAACTTAAAGCCTTGCCTTTTAGTTTCAGCAGCGCTCTCGGGATTGCCACCTCTAACTGGTTACCCGCATAACGGTAATTAACTTTAGCTACCTCAACCCAATGATCACCTGTGGCTTTCGCATCATATCGGTATAAAGTTGTGGTTTTGTCATCTATCACCTTTTTATTAACCATAAAATCATAACCATACCAACCTGTGTTTGCGTTTTTATCGGCATCAATAAACAGCAGCATCCAGTTTTTACCCGATGACGGCGTAAGCTTTTGGTCTGTTTCCGCATAGAAATTGATATTAGTATTATCCACTCCTATTTTACAGGTCACAATATCATTACGGCCTGATGTGTCTTTATAATGCAAACCGCCATAGCCGTTGTAATCACGATGGTCGACATCTCCCCGGGTATCACGGTATTCTGTTTTTATGGCGCTCCAGTCATTAAAATCGCCGTCAATTTTTATATGTGTGAAATCTTTCAATTCAGGTATCTGCCTTACGCCTTTATAACGTCTTATATTTTCGGCCATCTGCATATAGTAATTGTCGGTGTAACCACCCTTCATAGGCTGAATACTGCGGTTAAATTCTGCGTTGTATTGATCGACGAAAAAGAATGAATTTTTACGGCGCATAAAATCAGCAGTTGATCCTGCATCGGGCTGATACTTACCGGCAGTCCATTCATTCCAGTCGTTCAGATATAGAAACGAGGGGTCGGCTTTTAAAGCCTCATACCACCGTTCCTGGAAATAGATGCCATAGCCCTGGGGGTTAACCACTTTCTTTTTTAACCATGGCACATAAGTATCTACCGGTAGATCACGCGAATTTAATTGCGGTTCGCCATTAGCTCTCGACCACGATTTACCTATCATACTTGCCGGATGCTGTGCAGGCGTAACGGCATATTCTTCGCGCTCGCCTTTGTGGGTAGCTATTAGACTATCAGGATTTAGCGCCCGTACTTTTTTATCACCCAGGTCATAACCAAAGCTCCAGTTATCTTCGGTGCCTACATAGCGCTTACCCGCCCATTTATAGTAACCCCACCACATGCTGCGCGGTGTAAAAGTGTTTTTAACTTCCTGTGTGTAATCTGTATAAAATTTATCGGTATAATCCTTATTTCCGTAATGGGGATTATTTTTATCCGTCAATGCAGCTTCGTCATAATGTGGATTCGGATTTTGCTGTGCGTTGCCTGTAGCGTCCTTTGCCTGAGGTGTTCCGTTGTACAGCAACAATGGCTTGCCATCCCAATAAAACCAAAGGTCCTTGTATTTATCCGGCCTGTATATTTTGTCATATAAATCCTGCACTACCGTAATCACCGGGCCGTTGTACGCCCAAAAACAAAATTGGGGTACTTTATTACCTTCGGCCTTCATCTTTTCCATAACGGTAAAAATGGTTTCCCATTCGCTCCAGTATCTTACGGCATTGGTAACATCAAATATCAGTACATCTACCCCGGCATCTGTCAGCATGGACATATCCTTGCGGATCACGTATTCATCCCTGCTTAAAAAATAACCCATTTCCGGCTCGCCCCAGTGGTAAGAGCCCTCTTTCCATTGCGGGTTCTTCGCATCAAGCCGGGCATTTGAATCGGCAGCCAGCACTTTGGTCACATCGGCCGAATAAGGGCTTTTCATCGCCGCCAGGTTATCACTATGCCAGGTAATATAAAATATGCCCACGATCCGCTTGTGATCCTTTTTAACCGGACCGGCAAGATCAATAGTTGGCATAGTCCTGCCTAAGGCATCCGTTGCAACCCAGGTGTCACTATATAAATCGCGGTATTCGCCTGGTTTTGCAGTTTGCTGCGCATGAGTATACATCCCACAAAATAACAAGAGAAGCAATAAACAGGTTTTATTTTTCATGTATACAGATAGATTCAATAAAACGCAAAGAGCCTTCCTGCGCAGG
>JAQBOP010000076.1 GCA_028287975.1 Mucilaginibacter sp. | reverse complement strand
ATCCCAGCCGGAGGGACAAGTGGACAGATATTGGCAAAAAACAGCAATGCTGATGGTGATTTGCATTGGATAAACTCGCCTGCAGGTGGCGGAGGCTCATCTGAACCTTCTGGTCAAATTAAATCATTTAAAGTTGATTACGGCGCTGTCGGTGATGGTGTGACAGATGATACGGTGGCTATAAATGCGGCCTTGGCGGCAAATAAAACCATTTTTGATAATGGTGATTTTTCAACTACAAACTTCGTTAATAAATACGGATGTGATATTAAAGGAGAAGCAAGAATATTGCAATCAACTCCAAACCTAAAACAGCAAATTAATAGTTATGCAGATAAGTATCAGCGAGTTTTCGGAGAAGAATACTTATCATCATTTCATAAAAAGTTGATAGCTGGTACATCAACAAAAGTAGTGCTTTCTGGAGATAGTACTACCTCCGGCGATGGAGCATCTGGCGCGTCTTTTCGTATTGATAACATTATTAGTAGTTTAACTACAAAATATCTTATACAAGGCGTTACCTATATAAATAACGGCAAGGGGGGTAAAAGCACTATTGACTGGATTAGCACATTTTTGGCTGCTGATTTAGCACTTAATCCCGATGTATATATTTTACGATGGGGCATCAACGACAGCAATTTGCTTAATACAACGCAATTTCTTGATAATTTAGATTCTGGACTATCAACAATTAGGTCTAATTCAAATTTCACGAGGGATAAACTTACCATCATTTTACAATCACAAAACACTACAACAGACGATTCATCGGGACATAAAGGGCAGATATTTAATGAAACAGTGAACAATGGGTTGCGAGCTTTGGCTCGGAAATACCATTGTTGTTTCATGGATATCTATGGTATGTGGCAAGATAGCAGAAATGGTCAAGATTACATTAACTCAAATGATGGCACCAATTTAAATCTCATACATCCTAAAGATGTTTTTTATATGTGGATTGCCAATGCAATATTCAAAGTGCTATATCCTGAATATTTAAGAAAACTGCCCTTTACTGAAAATGGTCAAAGCGGAATATCAAATACAGTCCCCTTTAGCCATTTTAACGAGGGTGTAAATTTTGACTTTGTATTTGCATCTGATGGATTTCCAATTAATGGCCTTTTGATAACGCATAAAAATAGCATAGCTATGGTATCGCAACAATTGATGCCATATGATCAAGCAACAAAAATGTATTTGCGTAATGGGTATAATGGCAGTTACCAGTCGTGGATACAGTTACAGGAAGTGGTTACACCATTGTTTTACGATGGAACGCCTGGCGGGGTAACACTTGCAAAATTACCATCAGCTTTTCCAGTTGGTATTTGTACAGATTTTGTCAATACAAGTGATGGATGGCCTATCAAAGGTATGTTGATAACCCATAAAAGCAGTATAGGATTAATTAAGCAAACATTATCATCCTATGATACTGCAACGGACGAGCATGTACGTGTAGGCTACGGTTCGTGGCAGCCATGGAAACAAGTAACAATGGCTTAGTAACTAAAAGTAAATATTAATCAAAAGTCTTATATATTTACTTTTGATTAATATTCATTCAAACGGTAATCAAGTGATTAAAAAAGCATTAAAGCAAGTATCTAATTCATTAGCTAACAACATAGTAAGTAAACAAGTCAAAGATGAAACCGAGATTTTAGCGCTCGGTGCACTGCTTTCAAAGCAGCAATGGCTATTGCCCTCCATTAATATAAATGATCATGAGTTTAAGATATTTAGCCAGTTTGGCGATGATGGTATTATTCAATATCTAATAAAGCACGTATCAATTGAAAACAATCTATTTATTGAGTTTGGTGTAACAAACTACATCGAATCGAATACCCGTTTCTTAATGATGAATAATAATTGGGGCGGCTTTGTGATGGATGGTAGTGATAATGCCATGAATGAATTAAAGAACCAGGGCTGGTACTGGAAATATAATCTCACAAATAAAGCAGTGTTCATTGACACTGAAAATATCAACGACCTATTATCTGCAACTAACTTTAACAATATCGGTTTACTACATATAGATTTGGACGGTAACGATTATTACATCTTAAAAGAAGTTGATTTGTCAAAGCTTAACCCAGCAATTATAATAATGGAATACAATAGCCTTTTTGGCAGCGAGAGAGCCATCACCGTTCCTTATGATAAAACGTTCGACCGTACGCGTACCCATTACAGTAACTTGTTTTACGGAGCCTCGTTAGCAGCTTTGCAACATGAAGCTAATAACAAGGGTTATGCACTTATAGGGTGTAATCTCGCTGGTAATAATTCTTACTTTGTACGTAAAGATTTACTTAATAATAAAGTAAAGGAAGTGAGTGTAATAAAAGCATACAAACATGCAAACTTTAGAGAAGGCCGAAAAGAAGATGGTTCACTATCACTTTTGGGGATTGAAGATAGATTAAAGGTCTTAAAAGGTTTGCCCGTATTCAACATAGTAACTCAAACAATAGAGCATTTTTAATCTTTAAACATGGTTTAGAAAATTTTGAGATGCCATTATTGCCACCACAAATCGCTAAGAAAGCTATAAATGGTTTATTTTTTCGGAATAAGTGGATTTTGTATTTAGGTGAATTAATCTTACTTGATAAGTAAAGTTTATCCAGAATAAGCAACCTTATATATCTAATAATAAAACAAGAGGCTTTTATTACAAAAGCTTATTTGCTGCAGCATATAACCACTGCAGCACAAAAGACATTTCACCATACTCCACACCTCTCCCACCTTTCATCACCATCCACACCATGACAACATTTGAACACAGAGAAATCAGAGGTATTACTATCAAGAGTATGATCGTAACCATAGCCAGCACCATAAGTATTGTTGTTTCCGTAATGACCGGCTACTTCCAATTGAAAGGTGATATTAAAGATATCCGTTCTTCGCAGGAAACCCAGAGCAGGGTCAATGAGATTCGGTTAAAAGTCCTGGAAGGGCAGGTTAACATACTGCAGCAGGAAGTTCAGGGATTAAAAGAAGGAAAAAGATCTTAAATATAATTGTTTAAGGGGTGTGCCCAGAACGAGATTCGAACTCGTACATCCTTACGAATGCCACCCCCTCAAGATGGTGCGTCTACCAATTTCGCCACCTGGGCTTTAAAAAGATGTGAGAATCTTTCAATTCTCACATCTCAATTCTCATATCTTAAAAAGGCGTGCCCGAAGAGAGACTCGAACTCTCAAGAGACAATTCTCAACGGCTTCTGAGACCGCAACGTTTACCAATTTCGCCATCCGGGCTTATCGTTTTATTAACAAGCGTGCAAATATAATCGTTTCCGGCAAATTGCAACTTAATAAATTAAAAAATCAATATTATGTTGTTTAACGTGCTTTGAAAATCTAACTTAGGTTTCATAAAACACTTTATATCAAACTAAATGAAGCTAAGTCGCATTTTTATTTTCAGTACCTTATTTTGTTCCCTGTCGTTCAATTTTGTTTTAAAAGCACAAACTATTACCATTTTGCAGCAGGATAAGCCAACAAGTATCCGTGGTTTATCTGTAGTTGATGATAAAACAGCATGGATAAGCGGCAGTAAAGGATATATCGCTAAAACCAACGATGGTGGTAAAACCTGGGATTGGCAACAAATAAAGGGCTATGAAAAATCCGACTTTCGGGATATTGAAGCTTTCAATGACAAGGAAGCCGTGATCATGAGTTCGGGCGCACCATCCTTCATTTTAAAAACAGTGGACGGCGGACAAACCTGGCACGAAAGATATCAAAAAACAGATACAACCTATTTTTTAGATGCCATGGATTTCGCAGACAACCTTCACGGTTACATTTTAGGCGATCCTATCAACAATAATTTTTTATTGCTTGAAACCAAAGATGGTGGTGAAACCTGGAATGAAGCAAAAAATGCGCCTTATGCCATACCGGGCGAAGCTGCCTTTGCTGCAAGCGGCACGTGCCTTAGAGTATCAAACAAAGGCGGGATATACATAGCGTCAGGGGGGAAAAGTGCAAGACTTATCTCATTGCAACCTAATAACGATCAATGGCAGTATGCAAACCTTCCTATCACACACGGGCAAAGCAGTGAAGGCGCTTTTTCATTATCGATAGGACAAAAGCAAGCAATTATTATCGGAGGCGATTATGCTAATGATAAAAAGACCGATTCAGTTGCTACCATCCACACGGTTCACCCGCTGCTTACTTTTACGCCGCCGCAAACCGGCCCGGCGGGTTTTCAATCATCGGTTGAGTACATAAAATCAGATACATTTCTTTCAACCGGCACTCCCGGAAGTAACATTACTACCGATGGCGGCAAGACATGGAAGCAAATTGACAGCACAAGTTTCAATGTTTGCCGCAAAGCAAAACACGGAAAACTCGTATTATTGGCCGGAAACAGCGGCAAAATAGCCATCCTAAATTTATAGTTTACTGGTTATTAATAGCTTAAAAAAAGGTTTACATTAATTTAAAAAATAGCTTGCGGGGAATAATAAAGAACCCTATATTTGCACCACTTTAAACGGAAACGATAATCAGATCGCAAAAGTTTAAAGAATGATTCCGTAGCTCAGCTGGTAGAGCATAACACTTTTAATGTTGGGGTCCTGGGTTCGAATCCCAGCGGGATCACAAAGCCTTCGAAAAAAGGCTTTTCTTATTAAAAACAAAAGCTGCCTTTAAACAGCCTCGCTTAAAAAGCGAAAAATTTAAAGAATGATTCC
>JAQBOP010000063.1 GCA_028287975.1 Mucilaginibacter sp. | reverse complement strand
ATTGAGCGGGACAATGCCCAAAGTTTACACTACAGCATGTATTAACCTTAAGAAGCACTAAACCGGAATTTAAACAAGAAATGAATAACTTATGGTTTCCCCGCCGCTAATGCCCTATCCGCCCATTTTACAGCCAGTTTTTCACGATAACGGGCATAGCTGCCTTTAAAAGCCATTTTTAAAACACTGTCTACCCCGCCTTTAATGGCCAGGTTATATAAACTTGCTGCTTTGCGGGCCGGCGAAGCATCCCAGGCGCGCAGGCTTAACGAGTAACCACCTTCCACATATTTCATCCAGTGCCAGTAGCCGGTTGGCATAAACAGGGTATCGCCGTGTTCTAAAAACACTTCGGTGCCTTCAATGCCGTTAAGGGCGGGGAATTTTTTGATATCCGGGTTTGCTACATCATAATCCTCAAGGGCGTAGGTGGCGTTAGGGATGCAGTATAGGCGGCGTTTCCATTTATTTTCGAACAGGATAATATGTTTGCGCCCGCCAAAGTGTGTGTGGAAGATATGCGGCAGGTCGATATCATAATGCAAAAAAGTAACCGAATTTGATCCGCCAAAAAACATGGCAGGCATGCTTTCTAAAAAGCCGCCCATCAGGTCCTTAGGCAAAACAATATCATTTAGCAGCTGGGGCGCCTGCTTAAATATATTGAAAAAGAAGATGCGCAACTCGGTAGGCTGCGACATGATCAGGTCCATATATTCGTCAAAAGGCATTTCGGTAGCAGACGAATTAATAGGCTTGGAAGGATCGGCTTTTGAGTTATCATACAGCGGTACCACTTTATTACCAACCGTTTGTTTTAAATACTCCGGCGTCCACTTTTCGCGTGCGGCCCAATTATCCGTTAGGTGCTTAATAACCAACGGACGGCGGGCGTCCAGGTAGTTCTTTTTAAAATCCTGTGGCGTTATGGTATCAACAGTATCAATAGGGCGCAGTATAAAGCTCATATATTATTTTCAGATCAGGAACATATCAGCCCGCAAACAACTTACGCAACTTACACCCAATACAACAAAATAACGAAATTAAATAACGCTGTGTATTAAGCTACTGTTATTTTTTTGAGATTGGAGATCGGCTGTTGAAGATTAAAGATTAGTTATTGGGGTATTAAGTAGCGTTTGTATAGGAATAGTCAATAATAGCTTTCACGGCAACGATTGCACACTTTAAGCCCGATATATTTTATAACCCACCAATCATTAGGTAATTTTAAATACCAATTAAAATGCCTTTATGAACAATATCAAAAGTACAAACAGGTGCAATTTGCCTTTTTTAAAATCGGTTATTTTATTGCTTTTGTTAGCCGGGTTTGTTAATCCTATCAAAGCACAGCAAACAACTACCCCGGTTAAACAAGCCGCTCCTGCGGTATTACCCGGTAAAGGCCCTGCCGAATTTGATTTCTTTTACGCAGGCGAATCTAAAGACCGCAAAATGTATATCGTGCGTAACGGCAAAATAACATGGTCGTACATTGATACTACGGGCAGGGGCGAGATAAGCGACGCCGTACTGATGAAAAACGGAAACATCCTTTTTGCGCACCAGTTTGGCGTTACGCTGATAGACAAGAATAAAAACGTGCTTTGGAATTATGATACACCCAAAAATCACGAAACACATACCGCACAGCCCATAGGCAATGATCATGTAGTTTTTATCCAGAATGGCGATACGGCCAAACTGTTTGTGATGAATATTAAAACCAATAAAATAGAGCGCCAGTTTACATTGCCAACAAAAGGTACAGGCACACACGGACAGTTCCGTCATGCAAGGTTAACCAAAGATGGCAATATCCTGGTGGCGCATATGGACCTGGGAAAGATCTGCGAATATGACATTAACGGCAAACAACTTTTGTCTATTGATATGCCCGGCGTATGGTCGGTTGAACCATTAAAGAACAATAATATACTGGCTTGCGGGCATGAGGGCCACAAAACATCTTACGCAAGAGAGGTTAACCGTAAAGGCGAAGTGGTGTGGGAATATATGATGAGCGATATGCCCGATTACAGGTTCCCCGAGCCGCAGATAGCCACGCGCCTGGCCAACGGAAATACACTCATCAATAATTGGTTTAACCAATGGGACAGCAAGCTCGATCCTGCCAATCTGCAGGTACAAGCCATAGAAATTACACCCGATAAAAAAGTAGTATGGGCTCTGCGCTCATGGTCTGCGCCGCTAAACCTTGGTCCGTCGACAACCATGCAGTTATTAAATGATGCTAACGCGATAACAGAGAACGTGCACTTTGGAGATATAAAATAGAGAATATATAAAATCTTTAAAACGCTATTCCTTTTTCGGTAAACATTTCTATTTTTGTAGCAACAAAAAAATACGCATTATGAGCTCAATGGAAGAAGCAAATTCAGAACGTCATTACATATTATTGATCATTGCAGTAATTATAGGTTTGGTAGGTGTTTATTTACGCTTCGCAGATTTTAAACATGCTTCAGCAGTAGCCAATGTAATTTTGGCTGCCGGTGTTGGTGTGGGCCTTAAAGCAGTATTTAGCATTATCAGCTAATATTTAATATCACCAGCTAATTTGTACCTCGGTATATAAAAAAAGCGTCCGGTAAGTAATTTGCCGGACGCTTTTTGTTTAAACTTATTGGTCGTCCCTGGGCCGGTATTTCGAATCGTTCAATATTTTTTGCGCGTCATTATTTTCCATTAATTTTTGCAGTGTGACATCCGGGTGCCTTTCCATGTATTCCTTAATAATTTGCCAGCCTGTCCAGATGCCCAGCTTAGGTGCCGACTCATTATGCTCGCCCAATTGTGGCGTAAAAGGTGCCTCGTTGGTATAGGTTTGTATTTTCTGATAATCGGTTTCGTACAATAAACTTTGGTCTAACAGAAAGGCCCATATGATTGATTTATGGTACTGGCACCATTTTACCTGTTTGGTAGTGTAACCAATTTTTGTTGAGTCTGGTACATCGGGCAGGATCTGGTCCATAAAGTATAAGATCTTGCCGGCGTAGATCATTTTTGACAATAGCGTCTTGTCACTATCGCTCTCGGGGAACATATCTTCACGGGCCATACCTTCAATAACATGCGGTGTTATGTTATCAGGCGTGAACCGCCTTGATATATAGCGCGGAAACACCTCGGTCAACGCCGGGTAAAAACGCGAATCGGCTCCTAAAAACAAGTCAAGCCCAATGCCAAAATAACCATCGCCGACAGAGGTCTGCGCTTTAAAGCCCGAAATGTAAGCATAAACCTTTGGCAGCTTTTTTTGCGGATAGTAATATTTTATCCTTCTGAAAGCGTCGGTAAGCTCAGCTTCCTGTTTAGTTAATTCACCAGGATACAGGGCATCCACATCATGTTTCAGATCAAGATATGCCTGGCCTGCAAATACGGGCCTTAACGCGTTAAAATAGCCGGTATCGCTGATGCTGCCTGCCTGAAGGATCTGTTCGGTATAATCGCGGTAAAAGCTTCCATATTTTTTTTGCAGGAAAGCAGCTTGCTTTGCCATGGGTTTTGTACGTAAACCGTCAAAATCATGATCAAAGCGTTCTATCTTAACATCAATTGGTATATTGCTTACATCAATTTTTTTATTGCGGCCACAGGCGGTTAGCAGGGCCCCGATAATAAAAATTAAATAAATTTGTTTGAACTTATAGAAGGATGATATCATTTTTATACTTTCAGCAAAATTAATTTATTATTTGCATTTAGGTGCAAACAGGTACTTGTAATATATTATGAAACCAAAATGGGCAAAAGCCCATGATGACTTCATCAACAATAATTTTTTATATTAATGAAAATAGCTTTAGCCCAGCTTAACTATCACGTTGGTAATTTTGAGTCGAACACCGCGCACATTATCCAACACATAAAAAAAGCCCGGCAAAATGGCGCCGATCTGGTTGTGTTTGCCGAGTTATGCGTTTGCGGATACCCGGCACGGGATTTTTTAGAGTTTAGCGAATTTATCAATCAATGTGATACCGCCGCAAAAGAAATAGCTGCCGAGTGTACCGATATTGCCTGCATAATCGGTATCCCTATCCCCAACAACAAAACCGAAGGTAAAGACTTAAATAACTCTGCTTATTTTATTGAGAATGGAAAGGTTAAGGCGGTTGTAAACAAAGCGTTGCTGCCTAACTACGATATATTTGACGAGTACCGTTATTTTGAACCATCAACCGAGTTTAATTGCATCGACTTTAAAGGTAAACGCATTGCGCTGACCATTTGCGAGGACCTGTGGAACACCATTGAGAACCCGCTGTACATAACCCGGCCAATGGATACGCTGATCAAACAAAAGCCCGACCTGATGATCAACATAGCCGCCTCGCCGTTTGCTTATAATCATGACGAAGAGCGGATAGCTATTTTAAAAGATAATGCCGCCCGTTATAACCTGCCTTTATTTTATGTTAACCATGTAGGCGCACAAACCGAGCTGATATTTGACGGGGGATCATTAGTGTTTGATAATACCGGCAAACTGGTTGATGAATTGCCTTATTTTGAAGAGAGTATTACCTATTATACTTTAAATGATAAAAGTGAGATCTCATTTGACCATCCGTCAACTGTTAAAGCCGAACGCGAAAGTGATATCACGCAGATCCATGACGCTTTAATTTTAGGCATTCGTGATTATTTTAAAAAGTCAGGCTTTGGTCGTGCGATATTAGGTTTGTCCGGTGGGATAGATTCGGCCGTAGTTTGCGCTTTGGCTGCTGAGGCGTTGGGGCCTGAAAATGTAATGGCGGTATTGCTGCCCTCTAAATTCTCAAGCGACCACTCTATAAAAGATGCTGTCGACCTGGTTGATAACCTGGGTTGCATGAGCCAAACCATCGCTATAAAAGATATTACCGAGTCGTTTGAGGCAGCGCTGCAGCCGCAGTTTAAAGACCTGCCATTTAACATAGCCGAAGAGAATATCCAGTCGCGCAGCCGTGCCATATTATTGATGGCTATGTGTAATAAGTTTGGCTTTATCTTGCTTAATACATCAAACAAAAGCGAGGCCGCTGTTGGCTACGGTACTTTGTATGGCGATATGTGCGGCGGTATTTCTGTTATCGGCGATGTTTATAAAACACAGGTTTTTGAGCTGGCGCGATACATTAACCGCGAACACGAGATTATCCCGGAAAACTCTATTACCAAACCGCCATCAGCCGAATTAAGACCCGGTCAAAAGGATTCTGATTCGTTACCCGAATATGATATCCTTGACAAGATCCTGGCCGAATATATCGAACACCGGTGTTCATCAGCCGAGATCGTAAAGATGGGATATGACGAGCAAACGGTTCATCGCGCCATTAAGCTGATCAACCTGGCCGAGCATAAACGCTACCAGACGCCGCCAATCCTGCGCGTATCGCCAAAAGCTTTCGGTATGGGTAGACGGATGCCTATCGTAGGGAAGTATTTGCAATAAATAGGTTAAAAAACTTGTCATCTCGAGCATGGCGAGAGATCTATACACGGATATGTAGCCGACTTGTCTTGTATAGATATCTCCTCCTTCCTCGTCGATATGACAATCTCGCTTTGGGGCTAAAAGTCCATCGGCCCAAGTCTACGCATATTCTTCATGATCAGGTACTGCCGGTGCTGCAAATATTCTGTAGGATTGGTAGCCGACCACTTAAGCGGACTTGGAAAAATTGAGGCTATGGCCGCTGCCTGCTGCCGGTTCAAGTCGAACGCTTCTTTATGGAAATAAGCCTGGGCCGCCGCGTTTACGCCGTAAATACCATCACCCATTTCAATTACATTCAAATAGACTTCCATAATGCGGCGCTTACTCCAAAAGATCTCTATCAGCAGGGTAAAGTAGGCCTCAAAACCTTTACGTATGTAGGAGCGGCCGGGCCATAAAAAAACGTTTTTTGCTGTTTGCTGTGATATGGTGCTGCCGCCGATTAATTTATTGCTGCGCGAGTTTTTTTGGATAGCTTTTTCAATCGCGTTAAAATCAAAGCCGTGATTTTCTAAAAAGGTCTGGTCTTCGGCAGCAACGGCGGCGCGTTTCATTGCGTCAGAAATATCATCAAAATCGCGCCATTGCTTGTCTATCTTCCAATCTTTGTCGACGGCCCTGCGCTCAAATCCGCGGGTTAGCATGAGCCAGGTTACCGGCGGGTTAACAAAACGGTAAAGTATTACCCAAAACACAGTAACGCCAATAAATAGTATCAGGAATAATTTTACAACACGCCAGATAAGTTTGCCAAGACCTTTCATGCAGCGAAAGTATCTTATTATTTCGGATTTCGGATGTTCGATTTCGGATTTTTATTACCGGGCCGTAGAGGGAAAGAAGGTGTATAGGTTGATAAACAAAAAAAGGTGTTGAGCACTGCTCAACACCTTTTAATTCTATAAATCTAAATCCGAAATCGACAATCCGATATTCGAAATTAAAAATTACTCTGCTACTACTGTAAAAGGTACTTGTACCTTAACTTCTTTATGCAGGTTAACAATTGCGGTGTAATCACCAACAAATTTTGGATCCTGGTCAAAAGTAATACGGCGACGGTCAACTTCAAAACCTTCTTTCTTCAAAGCATCAGCAACTTGTATCGTGTTGATAGCACCAAAGATCTTACCGGTTTCGCCGGCTTTAGCGCCAATGGTTAATGTTACACCTTCTAAACGTGCAGCAATAGCATCAGCATCCTTGCGTATTTTTTCTTGTTTAAATGCAGCTTGTTTCAGGTTTTCGGCTAAAACTTTGCGTGCAGATTCAGTAGCTAATATGGCATAACCTTTAGGGAAAAGGTAGTTACGGCCATATCCTGGTTTAACGCTTACTACATCGTCTTTATCACCCAGGTTTTTTATGTCTTGTTTTAAAATAACTTCCATTGTCTTTTACCTCCTGATTATTTTAATGAGTCTGTAACATAAGGTAATAAACCAATGTGGCGCGCACGTTTAACGGCTTGGGCCACTTTACGCTGAAATTTTAATGAAGTACCGGTTAAACGGCGTGGTAATACTTTACCCTGGTCATTAATAAACTTTAATAAAAAGTTAGCGTCTTTGTAATCAATATACTTGATCCCGTTCTTTTTGAAACGGCAGTATTTTTTACGTGTA
>JAQBOP010000024.1 GCA_028287975.1 Mucilaginibacter sp. | reverse complement strand
AACAGTTGCCGGATGAACAAGTTGATCGGGGAGCCTCAATATGTATGCGAAGTCGCTCTGGAATGCCTCTATTAAAGCGATGAACGATGATCACTAGAAAGGGATATCCGGTAACTCCCTAGGTATTCAAGCTTCTAAAAAAAAGCATGAACAGCACCAGGCTAATTGGAAAGAGGTAAATAAACTATCTTTGTTTCATGCTGCTAAAGCATCCGCTGCATTTCTTTGCCAGCAAAATAGGTGGTCCGTTTGCTACGGAATAGCGTGTAACATATCTCCGAAACACCCAACCAAGTCAGATTTTTAACCGGGTGGCAAATATACAGCAATATAATAAATTGTCAACTGCATTTTGCGGTTTCTTATTTAAACCATTTAAACAGTTGGTTTGCAATTAATGTGTTGCCCATTTTGTTGGGATGATTGACCTGTGCCATACAATGCTTTAGCGAATCGCCTTTGGCGAACAAATCATTAAACACACCAAAGCTATTTACCACCCCGACATGATTTTCCTGAGCAAGCCTTATAATCTGGTTGGCGTGTTGTTTAAGCGGATTATCGCCATCGGCCATATTTACCCGTAAGTCAGGCGAGGGGGTAACTAAGATTACTTTTATGCCGCGGCTCGTGGCTTTTTTGATCATGCTATTCCAGGCTGCGTAAGTTTTATCGATGTCGATATTTAATTCGTTCAAAGCATAATCAATAAACAAAACATCTGGCTTCTGGATTAGCACATCCTGCTCAAGACGTTTGGCACCCTGTATAGAGTTTTCGCCGCCTTTAGCTGTAATAATGATATTGATAACCGCATATGGGTACTGCTGTTTCAACAAAACCAGCAACTGGTAAGGATAGGAATCGAAAGTACGCACCTCGGGCGTTTTGGCGTAGCCCGACGGAACTGAATGACCATGAAAAACCAAATTAATGTTCCTGTTAGCGGGCCATTTCTTATTGAGTTCCGTTTTGATGATCGACAGGTAATCAGCTTCATTGGCCGGTTTGGGAACAGGTTTAATAGATGCGCATTGCGCATCAATAAACCAATTATAGTCACGAAAAAGGCCAGCTTAGTTTTCATATTAAACGAAATTAAAAAAGAGGTTGCTTAATACAATATTATAAAATGTACAATTTGACATTTATTTTGTATTATTTGATTTAAATATATTTACGCTTCCTTATTCATGTGGATAATTAATACTTTTAAAAATGAATCTTAAATATCAAATAATTTTATGGTTGGCGATAATTTGTCTTCCTTTCTCATTGTATGCGCAAACTTTTAGCAACTTCAATAAAAAAGGCGAGCAGGTGACTAAATTCAGCAAGCTGGGCGATGCAGTTGACGCGCATGACGGGGAGATAGCCTACTTTAATGGTACTTATTACTTGTATGGCACCAGCTACGGTTGCGGATTTGAATGGGGGCATAAAGACGCGCCGTTTTGCGGATTTGAGGTTTATTCATCCAGGGATATGGTGACCTGGACAGATAAAGGTACTTTATTTGATGCAAGTACACCGGTTTGGCAAACACGCTGTAATGGTAACACTTATGGCTGTTTTCGCCCACATGTTATTTATAATAATAACACCAAATTATATGTGCTTTGGATAAATGTTTACGACAACCAGGTAGGGTATAGGGTATTCACAGGTAAAACACCTGTCGGCCCATTTGTTGAGCAGGCGCAACCTAAACTGGCCGTTAATAGCGATGCCGCTGTTGCAGGCCTGAACAACGGCGACCATGATACATTTGTTGATGACGATGGCACGGCTTACTTAGCGTACACCGACTGGCGTGCAAAAGGCGCTATAGCCATTGAGCAGTTAAGCACCGATTATTTAACCGGTACCGGTAAAGTTGTAAAGGCCGTAACAGCAGCACAAACAGAAGCACCGGCCTTATTTAAACGGAAAGGGATTTATTACCTGATCTATTCTGATCCCAATTGCGGTTACTGCTCAGGTACAGGCGCTTCGTATCGCATCGCTAAATCACCATTAGGGCCATGGTCTGAAGGGATCAAGATCAGCGATAACTCTTGCGGCGGGCAACCGTCATTTGTATCGTCGATCAAATTACAGTCTGGCGATGTGTTTTTATTCGGAAGTGATTTGTGGAACAATGCTGCTAAAAATGAATCGCTGGCTAACTACTATTGGTCGCCTTTGAAATTTAATGCTGATGGGTCAATAAAGCCAATCGAATGCGAAAACACTGTCGCTATACCATCAGTAAAAAGCACCAAAACTAACGAAGAGTTAAACTATGCACCTGGTTGCGATATAAATGTTAATAAAAATCGTTTATTAAAATTTACAGCGGATAAAACCGGTGTACTTGCTAATTTGAGTATCTCAATTTTTAAAGCTGCTTACCCGGATGCTGGTTTACAAATTTCAATTTGGGGAGATGACGGAAATGATCAACCATTAAAGCTTTTTGATATAAATGCTTACAAATTAAGTTGGTCACCAAAGAGTTTGCTTTTACACCCAGATATTCAAGTTATAAAAGGAAAAAGCTATACCTTAATGATATATTCGCCAACCACTAAAGGATGCTACGGATTGGAATACGACAGGTCAACAAAAGACAGCCCCGAGCCGAAATTTATTTACAGCACAACAATAAAATAACAACTTATGCCATCGCGTAAAACTCATCTTTTTGTTTTTGCACAGCACTGCTGTTAATGTATTCGTCGTAGCTCATCAATTTATCAATGATGCCGCCCGGCGTTAGCTCGATAATACGATTAGCAACAGTTTCAACCAACTCATGATCTCGTGATGTGAACAGGATAGTGCCCCTGAAGTCCCTCATGCCATTATTAAGCGCGGTGATAGATTCGAGGTCAAGGTGATTGGTAGGCTCGTCAAACATCAGCAAATTGGCTGATTGCAGCATCATGCGGCTAAACATGCAGCGCATTTTCTCGCCACCCGATAGTACATTGCTTTTTTTCAATACTTCCTCGCCCGAAAATAACATACGACCTAAAAAGCCGCGGATAAACTGATCGTCCTTTTCGCCCGGCGAATACTCGCGCAACCAGTCGATCAGGTTCTCATTTTTATCTTTAAAATATTCGGTATTATCCATCGGGATATCGGCAGCATTAATGGTTACTCCCCACTTAAATTCGCCTTTATAATCTTTATCCCTACCGGTTAAAATGTTGTAGAAAGCAGTAGTGGCTAAACTGTTATTAGACAGCACCGCGATCTTATCACCTTTATTCACCATTAAACGGACATCGCTAAACAAGGTCTCGCCATTTAATTTTTTGCTTAAGCCTTCAATCTGCAGGATCTGGTCACCCGCCTCACGGCCAAGGTTATTAAATATAATTCCGGGGTATTTACGGTTTGACGGCTGGATCTCGTCAAGGTTGATCTTATCCAAAGCTTTTTTACGGCTGGTTGCCTGCTTTGATTTTGACGCATTGGCGCTAAACCTGCGGATAAACTCCTGCAACTCTTTAACCCGGTCCTCGGTCTTCTTATTCTGATCAGACCGTTGTTTTAATGCCAGCTGGCTCGACTCATACCAGAACGAGTAGTTACCGGTATAGATTGTCATTTTAGCAAAATCGAAATCAACTACGTGGGTACACACCGTATCCAAAAAGTGCCTGTCGTGCGATACTACCAGCACAATGGCCTCATATCCCGCCAGGAAATCTTCCAGCCAGCTAACGGTGTGGATGTCCAGATCGTTGGTAGGCTCATCCAGTAATAAAATATCGGGGTTACCAAAAAGGGCCTGGGCTAATAACACACGTACTTTTTGCGTGTTATCCAAATCCTTTACCAATTGGTAATGAAATTCTTCTTTAATGCCTAAGTTGCTCAATAGGGTAGCGGCATTACTTTCGGCGTTCCAGCCGTCCATCTCGGCAAAAAGGTTTTCCAGTTCGCCTGCACGTTCGCCATCTGCATCTGTAAAATCTTCTTTCAGGTAGATGGCGTCCTTCTCCTTCATTACAGCATACATCTCTTTATGGCCCATCATTACGGTTTCAATAACCGTAAATTCATCAAAGGCATAGTGGTTT
>JAQBOP010000011.1 GCA_028287975.1 Mucilaginibacter sp. | reverse complement strand
CCCTGTGAATAACTTCCCCTCAAGGTTCTGTCGCAGGATGGACAGGCCAAGTATTTATGTAGTATTAGAGATTCTTTATTCACCTGTTTTTTATGAACAAATCTTCTTTTTGAATTTATTATACTTTGAACTTCACTAAACAATTCCTCGGAAACTATAGGTTCATGTATACCGCGGATCAACTGACGCTCTCCTGAATCCTTTTCTAGAAAAGATACAAAGCCGCAATAAACAGGGTTGCGAAGAATTTTCCAAAAGTGTGAACGACTACACCGTAACCCTTTAACATTCACCATTCTTCGTACCTCTTCCATAGAATATGCATTTTTAGATAGCTGTTCAAATGACCATTTAACAAGGGTAGCATCTGTATTATTTGGTACAATTTGTTTTCTACCATCCGCAGCAGTTATATTTATGTAACCCAAAGGGGCTCTATTGGGATGTCGGCCCAATAATTTTGCTCTTCGCATACCATTTGAAGTATTGAGAGAGCGCCTTGTATTTTCAGCTTCAGGAACAGCAAGATAAACAGCAAGCATTACAGTACTTTCTGGAATTTCAAAATCGATTGGCTGATCGATGGCCATTGCTGTAACGTTGTATTTTCGTAATAAGCCGATCATTTCATACGCATATTCAATATTGCGACTAAATCGGTCCCACTTTACAAACAGGATATTATCCATGTTCTTAGCAGATTTCCTTTTAATAGTTTCGTAACATAGGTTCATTAAAAATGAAGGTTATTAGTTCAAAACACCATGGTCAATAGCCCGAAAGAGAGTTTTCCAAGCTAATAAATTATTTTATTCACAATTGACTGCAATGATACATGCAGCGATCCGTTTATCGATAGCGTCCGCGATTATACACTGTTCGGCCATATGATAAAGATCTTCTGCGGTAAAGCTAATATTGCGATGGTCACGCTTTAGGTTATTAAGGTTGTACTCTATTTTCCGCTTTTTCTTGATCTGTTCACGCTTTGCATTGAGGTACGGCTGTAGGATAATGATCCATTCATCGGCCAGCAATTCGTAGTCAACGATCTCTGTCGATTGCCCTGAAGAAAGGATTGGATCAATTTGATGGCCTCTCGTAGCTCCGGCAAAAGTTGTGACTCGCGTTGGCGCAAGCGTAAAACGTATTCGGCGACCTCCAATGCTCGGCCTTTCTTATATGGCAGCAATTCGCGCTCTTTAGCTTTAAAAAGTTTGACATAACGCTGTAGAGAATTTGCATCCCACTTAAGCCGAACCGAATTATTACTGATATGCTCACGGAGCAAACCGCAGATCTTGGCGATATCGACCTCGATATGATCATTGGTCTCGATGAAAAACCAGCGGGGACTTTTGTGCAGGTCGCCACGCAGGGCAATAAAACACCAATTACCCCTGCCGGTGATAAAACTCACCTTGGCCTTGACCTCAGAGCTTACGTTAGTATACAGCTGGTAGATCTCTTCTGTGATCAACGCATTTGATCCTTCTTTTAGTGAACGAATGGTTTGGAACCTATCTTCGACACCAGTCCAGGACTCATCCTTATCTACAAATTCCTTGTACTCCTCGATCAAAGTATTTACATTGTCGGTGCGCTGGAACCGACGTCCTTTTAAAGCCTCCGGTACCTGGAAGTTGGAGCCATAGATCATCTCAACGAGTCGGTTCGTCTCGATCAGGCGTTCATCGCCTTTCAGGGAGTACTCTTCGGAATCAAAAGCCCAGAAAATTTCGATCTCCTTGTGCATGCTGTCCATCCGGTCCGCCCGGCCGATACGCTGTTCAACAATCCGTAATACCCCGGGGATATCTAGTAAAAAAACGCAGGAGGCTTTTTGCAGATCCACGCTCTCCGACATTTTATCTGAGCACAATGCGATGACACGGCCCTTTTGATCTTCCGCATCTATTTTGAAGATCTCCATGATCTTCTGGCTGCTTTGATCGTTCTCTCCGCCGGTTGCGACCAAAACGACCGCTTCCGGGTATTGCTCTTTGAATAACTTTTTGAGGTAATAGATAGTAATCACCGTTGAGTCAAAAGCCAGCAGGTAAGGATGTTTTTTGGAAGCTTTTATGAGCTCATCCACCTTGCCTTGCTCACGGCTGCCCGAAAGCTGTTTGGCGAGCACTGCGATCTTTTGATAGATCAGGAACTCCTCTTCGCAGGCTTTGATATAAAGCGCTTCATCGATCAGCCAATCTTTCAGCAGTTTGATCCAAAATCGGTCCGGGGGTTCCCTCAACACCTGCATTGTTAACCGCCACATCAATGCGGCCAAACCGGGCCACGGTCTGATCTACCAGGCTTTCTACTTCATTCTCAAAACGTACGTCAGTCTTGATAAATGCAGCCTCTACACCTTTGGCGCGAAGCTCAGCTTCAAGCTCTTTGCCAGCCTCTTCGCGGCGTCCGGCGATCACGACTGTAGAACCTTCATCAGCGAAGGCAAGCGCAGTGGCCCTGCCGATCCCGGTAAGCGCGCCGGTAATTAATACAATGCTGTCTTTTAATTCACGTTTAGCCCTTTTGGCTGTGTTTTCAGTAGTTGCCATTTGAATTTAAGTTTATTTGTTATAGATATTGATTAATTTATTTAGATATATCGATTTATTAATTAAAAAAAGAGATAATTAATACGATCTGCCACGATAGTCTTTCGCTACTCCTGGTGAATATTTTATCTTCACTTTTCCAATCATTTTATTTTTTTAAATCTTTCTTATTTCTAAAGCAAAGTTAGCTGTTAGTTTCATAAATCGAAATGTATCGATATATATTCATCCCTATTTCCTTTCTTTTACATTAAGCTGATAAAGATGCATCAGGTCGTTTCATAAAAAGGATAATCAAGATAACCTGTTTCGTTACCGCCATAGAATGTCTCGCGGTTGTAAGGGTTGAGCGGAAGTCCGTGCCGATAACGATACGGCAAATCGGGATTTGCGATAAAGTGACGACCGAAAGCAACCAGGTCGGCGTGACCATTCTTGATGATCTCAATAGCACCGTCACGGTCAAACCCACCGGCTGCGATGATCCGGCCTTTAAAGATCTTCCGCAAATGCATAGATGCTACTGGTTCAACACCTTCTTTTTCCATGTAACTGCCCACAACTCGTGGTTCAATGACATGCAAATAGGCTAACCCGAATTGATTAAGCTGCCCGGTAACGTAAGAAAACAGCGCTAAGGGATCGGAATCAGACATATCATTAAATCTCCCGCTTGGACCAACCCTGATCGCAACCCGGTCCCCGCTCCAATTGTTCACCATTTCCTCTACTACTTCCAATAGGAACCGGGAACGGTTTTCAATACTACCGCCATAGCTATCTGTACGTTTATTCGAGCCATCCTGCAAAAACTGATCAACGAGATAGCCGTTTGCACCGTGCAGCTCAACCCCATCAAATCCGGCTTCCCTGGCTCTCGCCGTTGCCCTGCCAAACTCTTTGACAATCTCTTTGATCTCATCAGTCTCCAGCGCGCGGTTCAGCGTGGTTGGTTCCCAGCCATTAGGCGTCCCGGCAACGTTTTGGTGCGGTACAACAGATGGCCCAAGTGGCAAACCATGATCAGGCTGAAGGCTTGAATGTGATACTCGGCCAGCATGGTAGAGTTGCAAGAATATCAGGCTTCCTTTGGCATGCACTGCTTCAACAACTGTTTTCCAACCCGCTTCCTGCTCATCCGTAAAAATTCCGGGAGAGTTAAAGTAACCGTTTCCCTTTGGGGATACCTGTGTTGCCTCCGCTATCAAAAAGCCGCCGGGAGTTGACCGCTGGGCATAATACTTCACCATCAGATCGTTCGGCACACTGCCGGATACGGTTCGCATACGGGTAAGCGGCGCGAGCACAACACGGTGCGATAGGTTTAGCGGGCCAACTGCAATAGGTGAAAACAGCCCTGAACCTTCGGCATGCTCTTCTATAATAACTTGTGATTCCATTTTTACTTTTTATAATTTATTTTTTTAATCCGGTCTTGGTAGAGGGTTATTTCCCTAAGCCATGATCACCCCGCTCTCCCGCTGGTAATTCCAGACCTCTCCTGATCCAACTATGTTAGGATCGATCAAAAGATCCCGCCTCTTCCAAGGCAGCAATTCTAAATATTTACATCTATATATCGAAATATTTGGATAAATAAATCAACAATTGACTTTTCCATGGCGATTCACATGCAATGGCAAATAAGATCGTTTAGCATTCCAAACGCTTAACTGGAAATAAAAAGAGAATTGTAAATAGATACCTGACTGGGCTACAGAGAAACCAGCTTTAGGAAGGCCACGAAAAGGTTACTCCGCTGAGAATTTTTGGCCTACAACGTGGTCGCTGCGCTTTTATTAATTGCTAAAATCACTTAAATAAGAGACATAGTCGCCGAAAACTTCTTTGTTAATTTTGTAGCGTGCGTGGCGGCCATCCTTTTCCGCATGTAACAGGTCAGCATCAACCAATTGACTGAGGTGGTGAGAAATGGTTGACTGAGCCAAATTGAACATCTGTGTGATCGCCTGACATTGTAACCAGTCTTTTTCGTCCTTAACAGCCTGCATGATCTTGATACGGTAAGGATCACCCAGGGCTTTGGATATCCTTTCTACCTTTTTATTATCGAAGCTCGTATTCATATATGCAAAAGTATCGATTTTTCGCCGGAATTCTGCAATACGAAAAATAAGACTAATCTCATTTTTTGTTAAAATGCAATCTCATAATGATATTCCGGGAGGTTGACCATCTGGTTCCGTGCTCTTGGTTCACCCGGATTTTACTCTTAAACAGTTTATTGAAAAGTACCTGCCTGGTTGTGCCCCTCCAAATTCTTCCATTATTGCCTGTCGGCTTTCGGCAGGACAGTATGCCACACGCTTCGCTCCGGGCTTCATTCCACCGCCAGCCACGCCTTCGCGCAGCAAAACTGAAATTCGCTGCGCTCATAACAGATCTGCTCTGACCGCCGTTTGACTATGTACATTCCTCATTCACCAGTACAGCGAAGATAGCCCCGCCGGGTAAAATGTAAAGGCTATACAGAGCGGGCCTTGTGTTTGTTCTTTAACGGAGGCCCGGCCTTGACATCTTACCCGGTTCGCGCTCTTGGTTGCTTAAGTGATGAATAAGGCGTGCTTTGTTCAAAGAATTGTCGTGCCTGCACATTCCTGTAGTATTTTATCCGTTCGGTCATTTCCAAGTGGTTGCATTTTTGACACCGATCGATTTAGTACTTTTAATTCGATAATAACTATAAGATTTGCCCTTATTCTGTGACAGAAATTGAAGAAATTTACCCTTATTTTGTGACTTGCTAAATCTATATGTGTTATTTTCTTATAAGATAATCGGTTATTTTCCGATTATCTGGTCTATAACAAACAATGCATTGCTTGTCTAAAAGTCGTTTTCTCTGCAGTAACTATGCCTTTTTCAACAGGATAATCGAAAAAAAATCGATTATCCTGTTACTATTAAGTGTATTTTTGATGAGGGAAAAACCATGCCTGTTTTACGCACCCGACTGCATTTAAAGGGGGATTAATATAACGTAGAATACCCACAGAAGTCTTTTGTTTTCATGTATATTGTCAATAAAATCTATGTAAATTGCAAGTTTGCACTATGTAAATTGTAAGTTTGTCTGTAATTTTATAAGAGATGAGCAAATTTATACAAAGGCAGATAGCACCTATTATTAAGGCCCAACAAGCAAAATTTCCTGTTTTAGCCGTTACTGGTCCCCGGCAATCAGGTAAGACAACCTTGTTAAAAGAGCTTTTTAGTGATTACCGTTATGTAACATTGGAAAATCCAAATACACGTTCATTTGCATTAGAAGATCCTGTTGCTTTTTTGAATCAATATGATCAGAAAGTTATTTTGGATGAGGTGCAACGAGCGCCAGCTTTGTTTTCTTATATACAGAGCAGGGTTGATGAATCCAAAATAATGGGACAATATATTCTATCGGGCTCACAAAACTTCCATTTGTTAAATAGCATTACGCAAACCCTGGCAGGCAGGGTAGCCCTATTCAAATTACTCCCTTTGGATTTTACTGAATTAAAGCATAGTGGCTTATCAGCAGATTCCTATACCCAAACCTGCATTAAGGGTTTTTACCCGGCTATCTTTGATAGGGATATTGACCCTGTTATTTTTTATGCAAATTACATTCAAACCTATATAGAAAAAGATGTAACAGAATTAATGAATATCAGGGACTTGAAACTTTTTCGAACATTCTTAGGTTTGTGTGCTGGGCGTGCAGGGCAATTGTTAAACTTCAGCGCTTTAGCGAATGAATGTGACATTTCTCATAACACAGCCAAAGCATGGTTATCTATACTCGAAAGCAGTTACATTATATTTCTTTTACAGCCTTACCATCAAAATTTCAATAAGCGTTTGATCAAAAGCCCTAAATTGTATTTTTACGATACAGGCCTGTTAAATCATTTGTTAGGAATAAGAACTGCTGAAGAATTGGGAGAGAACAGATTGAAAGGGCACATATTTGAGAATATGATACTGGCTGAATATCAAAAAAAGAACCATCACTTATATCTGCATCAGGATTATTATTTCTGGCAGGATAGTAATGCGCATGAGGTTGATCTGCTGATGACAAAAGGGCAAGGCTTTTCCATTTTTGAGATCAAGGCAACTCAAACCATTAGCACCGGATTATTTAAAGAAATGGATCGTTTTGAAGAAATTGCTGCTCCAGCCCAAGTAAATAAAACACTAATCTATGGCGGTGCTGAAAATGAAAAAAGAACAAAATATAATGTTCTTAGCTGGAAAAACATTTCAGAATAAAGGGCATTTTAAGGCAATGTACTAAGGTATCGCAAAATGCGATACCTTAAACTCCACTTCTTCATCTGATAACTGGATTGATCTATATATGGTTTAAAAGAAAAAAGTGGTTGTAGAACTAATCACGATAAAATTGGGTGAGGCTTGCAATATTTTGTATCTTCGTATAGTAAGATTTGTAAATAATCTGCATCAAAAAGTGGTTAGTAATTCGGTGCGTAGCCAATTTTAATCCATATAAAATATTGAAAGCCAATAGATTGAGGATCGTGTTCGATTCTCCTACGGGCTACAAATTTTCACACTGTGTTATCATAGTGTGAAAATTATTTCCAAAAATCTATACGGTTGTGTGTATTTCACTAGAGAATGAAATACATATTCCAGATAATATTATTATTGGAACCTTTTGGTATGAAATTATATTTTTTGACGGGTAGTTGTTCTGTCGCAGAGAGCAACAACTGTCTGCGTTCTGCTAGTTTAGCAAGTTCATTAATCATCGTTGAATATTGATCTTACTTTGTTAAGGCAATTCCCTAAATAAGAATAGAGGTATGCTCGTGTTCAAGTTTAATGTGCTGGCGGCGTTTCCCAAATATTTCAAAAACGCAGTGTACTAAATTTAAACAGCGTTCGTTAAGCGGTCAAAAAAATTATATTCTTTCCAGTATAGCAATCAATGTTTCACTTCCATCTATGATTAATTGCTCTGAAGACCGGTCTGAAAACGTATTGGTGCGATCTTTACAGAATAAAGCGCTCATCCCATGTAAAGCCGAGAGAATAGTAAAAGACAGGTTGTCCGCATCCATATTTTTAAATTTGCCGGCTGCTATGCATTCTTTTACAAGGTTTATCAAACGATTTAAAGTTTGAGTGCCCATGCTTTCTTTATCAATCTCAGCTTTCTTTTTCATCGGTGGCTCCACAATAAACATTAAGTTGTAGAAATCTTTATTATGTATAGCAAAGTCGATGAATACGCCGCACACGGCTTTTAAACGCTCGAAAGGGTCTTTAACATAGTCAAGCACCATTGTTTTGCTCAGCAATAAACGAAACCCTTCCTCGTGTAATTCCTGGAAAATTTCACCCTTTTCTTTATAGTAGAAGTAGATACTGCTTGGACTGTAATTTATTTCTTCCGCTATATTACGTATGCTGGCCGACTCGTAACCCTCCCGCAGGAAAACTTTGCGGGCGCCATTCAAAATGAGTGTCCGCATTTCTTCCTTTTCTTTCAATTTTCTTTCTGCAATCGACATATATGTAGCTTAATTAACAAAGATAGCCGAACGCTGTTCGGAAAACAAATCCCGTCGTTATTCAACGTTTAAAGCAGGCTATTTTGACCTGTAGTACATAATAGCCCGCTCACTGTTTTATTCTTAAATGAGTACTATTATTATTTTACTTCGAGGTTATTCATCTCCAAATTTGTCGCCTGAGCTGCCTCCTCGTTTGCTTCTTCCAATCGTGGCGGCATTAATTTATAGATCACCGGTGTTAATATCCTGGAAAGCAATGTCGAGGTGATCAATCCGCCGATGGTCACGATGGCCAATGGTGCGAGATTTGGATTTGAATTCATCGCAATGGGCATGAGGCCAAAAATGGCTGTCAGTGAAGTTAATACTACCGGCAAAAAGCGTGTTTCACCTGCATGGTGAATTGCTTCGTCTAAAGCCATCCCTTTTTTGCGCAGTTGGTTGGTGAAATCAACAAACAACAATGAGTTTTTTACCTCGATGCCCGAAAGGCCGATAAAGCCGATAATCGTAGCCAGTGAACCGGGATAGCCGGTGAGCCATAACGCAAGTACACCGCCTATCACACCCAGGGGAATTACGGAAAGCACGATCAGGACACCCTTAAAGTTTTTGAACTGGAGGATCAGCACGGCAATGAACAGGAACGTGAAGGCTACGATAACCGATAAGAAATCAAAATTCAACGTATCGCCCTCTGATTCTGCTTCTCCTGATAATTTATAATAATATCCCGGCGGTAATTTCAGCGCATTCAGCTTTGGCACAACTTCTTTCAGCACATTATTGGCCAGTACACCACTCCGGGTGAGCGAGGTGACCTTGGCGAACCTTGTTTTATTGGCATGGTTGATGGCAGTCGGAGACTTTTCAAAATGGATGGAAGCGATCTGGTCTAAAGCCACAGGCTGTCCCTGCGCATTGTTGACGTAAAGGTTTTTGAAAGCATCCAGCGTAGCATATTTTGAAAATGGCGCATTAATTACCACGCGGCGGTTGTCACCTTTCTGATCCGCATATTCAGCAACTTGTATGCCGGCTACAGCCAGCCTTACCGTTTCATCTACATCACCGGTCAATATGCCGAGTGTCCGCGCTTTTTCACGATTGATATCCACCCGGATATCCGTTTTATAAACATTGAGCTCGTTGGTGACATAAACATCATTTTTATTGCTCCTTAAGATATTTTCAACCTGGAATGAATATTTTCGGATCGAATCCAGGTTATCTCCGAACAGGCGTACCACAATAGGGGCTTCAATAGGTGGCCCCTGTTCAAAGTCTTTTACCACAACTTTGGCATAAGGGAAATTGGCCAGTTTTGTACGAAGCTGCTGAATCAGAACAGTTTTATCCGTTGGTTTCGTATCGTCCTGCAACTGAACAAATATCTGAGCAAAATCCGATTGCTCATCCTGTTGGTGCAGATTATAATAGATCTGCGGATTACCCTTGCCTATGTTTGAGGTGTAGTATTTGATCTGCGAATAGCCTTGTAATTCCTTTTCCAACAGTTTGGTTACGCTATCGGTTTCCAGCAGGTTAGATTGCAGCGGCATGCCGATGTTAATGATAAACATGGGTTTCTCCGATGCCGGAAAAAGTTTGAAACCGAGATTAAGTGACATGGCGAAAAAGACTACCACTACGGCGATGATTACAGTTATCCATGGACGTTTCAGAGCGGCCACCATAACCACGCCGTATAAGTTGATGAATTTCTGTAAGGCCCGCAGAAAATAATTGCCGTGTTCGTTTTTTGGTTTTTTAAGTATTCTGCTGGCCAAAAAAGGAACCAGGGTTAAAGAAACGATGAAGGAGGCAAACACGCAGGAGATTACCGCCATAGGTAAACCCCGCACAAATTCGCCTGCTGTACCTGGCAAAAAACAAAGCGGCAAGAAAGCTATGATCAATGTTGCGGTGCATCCTAAAACCGCCATCCCGATTTGCGCGGTGCCTTTGATGACAGCTTCCATCCTTGAATGGCCTTCCCTCAACCAGCGCTCAATATTTTCAACAACAACAATGCTGTCATCTACCAGTAAACCGAGGGCAAGCACCAATCCAATGATCGTTAATTGGTTTAACGTATAGCCGAAAAGTTTCAGTATGATCAGGCCAAGCCCGATGCTTACCGGAATGGTAATCATCACAATAATAGAAGCACGCGTTCCCAAGGGCAGCAAGGTGAGCAAAACCAGGAATATGGCTATGGCAAAATCTTCACCCAATCCGCCAAGCCTGCGGTCTACTGATTGCGCCTGGTCAAATGTTTTGACCATTTTAATATTCGGTGGAAGCGTTTTATCGAAAGCCGCAAGTATAGGAAGGAATTTAGCCTGCGTTGCAGAAATGCTGATGTTCTCTTTCATACCCGCGGAGACCAGCGCACAACGGTAGCCATTCAATCGGGTGTAATAGGTTTGCGTTTCATTTTTGAAGCTGACGTCGGCCACATCCCTCAGGTAAACGATCTTTCCATTTTTATTGTAGATAACGGTGCTGCTTACGTCCCCGGCATCTTTATATTTTCCGCTGGTTTTAATATTGAAGGACTTAGTGCCAACATATACATTTCCGCCATTAATGTCTGCGCCCTCGCTTTGCAGGCTGTTGACAACCGTGGTTAGTGGAATTTTGAGGCGGGCCAGTTTATCTATTTGAATATCAACGCGTATTTCCTGCTCCGGCAGGCCTGTATAATCTACCTTTTTGAGATCGGTGATCTTCTCCAGTTGAGATTTAAGATTATCTGCATAATCGCGCAGGTCCTTAGCGGAAGCGCTTTGCGATACCAGTGCAACCTGTAATATATTTACATCTGTCGCGCTGATCTTCTGTACCTCGATAAAAGGAATATCCTTTGGCAGCTCACTGTTTTTTAAAGCGTTTACCTCGGTGGATATTTCCTGGTATTTATTGTCAACATCGACACCGAATTTAAAATCTACCTGCATAGAAACTAACCCGTCCTTGATCGTAGTAACCAGCTTATCGATGTTTTCCAGTTGGTAGATCTTTTTCTCTATTGGTTTAACTACCTGTTCTTCCATTTCCTTAGGGCTCGTGCCCGGATACAAAACAGTGATAAGATAAGTTGGCGGATGGTTAGTCGGGTCTTCAGCCCTCGGCATGGTCAGCATAGTGATCAATCCGACGACGGCGATCATGATAAAGACCACCATGGTAAACTGGTAATTTTTTACCGCAAAATTTGTGATTTTCATGGTCTTAATTATTTAATGATCTTGATAGTGGATTGTTCGTTGAGAAAAGCGCTGTTGGATACTACAATATTGGAGACATTTTCAAGACCGCTCTTGATATATACTTGTTTGTTATCAAAGCCGGAGATCACAACTGGTACGCGTTTGACTTTATTGTTATCGACCTCAAAAATGAAGGCCTTGTTGCCATCCGCCTCAATCAGCGCGTCATAGGGGATTACGGTATTATGGCTGGTAGCACCAGTGAAAATATCCGCTTTTCCGAACATCCCTGCCGCAGGATGCAATGTGCCCAGCTGTAGTTTGAGTTCAACCTGGAATGATCCGCCGGCATTATCCGAAGCCTGGGATTTGCGGAAGACGTAAGCCGGGATCGCCTGGCCCGGATAACCATCCAGTGTTACCGATGCTTTGTGACCGATACTTATTGCTGCCCATTCGCGGTCGGTGACACCGACCTTTAATTCAAAATCGCTATTCCCTTTCGACTCGCTGATTGCCAGTACGGGAGCACCGGCAGCAACTACTTCGCCTTCATTCCCTATCTTTTCGGTTACGAATCCGTCACTTGCCGCGTATATGGCCGAATATTGATTATTAAAAGCAACCGCATCTTCAGCCCTTTTTGCAACGTCAAGTGCCGTTTTAGCATTTTGAACCTGTTCCAACGTGCTGACGCTGTCTTTATAAAGGTTCATAGCCCTGGTATAATCACGGTTTGCCTTTTCTACATTTAACTTTGCCTGTTCAAGTCCCGAATTGATCTCAGTGGTGTTTAAAGCTGCCAAAAGTTGCCCTTTTTTAAAAAACTGGCCTTCGTGTACTAAGATTTTACTGATTACGCCGCCAATCTTGAATGCATATTTGCCTTCGTTTTCAGTGGTTACCAGCCCGGTCGCCTCAATTTTATCAGGCGTTTGCAGGGACGATACAGAAGCAACTTTTACCGGAATTTCGTCTGTTTCCGGTAAAGCGGTTTTTTCAGTGTGTTTTTTTCCGCAGGAAATTAGCAGCACAGCCACAGTGAGTGCTGCGGTTGAAATAAGTATCGATGATTTCATGTCTTTAATTTTATTGATGATTATTGGAGATTAAAACTTGCATTAGCGCGTTCGATATCGGCATATTTGATCCGGGTATCAAACAAGGTGTTGCTGCTTTCCAGGCGCGCATTGATCAGTTGATTTTGCGCATCCAGCAACTCGATGTAAATAACCTTGCCTTCTTTATATAAGCGCAATTCGTCCCTGAAATAGGTATCCGATGCGTGAAGCTGCGATTGTGCTGCCTTATATTGTGCGGCGGCGCTTAAAAAAGCATTTCTGGCGCTGATCAATTGGGTCTTTAATTGTAAAACTGCATAATCCGTTTGCGCAGCTATGCTTTGGCGCTCCGCGAGTACTTCCTTTTTACGATAGGTGTTTTTACCCGATGCAAACAGGTTCCAGTCGAGCGAAATCCCGAAATAATAATATTTGGTATTATCTGTCCAGTGAAAGGCATAATCCTGCGCTCCGAGATCAATAAAAGTTTTGATCTTTGGAACCAAATATGCTTTGGCAAGTCCAATGTTATTATCGTTGATCTCCTGGCTGAGCTTCAGTTTTGCCAGCTCTTCCCGGCGGCTTACCGTAGTATCCGAAAGTACCTCATTGGCAGGTAACTGATAAATGGAATCAACAACGACAGTATCGGTCGCTGCCTTATTGATCAAAAAGTTAAAATAGGCTTTTGCGGTAAGCCTGGTTTGCTCAGCCGATACAAGATTTGCCTGGTATTTTGACACTTCGTTCTCGCTGCGGATAACGGCTGTCCGGTTAGCCTGCTGGTTGTCGAATAATGCCTGGTTAATGCGTTTGTTTTCGTTAACTAGCTTTAGCGAAGTTTCATATATTTTTTCGGCATTTACAGCCTGGGCGTATTGGTAATAGGCGGTCTTGATATGCTGGACCAGTTCACGCTTATATAAAAGCACTTCCGCTTTTTGCAGGTTAGTTTGCTGCCCGCGAATTCTTTTATTGTAAATCAGCTCGGCATCCAATAGGGGCAAACTGGTATGAAAATGAGCATCGTAAAAATTATTGGCAAATAACTCTATATTTTGATTTTGGAGCGGTTTAAACGAACTGGAATTCGTTAATTTATTAAGTGTTGAATAAGCCTGGTTAAGCAAGTCAGCTGCTGGAAACTCGATGGAGCGCCCGCCATCGGCCCTGGTATAGGACGATGATAGGTCAACTGTCGGCCCAAAAAGAGATTTCGCTTCTTTCAGCATGTAGATGCTTTTCTCCAATAAGAAATTTTGCTGCCTGATACTTTCGTTATTTTCAAGCCCTTCTTTTACGTAGTTATCCAGCGTAGTTTGAGCGCAGGAAATATCGCTCCTTCCGGCCAAACCAAGGACGACGACAAAAGCAAAGAATTTTAGTTTTGAATTCATATTGATTATTGTATTATATTTAAACAGTGTTCAATAAATTAACAAAAAAATAGATTTACAATTTTAGTTTTTCCTTTTATTATATGTAATCTGCGCCTTTCATTACTTTGATACGGCAACTAAAGCCTGCCTTCGTACCCATATAGTGATAATATGAACCTCATCCAGTCTGCCATTTAATATCCGCAAGTTTGACGATACAATATTATAGAACACTGTTCTAATAAAAAACATAGTTTTGTCATTTTGTACCAATTGGTATTTAATTAAGATTTATAGGATATAATTTTACACCGTTAAATCAAATGACGACAATGGGAAAAACTAAAATCTTAATTACCGGTGCTACCGGTGCAACAGGCACCCCTACAGTAGAAGCTCTTCTGCAAAAAGGATTTGATGTGCGCGCATTTGTGCATAAAGAAGATGACAGGTCGGCAAAGCTAAAAGCGCTTGGCGCCGAGATCTTTGTTGGAGATCTCCAAAACCTGGACGATGTCAGGCCAGCCTGGGAAGGTGCTAAAAGAGGCTACTTTGTTTATCCCCTGAGTCCGGCCTTGCTGGATGCCACGGTGATATTTGCGCAGGCCGCAAAAGAGGCAGGTGCTGAACTCATTGTGAACATGTCCCAGAAACAGGTAACATCAACTTCAAAAAGCCCAGCGACTATCCGCCATTTCCTTTCGGAAGAAGTTTTTAACTGGACGGGTATTCCGGTAACCCACGTACGACCTACATTTTTTTCTGAATGGTTCTTATATGTCTCCGGCCAAATCAAATCCGGCCAGTTGAAAATGAGCTTTCCTCCTGATGCAGTGCACGCACCCGTAGCCGGTGAAGACCTCGGCCACACGGTAGCTGCCATACTAGCCGATCCCGAACAGCACACCGGACAGGTTTATCAACTCTTCGGACCCGAAGTGTTGAGCTATACTCAGCTGGGTGAAATAATTGGTCAAACTTTAGGGAAAGACATTGTGTACGAACAGGTAAGTGTACAAGAGATGGCTGATTTGATTGGCATTGGAGGCTACGATTATTTTAAAGATCACATCGGCAAAACAGGAGGTGACAATATTTTTGGACTGCCAAACTTTAACCACAAAATTGAAGAGATTACCGGTAAAAAGCCGATTTCTTTCGCTGAATTTATCGATAAAAACCGCGCTGCTTTTACCGCTTAAAAGGAAAACAAATGGAAATTACTAATAAAGTTGTTTTAATTACCGGCGGAGGCTCTGGTATCGGCTTCGCAATTGCCAAACAACTGATTGAAAAAAACAACCGTGTTGTAATTTTGGGTCGGACAGAAAGCAAACTAAAACAAGCGGCAGAAAATTAGTTGAGGTTAGCTATGTGGTCGGTGATATCAATAATCCTGAAGACTCGGCCACGATACCTACGAGGTGCACACAAGTAATACCGCTGGCATATACCAAATGTCCCGGACCACAACCTATAACGATGCGTTCAAAATGGTAAATAAGTAATATTAGAGTCTCTTGATAAGTTAAGGCTATGTCAGCATCATTATTGAAGAACCCATAAATGAATTTTTCAAATCATTTATAGGTTCTTTTATTGTGCCTTTATTTATCATGTTGATAATGGGGATGATTTTCTTAAATCATCAAAAAATGGTTCGAGAAGCCCCCATTTGCTGTGCCCAACGACATATCTCAGCTTGAAACTTTGTCTTGAAGACCTCTTTAATAACTTCTAAAATTCCCTCCAAGTGTTCTAATAGATTCCCATTCACCCCGCAATATCGCCTTAAAATGCGAAATAGGGACTGTTTTTTGCCCGCCGCGTTAAGTACAGGAACCAAATATCTATATCAAGCAAAAAATAAAGCTGTAGCCCTCTTTCATAGCCATAATACAAGGTCGATATTACGGCAGCCAAAAAGACTTTTACCCGATAGTGCCATCCTGCTATTTATTACGTATTATTCTCATTATCAGAAGGAAGCAAAATACCCTTATCGCTAATTATTTGATTTTCAGCGCCCTCGAATTTGCAGTTACTATTATTCTTTTCATTGTTTTCAGAAATCTCAGCCAAAATCTCTAAAAGCTTTGATAACTGTTTCAAATACTTATCGTTACCGCTACTAATTTTACTAAAGCATTGAGCGGCGATTCTATTGAACGTGGCTGCTACATTTCGACACAAGCGGAGGTAACATCTCCATAATACATAGCATTTCTTAACTTTTGAAACGTTCTAATAAGGAGCCCTTGCCATTTTAGGCAAAGGTCTCTCTATTTAGTGCAAACCTTTAATCAGATAACGGCTTTTCCATTTGAATTGGAATTTGATTTTCTCGTTGCCTCGGCTTGCTTTGTGTTTCGATACTACGCTACAGCAATGCAAATTCCTTCTTTCAGCATTTGGGTGCAACCTCATGCACTAGTTTTGCGTTAGGATTGTTATAATTATTTAAGAGAAAATTCCTTTACTACTACCGGCCCCATTAATCCAGATGGTCGTAAAATTGCATCACGGTTTGGGCCGCTTATTACCCAAGTCTTTCGATTTTCTTCAGGTTGGGCTGCGTCATAGACGAGACGATTGAACCATGTACTTGTCACTTTAATTTCCAGTGAATTATGGCCCGACTTAATAACATCTTTCAAATCAATACAATAAGGAGGGGCTAATAAATTACCGACCGTTTTGCCGTTAACAGTTACTGATGCCACCATATTTACATCACCTAAATCAATAATATATCTTTTTAAAGGGTCTTTTTTGTTGACAATGAAGGTTGTTGTATAAGTGGCTGTGCCTGAAAAGGCTTTTCCTTCAGGCGAAAGGTTAAGATCTTTCCAAGGTTGCAGATCTTTAAGCTTTAAATGCGCAGGGGCACCCCAGCCCACAGGAAATGAAATTGTCCAAGTACCTAAAACCGGGAATGAAGACAATTGTTTAGGTGTATTAGCATTCGATTTTATAGGGTTAGTATGTTTAAAAACCACAAAACATGAAGTCGATTTGGCCAGATTGAGTTTAATGTTTGTACGATTGCCACTCCGATGACTTTCAAGAGGTTCTGAAGTTCCGGTAACTGGGTCCCAAAGCTCGGTATTTCCATTTGCTCTGAAACTTAATTCATCCATAAACCCTTTACCCTTAGGTGCACTGATGAAATACCAGTCGGCACCTTGGGTTCGCCTGTGTGACCATAGTGCGTCGCCGCCGATTACATCAGGTTTTATTTTTGCTGTATTCAATGCTTTCTCCAGCGACATGCCTGAAAGAACAGAACCCTTGCCAATGTTTCTAATGTTTTCATGATATACACCCCAGATTTTTTTTACTAACTCATCAAATTGTTGCCTTTCTGTGTTTCCCCCTGCAAGTGTGGCTAGGCCTGTTGGTGCTTCACCGACTATGGTTGCACCATTTTGTATTAATGAATATAATTTTTCCAATGTTGCGGATAACATTCGCTGTGTATTCGGCAACCATAAAATCCGGTATTGAATCCCTTCGGGCGTTGTCAACATTCCGTGCTTTACACTTAGACGGTTAATCAATACATCAGGATTACAGTAATCATATTTAAAGCCTGTGGGAAAACTGGCATTTTGATCCGGTTTGTGATCAACTTCGTCTCCGAGATACCACAAAACATCAGATACAGGCTTCCCTCGTTCAAGCATATAAGTACATCTGGCGAGGTATTTATTAAAATCCAACATATATGGCCACCAGGTTTGCCCGCGTAAGAATGGGGTGCCAATTCCTGTACCAAATGATGTACCGGGAGGAAGGAAGGGCTTTTCAGGATTCAGTGTATACGTGTGTAATACAAAATGACTTATGCCTTCTTCCGCATTCACATTAGCAACTTCCCGCAGCATTTCGAAATGTTCATCCCATGTAAGCGCAAATGACGTAAATGATTCGGCCGCGACACGTGGTTTTCCATACATCCTTGCTGCAGAAACGGTAGGTTTAATTGGTTTGAAGTTTAAAGAACCCACAAAATTGTCAGTTATAGGTTGCCAAAACTCGCACATTGGGACATCGGCATATTTATAATATTCGAGTATGTCGCCTGGCATGACATCCCCGGCTGCGGTCTCGAAAGTAAAATTCAACCCATTGTTATGCGTCAATTTAGCCATCCGGCCATAGAAGTTATTCGTAAACAGATCATTTAATGTTCTGCGCCAATCAGTTAAAAACCGCGTGGTTGTTTCATGATCTTTTACCACATAACCAAGTAAAGCAGGCAGCCAGGCCCGAAGGGAATAATCAGATACGCGCTTAAACTCATTTTCCATATCATCAGTCCAGCTTTGAGTACTACATTCCCAGCTATCGATCAGCATCCCGTCAAGTAGTCCTCCCGTCAGCGGCCCGTTTTTTCCGGAAAGACGTCCTATATAGCCTGCAAAATGTGCATCCGCTCCTGATTTCGCAAACTTATTTGCTTCCCAACCTGTGGCTTCGGCCGGCGCTGGTGAGTTTTTCTTTCCCATATTTACATGCCCAAAACGGAGGATGGTCCAGTTGCCTTTTGGTGCGTTCCAGGTAAGCTTCCCATCTTTATCTATCTTATCTGAAATATCCAAAATACTATCAGGGTTGATGAATGCGGCCGGGGATTGTTGAGGATTTTCGCCGGTACGTAAAAGGCTCCTTAATGTCCATGCGGCTTCGGATTCCCAGTTGTTTTTCCTTGCAGTGGTAAATAAACGAAGTGATCTGATTGTCATATCGTGTTTGTTCGAAATAGATATACGATATCGTCTAACTCCCGGAATTTCAGAACAAGCCAAAGTAATTGGCGTTGTATCCTGCCAGTTTGATTGCGGCATATCAACGTTTGCAACCTCTTTTGTACTTTCATCCGGCAAAATAGCCTGTAACACGACTTTTACTCCGGGAACATAACACCAATCACCATTAAAACTAAAAACACTTGGAAACACAATACTTCGGAGTGCAACATCTTTAGAAAAAGTAATTTCTAACGTATGAGGCTGTTCAGGAGTGGAAGGCGTTAAATGGACAGCACCTTTACTTTGCCCTGTAAAATGTGGCAACCAATCAAAACTTGTGTTGCTTGTTACTGATTCCGGAATAAGCGGTTCGCCCGAGTCGCCCTCAGGTGTAGGAAAGGCAAGTAATGTTACGTCTTTATAATCACGCCAGGTTTCTGAACTGGGCTGCGGAATAGGTATTATCTGAGTAATAAGCTTGCCCCCGGATATATCTGTACGGCCCCAAATCAAGCTGCGCATCGCATTGGCCGGTTTAATCCAGGGGCCACCAGATGTAGCCCATCCCGGGGTGTTGTTCATCAGGAATTTTAAACCAAGGCGTTTACATTCTTTCGCCGTGTGTTTTATTGCGTCATCCCAATTGGGACTTAGAATAGTTATTTGAGGCTGAACTCCGGGCCATGCGCCGCCAAATTGCCCGTGAAATAATTGGATGCCTGAAAAACCGGCTTTAGCAATCGCTTCCAAATCGGCTGTAATTCCTTCTTTTGAAACATTTCCACCAATAAAATACATATAGGTTTCGGGAAAGTCAACTTTTGGCGGCGACTGAAACGACAGTTCATCGTACCTTGCGAAAGGCCGATTGAGTTCCGACTGCGAAGGCATGAAAGGTGCTTTAGCAGATATAATTTGTGCCATACAAGGCCGCAAATGCAAACAATAAAATGACGTTAAGAATAATACTTTGTAAAGTTTGTTAAAATTAAATTTTATCATAAATTTTTTGGGTATCCTGGCGATTTAATGTTTCAAAAAGCCTGTTTGCAGTTCACTGATAATGGTTTCCTTTTTCCTTTTTTGGGGATTGTGCAGCGCAAGGATTTGGACTCAATATAAATCACATTAAGATTAATATAAAAATATGGCAAAAGGGTAGCGGGCATTATGCCTGGCTACCCTTTAATTTTAATATCCTGTAGTTTGTGCCAGGCTACCGCCACTCGAACGTACTTCCTGGGTGGTAATCGGCAAATAATATAATTTATCACCCCAGGAACGGGTGGCCAGGTTGACACGATTGTAATTAAAATTATTGTTTCCGTTGTCAGTAATAATAAATCCCTGTAATGGTTGCACCTCTGTTTGCGGTGCGATCTTCCACCTCCTGGTATCGTAATACCTATGAACTTCAAATGCCAGTTCAACTTGACGTTCGTGAACAAGTCTATTAAATAACGCAGTTCCAGATTCTGTAATAGGCGGCATGTTCACACGCGCCCGGACCTTATTGATATAAAGCCTGGCGTTATCTTCATTACCCAGGTTGTATTGAGCTTCTGCGTAATTCAGGTAAACTTCACCTAAGCGAAAGAATACCCATGGATAGGTATAAGGGTTGGTGAAGGCTACAGGCTGGTTTTGATCAATAAATTTGTACATGCCATAGCCTGTTGCTGTAGCATCATTTCCGTTAAAATCTGTACCGCCTTTATATGGTTGAAATTGCCTCCCTTTAAATGTTGCGCCATTATAAAGTATGGACGCGTAGAATCTTGGGTCGCGGTTAACATATGGGTTGTTAGGATCATAGTGGTTGTTAGGATCTGGATTCACCGCACCATTTATAACCGGGATAACACCATTTGTCATTTCGTAGGCATCTACCAAATTCTGAGTTGGTTGCCTTTGGTTATATCCTCCGTTTCCTTGCGGCCCGCTATAAAACCCAATGTTAGTTGCATTAGCAGTTGAATAATATCTGCCAAAGATGATCTCGTTATTGGCTCCGCCGATAAACAAGCTATGGTAATCTGTAGCTAAAGAATAGTGGTTTGTATTAATTAGATCCAAGGCTGCATCGGAGGCGTCCTTCCATCTTTGCTGATCATTAGACGGGTTATTTAAGGGACTTGCGTAATAAAGCAATACACGTGCCTTTAGCGCTCTGGCAGCATCAGCCGAGGCTCTGCCAAGGTTGGCTCCTGTTTGCTGGGCTGGCAGCGTAGCAATTGCGGCATTTAAATCATTTAAAATATATGTAACACACTCATCATAAGTATTTCTCTTCACCCCTGTAAGGGTTTCGTTTAATGTGTAAGCTTTTTCTATGATTGGTATCCCACCGTAGTTCCAGATCAGCCTGGCATAAACAAATGCACGTAAGAATTTAACTTCTGCGATCATCTGCGCCTTTATATCTGCGCTTACAGGTGCTTTATCGATATTGTCAAAAAATAAATTGAAATTTCTGATAGCAGTATAGCCATCATTCCAATAATAAAACATGTGAGGCAAACCGTTGATATTATCCGGTGTAACGGCATCTTTGCCAATGGTGTTCAAATAATGGCCTAAATCGTAAACCGTATAACACTCATCCCCGAAATATTGAACATCCTGGGTAAAGCCATCCTGCAATGCATTATACTGTGCATTGATAAACAATTGAGGAAGTGTTGGATCTGTCCATACACTTGATTCTGATATTCTATCCGTAGGGGTAATATCTAAAACATTTTTTTTGCACGAGCCCAGCAGCAAAAGTCCGGACATCAATGCGATATATTTAAGTTTCATTGTCTAAGATTATAAAGTGATGTTTATACCTAAATTAATTACTCTTAACTGATCCAGTCCCCATCCCCAATTGGTTTGTTCAGGGTCCAGATTAATGTCTTTGAAGTTGTCATGAATAAAGAAAAGGTTTGTACCATTAATAAAAACCCTGGCGCTTTTCACACCGGCCTTATTAAGGAGCTGACTGCCAAATGTGTAGCCGATTTCAGCAGTTTTAAGTTTTAAAAATGACATGCTCGCGTATCGGAAGTTGGTATTTGTTGTGCCGTTGTCAAAATTCTGCCCCGGGGAAGGATTTGTTCCATTTGGGTTTGCAGGTGACCATACATTTTTCGATTCGGCGGTTGCAAAATCCCCCCAGCCGATAGGATCAAATGGATAAGAGGTATATTTTTCTCCAAATGCCTGGCCCTGGCCCTGGAATCCCAAAATCAGGTTAAAGTTTTTATAGCCAAAATTGAAATTTGTGCCATAAACGATTTGAGGTGTCGGGCCATACTTTTGACGAATCTGGTCCAAATTATTGATCACACCGTCGTGGTTATAATCCACGTAGATCAAATCGCCCGGCACTACCCCGCCGAGATGCGGAGTCGCGTCGATTTGAGCCTGGCTCTTAAAAATACCATTGGTCTCGTACAATACATCGGTACCTAACGATGCTCCTGTTGCTCGTTGATAAGCGGGTGTTCCGGGAGTTTCATCTACGAAAAGCACTGTATTTTTGGCATAGGTAAAGTTACCTTCAACGGTATATTTAAATTCACCAATATGGCCGCTGGTTGACAGCTCAAGCTCAATTCCCTGGTTTTTTATCCGGCCAATGTTTTCATCGGGCAGACTTAAGCCTGTATATGCGGGTACTGATGCATTTCTTGGTGCAAGTATGTTGCTGCGGATAGTTCTGAAAACATCAATAGTTGCTGTTAACCCCCCATTTAAAAAGCTGCCGTCAAGGCCGATATCTGTGGTCTTAGCAACCTCCCAGGTTATATTCGGGTTTGGAGCGTTGGCTTGTACCAAACCTTGATTGGTCGTACTGTTAAAAGGATAATTGTTTCCATATTTATAGGACGTCAAATATTGGTAAGCGCCGACATTATCGTTACCTAATTCTCCCCATGAACCCCGGATCTTTAAGTTATTTACCCATTTAACATCTTTTAGAAAATCCTCTTTCGAAAGGATCCAGTTACCTGAGATACCCGGGAAAAAACCGTAACGTTTGCCCGGCGCGAAATTGTCAGAGCCATCGTACCTGAACTGAAACTGGACATTGTATTTGTTGTCATAAGTATATAACGCCCGACCAAACAAATTTTCACGACCTGTCCTTGATGATGACCCGTTATTCGACTGGTTAGCAGTATTGGAATCACCGGCAAAAAGTTCTGCTATCGATCCGCTGGCGTAATTAGAACGGCCAGCACTTATATTGTAGGATGAAGTCGTATTTTGTTCAAAGCCCACAAACGCGTCGATGGCATGTACATCAGAAAATACATGATTATATGCAAGCTTGATATTGGAAGTAACAGAATTGCCGGCGGGGAAGTTAACACCTAAGTTTGGCGATGCAGTATTAGAACTCTGCATCTTGTTATAAATACCAGTTTTTGGATCTAATACATAATAATAAGATACGCCTTTCCAGGTTTTGTTATAATTGTTGTCATAATCATAGGCGAAATTTCCTGACAAGGTTAACCCATCAGCACCGGGTATTTTATATTCTGCAGAGGCCGTACTGGTAAAGTTTCCGGCATTCTGTTGATAATATCCGTAATCTGGATCTCTCGCCATCAATAGCGCACTATATCCGGATCTGCCGGAACCAAATAAGCCATTAGGATAAATTCCGACCTGGTTAGGTAAACCGAGAAAAATATGCGCCCAATCCATAAGGCTGGAAACATTGTTTCTTACTCTACCGGAGAGATTAAGTGACACTTTTAGATCTTTATTGATCTGTGCATCAATGTTTGATATAAAATGATACTGCTTGTCGTAAGTAAAACCATCGACAAATGGAGTGCCATCATGAAGGTACCCGGCACCAACGTAATATTTGACACCCTCAGTGCCGCCCGTGATATTTACGTCTGCACGTTCCTGGTGTTGCCACTTAGCTATAGTAAGATCTTGCCAATTAGTGTTTGGATGACCTAAAGGATCTTTGCCGTTTTTATACAATTCCAGATCACTTGAAGAATATGGGAGAGGTAATCCCCTAAGCTCCTGTTCCAAATTAGCCATTGTGGCAAATGTATAAGCATCAGCCGACTCCGGAATTCGTTGTGGCTGCTCCCAAGCCTGATTGTAAGTAGCGTTAATTGTCGCCTTTCCCAATTTGCCACGTTTGGTAGTAACCAAAATAACGCCGTTTGCTGCTCTTGAACCATATATTGCGGCCGAAGCATCTTTTAAAACTGTAATTGATTCTACGTCAGCGGGGGGGATAAAATTTAGATCGCCATAATCACGAACAATCCCATCAATTACATACAATGGCGAAGCATTCCCGTTCGTACTAACCCCTCTTATAAATATCGATACTCCATCATTGCCGGGCTCACCACCGCGATCATTGATCACAACACCCGGGACACGCCCGGCCAGACCGGCTCCTAAGTTTGGTGAAGGGCTTAACGCGACATCTTTTGCTGTTACTGTGGTGATAGCTCCTGATACTTTTGCTTTACTTTGCGTTCCGTACCCAACTACGACAACATCGTTTAACATGCCGGATAGTGCGGTAAGTGTAACATTGATGATTTTTTCTTCGCCCACAGCTATTTCTATGGTTTTGTAGCCCACAAATGAGAATACTAATGTGCCTGTTTGACTAGGTAGGCTGAGTGAATATTCTCCGTTAGCATTTGTTACTGTCCCAATATCCGTTTCTTTATATTTCACGGTTACGCCCGGCATAACTTGTCCTTTATCATCAATCACTTTACCTTTTATAACCACCGGGGCTATAACGGCATTATGACTTGTTGAATGGCTTGATTGTTGAAAAGATTTTGAATGATCTTTCCCCTTATCTGCGTGGGCTGTTCCAATCATACTGAAACTAGTGAATAACAGGAAAAATGTTATCCTTCTCATTTTTAATAGTAAAGGTTTATTTTTCATAACTTTGGTTAGGGTTAATAATTAAAAAAACTCGACAAAAGCCCCCTCATCAACCTTTCTTAAAGGCTGTGAAATGGTTACAAGCATTTTAGGGCGCTAAAATTATGACCGGCGATACTGAACTATCCCCGGTCTTTTTTTGTTATGATGGTTATGTGTCTCTTTATTTCATATTGAATTATTAGGGTTAAAAATTATTATATTACTTATATGTCGCACTTCCTTATTGCCACTAAATATTGATGTACACAATGGATTCAAGACGTAATTTTTAAATCTTAAAACTTAATTTGAAAATTTAGATTCGATGAGCAGAACAGCTGCTGATATACAATAATGCGCATATTGATGAGTGTATTTATACTGTCTTTTATTTTACTCAAAAAAATATCGATTAGTTTTTTTACATATTATTGAAGGTCAAATACTTACATATTTAAATACATATAAAAATCTCATATTTTTCTAATCAAAATCCATTCTATTCGTATTTGAAAGCACTGATAATCAGCAATTTGCAAATACACTGATCTGCCTTTAAAATCATATTATTTTGAAGATATTTAGAAATGGTAAATTAGAAATTCCAATAATCCTACATGAGAAAATATTTAATACTGATCATCTTATTAGTAATTACCTTAACAAGCAGGGCGGATACAATATCCAATATTATAGCTCCTTTGAAAGCAGTATTACTTCAAAAAGCCTACTTCGATCGAAAAAAAGAAACAGTGATTGATAATTACAAAATTGATTTGTACAAGTGCGGGCCCACGAATTATGAGCGACGATATTTACTTTGCCGGTCGCTTTTTAAGGAATATAAAGTGTACAAATTTGATTCAGCCTTCGTTTATGCTCAAAAGCTTGTTAACCTTGCCCAACGGTTAAACAGTCCTTATAAAAAAGTAGAAAGCCAATTAAATATGGCTATGGTCCTGGAATCAACAGGATTGTTTATTGAAACCTACGAATCAATAGCAAAGATCAATTCATCAACACTGGAAGCGCCCTTAAAGCTGCCTTATTACGAATTGCTTTTTCATTGCGAGAATGATCTCACAAAATATAACAGAGGAACATTGTATGAAGATATTCATAGTCGTAATGCTGACCGATACCTCGATTCGGCAATTCGGTATGCTGCTCCGAACAGTTTTGAACAACATATCCATCTAGCCGAAAAACGCGATACCCCAGGTCGGCCGCCCGGCGTTACACATTATTGGTACCTGTATAAGAATTTTCCTTTGACAACTCATCAACGCGCAATCGTTGCTACAGGACTAAGTTTTAGCTATAGTGGACAGGACAAAATAAAACTACTTGTTACCGGTGCAATCAATGACATAAGGGCTTCTGTAAAGGAGACTGAAGCTATCTTCTTACTTGGAAGGGAACTTGCTGAGATGGGCAGGCTGGATGATGCATATGAATTTGTACAGGCTGCTACTAACGACGCGGAATTTTATAACGCGAGGCTGAGAAAAGTTGAGTTTTCCGGCGAATTATCTATGATTTCCGAAAAACGGATCAACCAGGTTGAAAGTGACAAAGCAAATTTTATTATCTATTTAATCGCAATTGTTGGCGTCTCTGTCATTATCTTCCTGATTGCCTTTATCATATTTTTTCAATTGAAACGATTGAAATTAAAAGAAGTGATCATCAACGAAAAAAACACCATTTTGGAACGCACCAACGAACGCCTTTATAGTGATTCACGTATTAAAGAAGAATATATAGGTTACTTTTTTAACGTTTTTTCCAGTTATATCCTAAAAATGGAGAAATTAAAAATAGGGTTAGAAAGAAGAATTAAAACAGGAAAATATGAGGATGCTCTGGCAATAACTTACAATATTGATATAAAAAAAGAACGTGAGTCCCTTTTTGAAACTTTTGATCAAACTTTCCTTCGATTATTCCCAAATTTCGTTTCGGCTTTCAACTCGCTTCTTCACGAGGAGGATCAGCTTCATCCAAAAGACGGTGAGCTTTTAAGCGCGCATTTGAGGATATTTGCCCTTATGCGATTAGGTATAGTTAATAACAAAATAGTAGCTCAAATTTTGGAATATTCAGAAAGTACAGTCTATACCTATAAGAATCGAATAAAAAACAAAGCCCTGGTACAAGGTGCTGCTTTTGACGATGCGGTTATGAATATTAAAATTGGACTATGAGGTAACGTGTAATATGTAAATATTTTTACAATGATAACCTTTATAACAGTTAAAAAGTTCGAACTCTTACGCAATCGAAATAATAAATACATTAAGATGCACAGTGTATATACAAGTTAGCTAAGTTAGATTGGAAATTTTAATAAATGTGATTAATGATTGTTCCAAACTTAAGCTATATCTAAAATGAGGGCATATTGAATAATGCATCTAATTTGCACTCTGTATAAAAACAAAAGGATAGAAGTTGTTTATTAGCCATTTAACATTTGGGGGGCGAACTTTAAGGGAAGTTCTGAATGGTCCGAAATCCCAGTATCTTTTTGCAAAATCGGCTCAACGGATAAGCGATAGTTTTTATTAGTGGTTTTTAACTTATGTTTACTATATATTCAAAAACTCCTTTTTATAATCCGACGGTTTTTTTTTCATTTCGTCTTTAAACTGCCTGTTAAAGTTTGACAATGTTTTAAATCCTGATCTTTCCGCCACTATTGCAATGCTCAAATCAGTTTCCGTCAATAGCTTGCAGGCATGCTTGATCCTGAGTTCACTAATAAATCTCGCGAAGTTTTTATTATTCACAGTTGTAAAGTATCTGCTAAAGGATGTCGACGTCATACATAGCAGATCGGCCAGTTCATTCTGATGTATCTTTTTGCGATAGTGTTTTAATATGTATTCATAAACCCGGCTCATTCGGTCCGTTTCGTTCTCCTTAAATGGTTCGACATATTCGTTATGAGATATGTAATGATATTCTTTTGTCGCGGACAGTAAGTTTAAAATTTTAAGCAGGTGAATAAAGGCTTCTAATCCTTTCAATTGTAAGAGTTCCTTCATCATGACAATAACCTTTTGCTTTACATCTCCATAAAATTCCAATCCGCGGGAAGATCGCTTAAACAATTTGTTTAATTGCAGCATTTCTTCTTTTCTCATCAGGTGTTCACCAAGCAAACTTTCTTGTAAATAAATTACTATACCGCTGATCTTTAACAGGTTATTCTTTTCAAAATAAGCTTCATCACTGCGCCATAAATGCGGCAGGTTAGAACCGGTGAGTATCAGTTCGTTCGGCCCGAATGATTTGATACTGTCGCCAATAAATCGTGTCCCGCTTCCTTCTAAAGGCACAAATAACTGATATTCTGAATGCGAGTGCCAAATCGGATCAAAATATTGATCCTCCAGGTACTTGATCATAAAGGTCTGCGATTCAGGAATAGAAGACTTATGTACCGCTGCTTTCATAAGTTATTATTAGCTTAAAAAAATATAAAACTAAATATTTGATGACAAAAAACAGTCATAATTGGATAAAAAAGGAAAAGGTTTCATAACCATATTTGCTTTATACCCAATTAGCCAATTAAGTAGAAATCTATTTAGCTCATTTCATGAAAAAATACCTGGTACTGGCTGTAATTTGTTTAGCGGCTGCAATTAATTTTAAAGGTACATTGATCAAAAGCGATCCTCCACGCCGGTTGGAGATTTTATTCCTGGGTCATACCGCTACCCATCACTTGTCTGACAAGTTTGCCGAGATTGTGCAGCAATCTTTTTTTAAGGATGGCATCAACATCACTTATACAACTAACCCCGACGATCTGAACGAAACCACGCTGTCAAAATATGATGGGTTAATGGTGTATGCTAATTACGATACCATTTCAAAATCGCAGGAAAAAGCACTTTTACAATTTGTAAAAAGCGGCAAAGGTTTTATCCCTGTGCATTGCGCATCTTATTGCTTCCGCAATTCAGACGAAGTTGTCAAAATGATTGGCGGTCAGTTCAGCACGCATAAAACCGATACCTTTACCATGGTTGTTGTTGATAAGAAGCACCCTGTAATGAAAGGCGTAAACGCATTTACTACCTGGGACGAAACCTACGTACATACAAAGATCAACAAGGATATTCATGTGATAACAGAGCGCGTAGAAGGCAGCCACCACGAGCCTTATACCTGGACCAACAACTACGGCAAGGGGCGCGTATTTTACACCGCCTATGGCCATGACGAGCATACCTGGAAAAACCCGGATTTCTTAAAAATGCTGGAGAACGGTGTAGTATGGGCAGTAGGTAAAAAAGCGGAAAAGACCCTTGATAAACTACCGAAACCAACCCCCACTTATACGGTTGCAGACATTCCAAACTATGAAAACCGTAATCCGGCGCCTAAGTTACAAGCGCCGCTCTCGCCTGCCGAATCGCAGTTACTGACTCAAATTCCAGTAGGATTTAAGATGCAGTTGTTTGCTGCCGAGCCCGATATTGAGAAACCAATTGCCATGGCCTGGGATGAACGCGGCAGGCTTTGGGTTTTAGAAACTATTGATTACCCGAACACAGTAAGAGAAAATAAAAATGAAGGCCAGGACCGTATAAAGATCTGTGAAGATACTGATGGCGATGGCAAAGCAGACAAGTTCACCATTTTTGCCGACCATTTAAATATTCCCACCAGTATCGTATTCGCCCGTGGCGGGGTAATTATTTCACAAGCACCGGACTTTTTATTTTTAAAGGATACCGATGGCGACGATAAAGCCGATATCCGGGAGAAGATCATCACCGGTTGGGGTACTTTTGATACGCATGCAGGACCATCAAATCTAAAATATGGCTTAGATAACAAGATCTGGGGCACCGTTGGCTATTCGGGCTTTAAGGGTACAATAGGCGACAAAAAGTTTGATTTTAACCAAGCTGTTTATCGGTTTACCCCGGATGGCAAAAATCTTGAACACTTAGGTTCAACCAGTAATAATACCTGGGGGCTTGGCTTTTCAGAAAACTTTGACATATTTATTTCGACAGCAAACAATTCACATAGCGACTATTTAGGTATCCCACTGCCTTATTTACAACGACTGGCCATGCCTGGTATGGAGTCGGTTAAAAAGATCGACGGCCATTATGGAATGCATGTGGTGACCAAAAACTTACGACAGGTTGATGTACATGACGGATTTACCGCCGCGGCCGGTCATAATTTATATACGGCAAGGAGTTTCCCTGAAGAATACTGGAACAAGGTTGCTTTTGTAAACGAACCAACCGGCCGTGTTATCCATCGCGCGTTATTAGAACCGGATGGCTCGGGTTTTAAAGAAAAAGATGGCTGGAATTTTTTGGCCAGCGCAGACGAGTGGATGGGGCCTGTACAGGCCGAAGTTGGGCCGGATGGCGCGCTTTGGGTGTGCGACTGGTATAATTTCATTATCCAGCATAACCCTACGCCAAAAGGCTTTGAAAACGGGAAAGGCAATGCCTATATCAATCCGTTGCGGGACCGTACCCACGGACGTATTTACCGTATTGTTTACGACGGTGCCAAGCCATCAACCATTACCAGGCTTGACAAAAACAAACCGGACGAATTATTGGCGGGCTTAAAAAGCGATAACATGTTTTGGCGTATCACCGCGCAAAGGCTAATTGTAGAGGGTGGCTACAAACAACTGGCGCCGCAGTTGTTTGATTTGATCCGGAACACTTCTGTAGATGCTATAGGTATCAACGCGCCGGCTATTCATGCCTTATGGACTTTGAACGGATTGGGTTTGTTAAATGGTTCTAATGAAGATGCGCTAACTGTTGCCGAAGGTGCATTGAGCCATCCATCGGCCGGCGTGCGTAAAGCTGCTTTACAGGTATTACCGTTAACATCAAGATCCATGGCTGCCATTCAAAAAGTGGGGCTACTCAATGATGTTAATTTAAACACGCGTCTTGCAGCATTTTTAACAATAGCAGACATGCCTGCCAATGACGAGATGGGCAAATTTTTATCAGCGGCGCAAAAGGTCTCTCAAAATGCAAATGATTACTGGTTAAGCAGGGCAATACCTATCGCCATGGCTACCCATGTAAAAGGTTTTGGAGAAGAAACGAAAAATGCAAACCTGGCAGCAATAGACCGGGTCAATATTTCAACTGCTAAAATCGATCAAACCGTAAAAGTAGCGGTGGTACAAAATGCGATGAAGTACGACACCAAAACATTTACTGTGAAAGCGGGCAGTATGGTAGAGGTTGACTTTTCAAACCCGGATTTTATGCAGCATAACTTCCTGATCCTTCAAAAAGGGAGCTTAGAGAAAGTAGGCGCTACTGCCGACAAATTGGCGCAGGACCCGAAAGGAATAGAGCAAAACTACATCCCGAAAATTCCGGAAGTATTGTTTTCAACAACGCTTGTAGAGCCGCAAAAGAGTTTTAAGCTAAAATTCCGGGCACCTGCCGATGCAGGAGATTATCCATTTATCTGTTCGTTTCCGGGCCACTGGCGCATTATGAACGGCATTATGAAAGTTATTAAATAAGGAATCATGACAGCTGCAACAAACGGAACTTCAACACCTGATATGAAGCTTTTTTATACCTGCTTCATTTCAATTGTTACCACCGCATTCGGATTTATTTTACGTGCTCTTGTATTGCCCCAGTGGGGACACGATTTCAATCTGACCCAAACTCAGTTAGGTGAAATTGCCGGTGTGGGCCTTTGGCCCTTTGCCATAAGTATTGTATTGTTTAGTTTAGTAATTGATCGTATCGGCTATAAAACCGCCATGTTTGTAGCAGTATTTTGTCACATAGCATCGGCATTGTTAACCATATTTGCCAGCGGTTATTGGATGCTGTACATTGGCTCGTTTATCTGCGCCATAGGCAACGGTACTGTTGAAGCCGTAGCAAATCCGGTGGTCGCTACCATGTTTCCTAACGAAAAAATCAAATGGTTGAGCAGGCTTCACGCAGGTTGGGCCGGAGGTTTGGTTTTAGGAGGTATAATGGCGCTGCTACTCGGTGTTAAAATCCAATGGGAGTATAAGATCGCCTTGATATTGATTCCAACAGTTATCTACGCGTTGATGACCATCTCCAGAAAATTCCCCGTAAATGAGCGTGTGCAGGCAGGCGTGTCGTACAAAGAAATGTTACAAGAAGTTGGTGCGGGCGGTGCATTGATAATAGTGGCACTAATCATATTCCAATTAGGCGCAGTGTTTGGCTGGACCACTGCTGCCAATATCATCATCACTTTATTGATAACAGCGGGCTTTGGTTATTACACCCGTAGTTTCGGGCAGCCATTGTTCATTGTGTTGTTGTTGATCATGATCCCGCTGGCAACTACCGAGTTAGGCACCGATAGCTGGATAACAGATCTGATGACGCCGGAAATGAACAAAATTGGTTTCCAGGCGGGTTGGGTGTTGGTGTATACCTCAGCCATTATGTTTGTACTGCGCTTTTTTGCCGGGCCAATATCGCATAAGTTTTCTTCGCCCGGATTATTAGCCATCTGCTCTACAATTGCGGGGGTAGGGTTATACGTAATGTCCTTCTCTGCCGGTACCATGATCCTGGTTGCGGCAACAATTTATGGGCTGGGCAAATCCTTTTTTTGGCCGACGATGCTTGGTATGGTATCTGAACGTTTTCCAAAAGGCGGGGCTTTGACATTAAATATTACAGGGGGGTTGGGCATGATAGCTGCCGGTGTGATAGGCGCAGGAATATTGGGCTTTATTCAGGATAAATCCATTGATCAAAAAATTACCGCGTATGATCGTACCCACCAAACAGCCATGCACAGCACGTATGTTACCGAGCAAAAAACCAGCTTTTTTGGCGACTATAAAGCGCTTGATCAAAACAAACTATCTGCCGCAAATGCCAATGAACAACTAACGGTCACCAGCATTCGCGACACGGCAAAAAAAGAAGCGTTGCGCTATATCGTCTTCTTCCCGCTCATCATGTTAATTAGCTTCCTGTTACTTATCCTCTACTTCAGATCAAAAGGGGGTTATAAAGCAGTAACATTAAACCAGGCCGATGAACCCGAGGCTACATCCTATTAATTAGAATAATATGTCATTACAAATAAAATTCGGTGTGAGCACCTGGCTATTTACGTCGCCATTTCAAACATCGTCAATAGATGAACTATTTCCAAAAATTGCGGCCATGGGGTTTGACGCTGTGGAAATTGCGATAGAAGACCCGGCCCTGATAGATGGAAATGCCGTAAAAGCGGCATTAGACAAATACAAACTTAAAGCTATTGTATGCGGCGCGTTTGGCCCTACCCGCGACCTTACCAGCGATGATCCTGCCCTGCACGATATCTGCTTCAAATACATAGCAGATTGCCTTGATCTATGCGCCTTATGGGATACCGGTTTTTTTGCCGGACCCATGTATTCGGCCGTTGGAAAGGCGCGCATGTTACCACCGGAGCAACGCAAAGCCGAATGGAGTCTTGCCGTTAAAAACTTGCGCAAAGTTTGCGATATGGCACAAGAGCGTGGGTTAGAAATAGCGCTCGAACCCTTGAACCGCTTTGAATCAGACTTAGTGAATACCGCGTGGGATGTGGTGCGATTAGTGGATGAGATTAATCATCCGGCAGCAAAAATAATTTTGGATGGCTTCCACATGAACATTGAGGAACCAGATATCGAGGAAGCGATAAAATTGGCCGGCGATAAGTTAATCCACTTGCAGGTTGCAGAAAATTACAGGGGCACGCCGGGCACCGGGCAAACCAATTGGGCAGCCTATCGCCGCGGGCTGGAAACGATAAACTATAAAGGAACGGTGTCAATAGAGAGCTTTACACCCGACAACAAAGAACTGGCGCAGGCGGTTTGCATCTGGCGCCCGCTGGCTTTGAGCCAGGATAAATTTGCATCAGAGGGATTGGCCTTTTTAAAACAATGGGCGCAATAACCTTCAAAATATCTCACAGAATTTATTACAGATATGGAAAATAAAAAAATTAATGTAGCCATTGTTGGCTTAGGGTTCGGGGCCGAGTTTATCCCTATTTATCAGCATCATCCCAATGCAAATATGTATGCCATTTGCCAGCGCGATTATACCAAACTACACCAGGTGGGCGATGCCTTCGGGATTGAAAAACGTTATACCGATTACGACGAATTACTGCGCGACCCGGGTGTTGATGCCGTGCATATCAATACCCCTATTCAAAGCCATGCAGAGCAATCTATAAAAGCATTACGCGCGGGTAAACACGTGGCTTGCACAGTGCCCATGGCTACTACTGTTGAAGAATGCCGCCGGATTGTAGAAGCAGTTAAGGAAACAGGGCTTACTTATATGATGATGGAAACTGTCATCTACAGCAGGGAGTTTTTGTTTGTTAAAGAGCTATATCAAAATGGTGAGTTAGGGCGCCTGCAATTTTTACGTGCCTCGCACCAGCAAGAAATGGCCGGTTGGCCCGGCTACTGGGAAGGGCTGCCACCGATGCACTACGCTACCCATTGCGTAGGCCCTGTTTTAGCATTGGCAAACGCCGATGCCGAATATGTTTCTTGTTTTGGCTCCGGTCGCATTGACGAAAACCTGATCAGTAAATACGGATCGCCTTTTGCGATAGAAAGCTGCCATATCAAATTTAAAGATTCAGACCTTGCGGCGGAAGTAACCCGCTCGTTATTCAACACAGCAAGGCAATATCGTGAAAGCTTTGATGTATACGGTTCAAAGAAAACCTTCGAATGGACATTAGTTGAACATGAGCAATCTGTTATCCACACCGGCGAAACACCTGAAAAAGTAACGATACCTGATTACGCGCATTTGTTACCAAAAGAGATCCGGGCCTTTACAACAGACGGCGTTTATGATGCCAACAGCAATCAACACCTTTCATTTATACAAGGGTCAGGCCATGGCGGCTCACACCCGCATTTGGTGAACGAGTTTGTTTCTGCTTTGGTGGATAATCGTCAGCCATTTCCAAATGCAAGGCAATCTGCAAATATCACTTGCGTAGGTATTTTAGCGCATGAGTCGGCTATGGACGGAGGCAAAAAAACAGATCTTCCTGATTTTACTTTAACAAAATAGATTATGGAAAGAAGGGCTTTGATAAAAGGAATGGTGGCCGGGCTGTCTTCATTGTATCTTTCAAAGAGTTATGCGGGCCGATTGTTAAAAGCGCCGTATGCCGATCCGTTTAAACCTGCGTGGGATTCATTAATGCTGATCGGTCAATTTCGGAACCGCTGACGGTAATACGCTTTTGCGGGTAACCGTAAGTGGTACCTTCAACCTTGATAAATTTGGTTCGGGCGGTCTGGTGGTAATCAATGGCCTTCGGTTTTGCTTTTCCGTAAACAGATGCGGAGGCAATACTAAAAATGACTGTTGCGAATAGAATGATACGTTTCATGTTATTGTTGATCAAAACTATCGCTAAAAGTCTCTGAAAGGCAGCTAATACAAGCCCGGGCGGACATAATTCAAGCTGCAGCAGTCATTATAATACCTTGAAAATAATAACGAACCGGAAGTTCAACACAACTCTTCCAAAAGCGGGGCCGTCCCATCAATACGATGAACAGCCCTGTTCTTATTATCATGAAATTAATGCTAAAACTATAAGCTACCGGTTCTCTAACCAATTTAAAAACGTGCTTGTCTTTTCCTTACCGATAAGTAATTTATCGGGGATGGGGATGGTCAGCTTGACAAACAATTTCCGGCCGAAATAATGCTCAACTTCTTTGATCGCACTAAAGTTGACCAGGTATTGCCTGTTCAGCCTGAAAAACTGTTTAGCGGATAACAAGTTCTGAATTTGGTCCATTGATTGATCAATAGCATACTCCTGCTGTTGAAAGGTCATAATGGAAGCAGAATCATTTCTGATATAGATGAACGCGATCTGTTCGGTTTGAACGGTAGTGTATTTATTATGCTTAAAAACCAGGAAGCTTTTTTTGCCTTCGTCCAGGCCTATCCGCTTTAATAAGCCATCCAGGTCGGGTTGCGTGTTTTGCTGGAAGAAGTTTTTAAAACTCTCTACTTTTTCAAAAGCTGCCTGCAGGTCATCCTGCGAAAAGGGTTTTAATAAATAATCAATACCGTTGGCCTTTATCGCGTCCATAGCATATTCGCCATAGGCGGTACAAAATATCACCGGGCAATGTATCTCTACCGATTTAAAAATCTCGAATGATAAACCATCAGAAATTTGTATATCCATAAAGATCAGATCCGGTGGTTCATTTTCCGCTAAATAATCAACCGCGCCTTCAATACTCTGTAATTTGGCAACAATTTGTGCCACTGGCCTTAGTTTGATGATCAGGTTTTCTAGCGACTTAGCCGCTTTAAGCTCGTCTTCAATAATGACTATTTTCATGGATGATAGGAAGTTTAATGGTAAACAAGGTTTCGCTGGCTTTTATTTCGATCTTTTTATGTACCAGGTGCAGGTAACGCTCGTTGATATTTTCTAAGCCTATGCCAGTGGAAGCTTCGGGCATTCTTTTTAACTGGAGCCGGTTTTCAATCACCAGGCAATCATGCGCTGAATAGAGCCGGATCTTCAATGGTTTATCTAATGACACCACGTTGTGCTTGATGCAGTTTTCGATTAGGAGTTGCAGGGTAAAGGGCGGTATAAATGATTGGTAATATTCGGGATCAATTTCAATGGACAAGTCCAGGCCGTCCTCAAAGCGCGCTTTTAACAGGAACATATAAGAATTGATGATCTCCAGTTCCTCTGCCAGTGTAATCACATTAAGTTTCCGGCTTTCCAGCGTAAAGCGGTAAAAATCGGATAGTTTCAAAATGAAATCCACACTATGCACGTCGCCGCTTTCCACCATGTATTTTAAAGTATTTAAGCTATTAAACAGAAAGTGAGGGTTGACCTGTTGCTTCAGCAATTCATACTGTGCACTCAGGTTATCTGCTTTAGTACGTTCCAGTTCGATCCCCGCCTGCTGATTCTGTGCGCTCTGGTATAACAGGTGTATAAACATATAAAACATCACACTCACCAGGATACCCCTTACCTCGAACATCAGCATTACCGGTCCAAAATTGAGGTGCGTAAGCAGAAACTGCTGAATGCAGGCTAAGCCAAACATCACGACGATACCTAATAATAAACCTTTGACCAAACGCATACTGGAAAACCCATTAGCCACATCCTTTGATGAATAAGCGGGCAGCATTTTGATGTTGTAATACCAGATAAAAAGGGCGAATAAAAAGGTTACGGTCGAATCGACAAGAGCTTCATAAAAATTAAAATGATGCTCGGCAATTTTGGGGACAGCTACCAATACACCGAGGAAAAGGGAACTTAACCAAATGATCTTATTCGAGATCTTAAATGTTTTCTTCTGCATGTTATTTGTTCAAATATAGCATCTATAATGGCTTCTTCTTATTTGTTACAGCAACAGCACCGCCATAAAAATGTACGGTGCTGTTTGGACAAGGCTATCTGTCTCACTTATTTACCGTGTGCGATTATGAAAATCTCTTTCCATAATTTATTACCGTAGTGTTTTAAACGACGCACGGAGTTCTTCGGCAAAAACCTGCGGTTGTTCCCATGCCGCAAAATGTCCTCCCTTATTCAGTTTATTGTAGTGAATGAGGTTTGGATAAGCTTTTTCAACCCAGCTTTGCGGAGCCTGGTAAAGCTCATCCGGGAAGGCGCTTATTGCTACCGGGATGGTAATACCCTTCGGAGCAAAGAAGGCTAGTTTGCTTTCCCAGTAAAGGCGTGCAGAAGAGGTAGCGGTACCCGTTAACCAATAAAGGGTAACGTTGTCAAGGATATCGTCGCGGGTTAAACCTTCAGACTCGCCGTTGAAAACGCGGGTAATGAGTGCCAGGCTGGTTCCATCATGGTCAAGCATCCAGGCAGCCAGGCCTATTGGTGAATCCTGAATGCCGTATAATGTCTGCGGCCTGTTAGCCATTTTGTTAGCGTAACCTAAACCATGTTTGTAGAAAAAGTCAAGCTGATCATACGCATGTTTTTCATCGGCTGACAGGCTGGCTGGCGCAGGTTCGTTAAACTGAAGTGCTTTTGCAACGTCGGCAGGAACCGAAGCGGGCATATTGGTATGATGCCAACTAATTCTGGAGGTGCCTGTAATGCCATTTGTTCCGTAACCGCATTACCCCAGTCGCCGCCCTGTGCTGCAAACTTCTGATAGCCCAAACGTTTCATTAATATCGTCCATGCCCGTGCTATATGTTGAGGATCCCAACCGGTAGCAGTAGGCTTGCCTGAAAAACCATAACCTGGAAGTGACGGAATAACCACATCAAAAGCGTCTTCTGCTTTTCCACCATAAGAAGCCGGATCAGTCAGGGGGCCAATAATTTTCATCTGTTAGATAATGGAACCAGGCCAGCCGTGTGTGATGATCAGCGGTAATGCATTCTTATTTTTGGAACGGACGTGAATAAAGTGAATATCGAGCCCGTCAATATTGGTAACGAATTGTGGCAGGGCATTCAGCTTTGCTTCGATCTTGCGCCAATCGTAATCTTTTGCCCAATAGGCGGCAAGCTTTTGAATGGAGGCCAATTGAACGCCCTGAGTCTGATCTTTTACCGTTTCCTGCTCCGGCCACTCCGTTGCTAAAATGCGGCGTTTCAGGTCAACCAGTTTTTTTCCGGAATGCTGATATGGAAGGGGCGGATAGCGTCAGCAGCCGGTGTGGTTTGCGCGAAGCCTGATGCGGCGAACAATAATAGCGCGCCGGTGATCATTTTGCCAAGTGTGTTTTTGTAAGTTTTCATTGTTTTAGTTTTAAGTTTTTATTTGTTGTTCGAAAGTACCCTTACATCGAACTGCGGGCAATCAATAAGTAGCCCAAACAGGCAAAAATGCACCTTGAACTGGTCATTTATCAGTCTGGAATTTAGTATGGTAAAACCATAAAAAAGGCTAAAAAAACGATCCGGCATTGTGCCGGGACCGTTGCAATTTTATTGTAGGATATGTATTTATTTGGAATAGCTGTCGGCTGCTATTACCGCGTCAGCAAAAGCTTTTGGCGCTTCCTGTGGCACGTTATGACCGATACCGTTTAATATGCGGTGCGCATATTTGCCTGAGAATTTTTTCTCATACGTCTTGCCGTCGGCATTGGCGCCATCAAAATCACTGCTGATGGTAATGGCAGGTACGGTGATGACCGGGCCGGCAGCCAACTTTTCTTCAATGGCATCATATTGCGGATCACCTTTGGCTAAACTTAACCGCCAGCGATAGTTATGGATCACAATGGCCACATGGTCGGGATTGTCGAATGATGCGGCCGAGCGATCAAAGGTGGCATCATCAAAATTCCATTTTGGTGATGCGATCTGCCAGATCAGTTTGTTGAAGTCATGACGATTGGCATCATAACCGGCCTGTCCACGTTCGGTAGCGAAATAATACTGGTACCACCAGCCCAGCTCTGCCTTCGGCGGCAATGGTTTTAAGTTGGCGGTGCGGTTAACAATCAGATAGCCGCTTACCGATACAAGGGCTTTTACACGTTCGGGCCATAAAGCCGCCATAATATCCGCGGTGCGTGCGCCCCAATCGAACCCGGCGATGGTTGCTTTATCTATTTTAAGCGCATCCAATAAAGCGATCATATCCGTAGCGATAACCGATTGCTGGCCGTTTCGGGGTGTTTGAGCAGAAAGAAACCGGGTGGTACCGAAACCGCGCAGATACGGAAGGATAACGCGGTATCCTTTGGCAGTTAACAAAGGAACAACATCAACATAGCTATGAATATCATAAGGCCAGCCGTGCAGTAGCAATACAACCGGGCCATTAGCCGGGCCAGCATCAACATAGCCTACATTTAAAACGCCGGCGTTTATTTGCCTGATGTTATCGAACGGACTTGTAGACAAAGCAACTTGTGCATTTGCCGGACCGGTAAGGATAAGTAAAAGAGCTGCGATACCTGAAAACAGGCGGCTGCGGTAATTTATATTTGGTGACATGATATTATGTTTTAAAGGTGAAAGCCCTGCCGTTTAGCAGGGCTTATTATTTGTTTAGATAACAGTGATTACTACGTCGATATTACCACGGGTGGCTTTAGAATATGGGCAGGTTTGGTGAGCTGCGGCGGCGAGCGCCTCGGCTACTTCACGATCCAAACCAGGTAGGCTTACGTTAAGACGGGCTTGTAAAAAGTATTCGCCATCGGTATTACATAGGTCTACCTCTGCATCAACGGCATGATCGGCCGGTAACTTGATCTTCATTTTTGCTGCGGCAATTCCCATCGCGCCAATAAAACAGGCCGACCAACCTGCTGCAAATAATTGCTCGGGGTTAGTGCCGGTTCCCGGAGCGCCCGGAAGCGAAAGGCCGATATCCAACCGGCCGTCAGAACTTTGTGACGAACCGCCGTCACGACCGCCGCCTGCGGTGTGGGTTTTACCGGTGTATAATACTTTTTCTGTTACGATTGTACTGTTAGTTTCCATGATTTTATTTTTTATGTTTTTTATAATTTGTTTGTTTTGTTAAGTCAAAAGTACCCCTGGACCGGGCTGCAATCAATCACTAAAGAGTTGAAGTGGACAACGTTTGTCCTGAACTGGTCAGTTTTAAACGTGAATCACTAGACTAATCAATTTCCTTCTAGCTATTGCTTTTTCTTTCTGCCAATTACACTGATCATCTCACAGTCCTGCGGGTTCTTTTCAAAAGGCGCTCGTAAGGAATGACATGGATAGCAGTGATATTAACCCTGCGATTAGTCTGTCCCGGCCATATTCAGAAAGCTTGTTCATAGCGTTTGATATTAATGCTTTATTCTTTTAGCGATAACGACATTGCTCAGTTCTGCTTTTGCCGCGGCTGTTATAGCTCCGTTGTTTTGATCTTGTATCATTGCTAATACTTCCCAATTTTGAGCATCAAATCCCGCTTGCAAAGCAATTATGATGTTTCCTTCTCCGACAGTATCTAAAGGCACAGTTTGTAGTTGGTGGACGATCTGAACATGCGATAAGGTATGCCCGGCGTTTTCGCCGCGGGCTACTTTGGTTTGTGCATCTCTTTGTATCAGGGCAATTAACAGCCGGCTGTCTTTAGGGGTATTTTGTATTTTAAAATGCACTTTTAGGTGCTCGCCTTCCTTATGTACATCAAGTACCAGTTGATCAATGGTTGCACCGGTTAACTCGCCTGCAATTGCATTATATATGGCCGACTTATCTGATCCTACCAGTTCATTTGTGCCATTAATAACTAATTGCGGCGTATAAATTTGCGCGTTTAGCCAATTGCTGTATTGTTGTTGCCTTTTTGAAAATTCGGCCTTGCTGAATACATCCTTCCACCCCAACCTGTTCCAGTAATCTACATGGTAGGCCAGAATATATACCGGCTTGCCATTTGATTCCCTCTGTATTTGGGCCAGCAATTCATCGGCGGGCGGGCAGCTTGAGCACCCTTCAGATGTAAATAACTCCAGTACTGCGAATCCTTTTCCTGCGCTTGTTCTTGTCGTGTTTTCGGTTGATTTGGTTACCTGACCACAGGCAGTAAACGATAAAGTTGTAATAAGTAAGCTCGCAATTAAACCCGTGCTATTCATGATTTTCATAATTTCTTTTGATTTGTTTGCTCAAAACTATTTCAAAATAAGGCAGATGGGTAGCTAAAACCGGGTAAGGCAGGCATATATCTGGCGGAGTTAGACAAATTTGCTTTTCAGGCAGGCATGATGAATTTGCCATGCCGGTGAAGCTCTCCCCCCAAATGACAAAGGCGACCATCGCTGGTCGCCTTTGTCGGCTTGATGGATAACAAGTGTTTAGCCTTTGATAGAAACAGATGAGTTAAAATTGGGAAGCAGGATAAATTTTCCGGAACATCAGGTAAGTGATGCTAACCATTGTGAAAGCAATTAGGGCATCGATGGTACCAACAGGGCCAACAACGTTTAGCTTGGAGGCAAAAGCAAAGATGATGTCGAAAAAAATACCTGCAAATACCCATTCTTTCAATCGCAGCAATTTGCCCGGAATTAAAAGAACGGCAATACCTGATAGTTTGGCCACACCAAGTACATAGATAAAGTAAGCCGGATAACCTAATTTCAGCGTAATATCCCAAACGACGGGATTTTTGGTCAGTTCAAAAAAGCCGCTGGCACCGAACCATAATGAGGTTAATGCTACGCCGGTCCAATAAATTCTTTTTGCATTTGTAAGTGTCATGATCTTAATTGTTTTAAGTGTTTTCTTACGCCAAAATTGATCGTTACTGCCAGCAACTCCGAGTGTTTTATTTGTGAACCAGGCAAAATTCACGGTGACATAGACATTTCAGGGTATGGTAACTCTTCCCAAAACTGAATTCAAATCCACAACTATTTTTTTGGCTTCAATTAAAACGGCAGATAATGAGCTTCGCCAAATTGATCAAGTCGTTATAGTTCTTCTCTAATGTCTTTAAAATGGCTCTATAGCTTCCGGAAATTCAAATAAAGATTTTCCTGTTTGGCTAATTGAGCCTATATTAGATGAAACTGAACGTGAAGAAGCTAAACGTATTATCGAGATCAATGACTTTAGCCTGTTAGAAGATAAAACCGATAATGCCCGTATCAGGCACTCTTGCGACATTACACGATCCAACGAGGTAATATTACCACAGAAGATGCTGAATATAAGGAGCTTAAAAAGAAACATGACAAGCTGGTCAAAGACGAACAATTCCTCGACTTGACACTAACCTATGATTTCGAATAAACATAAATTGCTAATAACAGTATAACTTTCATAGCCATACCACAATGTCAAGGTTACAGTAGTCAAAAAGGTTTTTACCCGATAGCGCCGTCTTGTAATTTATTACGTTTTGCTCTCATTATCAGGAGAAAACAAAATGCTCTTATCGCTAATTATTTGATCTTCAGCGCCATCGGATTTACTGTTACTATTATTCTTTTCATTGTTTTCAGAAATCTCAGCCAAAACCTCTAAGAGCATTGATAATTGTTTAAAATAACTATCATTACCGCTACAAAAAACAGTATCAAAAAACACTAAATGGCTGCAAATATTTGATTTGCAGCCATTCTTGTTTGCGCCAAAATGCCATTTTATATACCAATCCTCATTAAAAAAGAGAAAATTAAGGTGAGCAAAAACAGGCAGGTTAATTACTCACCGAAACCATGATAAATAATTGATAATCAACTTGTTTAGTCATTAAATATCTTGATTTCTGAAAGATGCAAGCTTAACTTTGTTTTACCCTTAAAGCTTGTTTATGAAGACAAATTTCGTCCTGCTTTTTTATTTAAAGAAGCAAAAGACCTGGAACAAGGGTCCTGTTCCTATCTACATCCGCATTATTATAAATGGCAGAAGATCAGAGCTTTATGTCGGAAGAAGCTGTGAAATCAGCCGCTGGAACGGCGATGCCGGAAGATGTATCGGCACCAAAGAAGAATCACGGATGTTAAACACCTATCTCGACACTATTCAGACCAAAATCAGAATAGCTCACCAGATGTTACTGGAAAGCGGTGAGCCGATCACCTCCGAAAGTTAAAAAAAACATTTATCAGGCAAGGCAGAAAAAGGCCGGTATCTTATGCAATTGTTCGAAGAACATAATATGCGCCTCAAATCGCTGATCGGGAACGGTTTTGAAGAGAACACCTTGAAGGGGTATAAAACATCAGTTAAACACCTAACTGCATTTTTAAAAACAAACTTTGGCAAAACGGACATTGAGATCCAAAGTTTAAACCATGCTTTCATTGTAGATTTTGAATACTAATCTACGGCGGCCTGATGGCTTCGGTATGGTCATTATGTTCTAAATGCGCTTTTAAACGCTTTAATTCTTCTATAGAATCATCCAGTAAAACGCCATTATCTCCCTGCGGCCAAACAGACATACCTGCCATAGCCATTTCGGTTGGGATAATAATCGTATTACAAAGGAAAATCCCGGCTTTTAATTGCTTGGCAAGCAGGTAACCATATTCAGCAGCATGCTTTGCATTGGCCGAAAAATCTGTAACGATCAATAGTTTTTTCATGATATACAAAGTTGCTTTTGCTTTAGTGTTTAAAGAATGATGGTAGTCACTATTCGGAGTGTTTATCGTCATTGCCGCGCTAATGTATATTTAAGAGATTTGACACCATGTTAGGAGAATTAGACGGATTACAAATTGAAGACCTGTGAATGAGTCTTCCGGTTGGGCGCATAGGCTGTCATGCCGATGGCGTTACTTATATATAGTCCCTGTCAATTATGTTTATGAGATATAATACCATATATGCTCATTCTAAAAAAGGGATGATACTTAATGCAATCGTCGCAACGCAAAACCATTAATGCTACCAGGCCCAGCATTTCCTTGGTTTTTACATCCAACGCACCCTCTGCATAGGTGGTGGTATCCAAAGCAAAAAAACGTTTAATATTTGTATTGGACGATTCCATTATCCTGTCATTCATTTTGGTGCGATAGGCCTCAAAATCTTCTATTAGTTTCCCCATAGCTATATAATTATTGAATGAGTGATTGATTGTTGATTTCGTGAATTGTTTAATTTTATGATAGTATAAAGTTATGAAATCCGTTACCTTTATCGGGTCATTTACACGTAACAAACCTTTACAAAAATGGAAACCTTATCGCCCAATATTTTTACTGCCGATATGAAAGCGACCGTCGCTTTTTATCAATCGCTTGGTTTTAAGATCAGTATGTCGGTACCCGAGACGGGTGATGAACTGGTTTGGGCCATGATGGTAAACGGCAGCGTAACCATGATGTTTCAAACCTATGAAAGCCTGGCGGATGATCTGCCGGAGATCTCAAGGCAGGACGGCGGATCGCTTTTGTTATACATCAACTTAAAAGATATCCGCGGATTTTTTGAACAGGTTAAAGATAAAGTAACCGTTTTAAAAGGACTGGAAACTACTTTTTACGGCGCTACCGAATTTTCGATAAAAGACAATAACGGCTATGTGCTTACCTTTGCCGAGCACGAGTAATAGTACTATAATGATCAACTTTAAACGTACCGACCATATCAATATTTGTGTAGCACCCGAACAACTGGAAGCCGCGCGGCAATTTTATGCAAATGTGTTCGGCCTTGAAGCCATACCACGGCCCGACCATATTTTTGACACACCTGGCTATTGGTTTAACATAGCCGGGATACAATTACATATAGGCGTTGAACCGCCAGTCGGCTTTACATTCAGGCACACCGCTTTTGAGGTTACTGACCTGGCTATTGCACGTAAACACCTGGAGGCAAATGGCATTAAGATAGACGAAGAACCCGTTATTGAGGGCCGCGACCGCTTTACCTTTCTTGATCCGTTTGGCAACCGGATGGAACTGCTTGAATATCACAGATAGTTCTGATTTTATTGACATTGGTATAAATCTACTATTGTGTAAAAATACCATATCACTATTTGCAGTTATTAAAATTGCCCGCTATCTTAACCGCACCAATATTTACCTCAAAATAAATAAGTTATGAAAAACGGGATCCGAATTTTTATAGTGCTGTTATCAGTAATTGCTATTTCATTTACGATATCATGGAAGCTGGTTTCTAAAACAGATCGCGCCATGAGAGTTGCAGCAATGCCATTAAACGGACGCTATCTATTTGCTGCTGTACCCGGCGTACGCGATTACTTAGGTTATGGCGGCCACGGCTTGCTGGTATTTGATATAGACCATGGGCATAAATTGGTTAAGCGGATCCCGTTCAGGGGCTTTCATCCAAATGGCCAGCCGTCTAACATCAAAGGTATTGGTGTAAGCATCCCGTTGCATAGCGTGTATGTTACTACTTTAGAAAGTTTACAGCGAATAGACCTGGTAACCGGCAAACTGATTTGGGAAAAACAAATTCCGAATGGATGCGACAGGTTATCTGTAGCGCCCGACGGAAAGACCATGTACCTGCCATCGCTTGAGAGCCATTACTGGACTGTTATAGATTGCGAAACCGGGAACATCATTAAACGGTTAGATGGCTTTAACGCATCGCATAATACCATTTACGCTTTGTCCGGCAAACATGTTTACCTGGCCGATCTAAAAAATACCGTCGTAAAAATTGCCGACCCTAAAACCAATACTGTAACAGGAGAAGTTGGCCCTTTTATCAATTTTGTGCGCCCCTTTACCATCAACGGCAAAGAAACCCGCATTTTTGTTAACTGTAATGACCTGCTGGGCTTTGAGGTTGGCGATCTGACCACCGGCAAAAAGATAAAACAGGTTGTTGTTGAAGGATGGGACAAAGGTTCGGTTAGACGACACGGCTGCCCCAGCCACGGGATTGGCCTTACGCCCGATGAAAAGGAGATCTGGCTAAGCGACGGCGCCAATATGCGGATGCATATCTTCAGCGCGATCGAACCGTACCAACAATTAACAAGCATCCCTTTACAGGATATGCCGGGTTGGGTTACTTTTACTTTGGATGGCAAATACGCCTATCCATCAAGCGGCGAGGTGATAGATGTGAAAACCCGCAAGGTGCTAACCATTTTAAAAGACGAAAACTATAACACTGTTGAAAGCGAAAAACTGTTAGAGGTTGATTTTAAAGACGGCAAACCCGTTAAAGCCGGCGACCAATTTGGTGTAGGCCGGGTGATGAGATAAATTATAGCATTAACCTTTTCGTATTAATGGCACCTGCAAATTAGTAGGACGGTTTTCGGGTTTGTCAAATGCGCGGCCGTCTACATTTTTACTGCCGTTAAAAAACAGGTCGTTATAAATATAAATTAAATCATAGTCGATATAAATCTCGCCTTCGGTAAGTCCGAAAGGAATGAAACCTTTACCCTTTACATCCTGTGTTACGTTTACTTCCCACTTGTTTAAACCGGTCGTTGGTGCCTGGTTAATCGCGTCAACAAAACCCTGGTGTAAGGGCGTTACTTCATAAGCTTCGTCGGCCACATAATCAACTTTATAAGCATCATCGGCAATGGGGTGAGGCCCCTGCCAGATATGGTGTCCTTTAATAACAATTTTCACTAACGGCACCTTAGCGTTTGGATCGGCATAATTAATAACTGTGCATTCAAATTTATCACCGGCCGAATATTTAAATACCCTGGTTAAATAAAATGGTTTAATTGTTGCACCGGGCGCTATGCTCGGTCTTACTTCGGGCGTGATGCTCACCCATTCGCCACCCTGGATATATTGTTTTATTTCTTGCTCAGTCATGTTATTTTCAAGTAGTTTTAACAAAGTTGCTATCTTCGTCTATCAAATACAAGTAGTCTGCACAATACATCATAGTACATTTTTTTAGACCAATGGCAAACATCAGAAAGAATAAGGATTTTAACCCCAACAACTGCCCGGTTACGCATTGCCTTAACCTGATAGGCGGTAAATGGAAGATCATGATCATATATGCCATCAGCAAAAATTGCAACAGGTTTAGCAAACTGCAAAAAGCCATGCCTGCTATAAGCAAACAAATGCTGGTAAATCAATTAAGGGAACTGGAAGAAGACAAACTTATAGACCGTATTATTTACGCCGAAATGCCCCCGCGTGTTGAATACAAGGTGACAACTTACGGCCAGTCATTAATGCCAGTGATAAATGTTTTACAGGACTGTGGGATCCGGGATCTTAAATGACAGGCAGTCTAGGTTTGTTTACTGTTTGTTCCATATTTCGACTATACAAAACCGTCCGCCATATTAATTTATTGGTCTATACAAATACCCTATTCATCTATACACTTTTGTACTGCGCTTAACGTTAACTAACTTTGATATGATAGGAGGCATCAGCAGCAAATACCTTGCTAATGATTTGGCTACCTTGTCAATTAAATAGCTGCCATTTATTAAGGGCATTTATTTAAAAGCGGGTTATACTATTTTCGACTATATATGTGCATAAAAGGGAGTGTAGCTCTTATAAAGCAAAATAAATCATTTTTTATCCTGCTTATTGGTCTCCTTACGGGCATTAATTACACAAGCTATGCACAATTATGCACCGGCAGCTTAGGCGATCCGGTTGTTAAAATTGATTTCGGTGCGGGCACAGCCATGCATGGCCCTCAGCTGCCCGCGGGTACAACCAATTACGCTCACAATGACGATGACTTTCCAAAAGACGGAACATATACGATTGAAAATGCCACTACCGGCAATATTTGGTGGAACACCAAAGACCATACCGGCGATACCGGCGGTTACATGATGGTGGTAAATGCCAGTGAAGCAAAAACAGATTATTTTTATAAAACCACGGTAACCGGCTTATGCCCCGGCACCACATTTGAGTTTGCTGCCTGGATAGCCAACTTGTTAAGATCAAGTGATATTAGTCCGCCCAATATTACTTTTAAAATAACATCTGCAACAGACGGGACGCCCTTAGCTACTTATAACACAGGGACAATCCCTTTAACACCGTCGGGCCTTGTCTGGAAACAATACGGGACTTACTTTAAAACACCTGTTGGCGTATCATCTGTAATTATTCAAATGACCAACAACAGTAATGGCGGTGCTCCGGCTAATGACCTTGCTTTGGATGATATTACTTTCCGGCCCTGTGGCCCTGTTATCAGTTCAAACTTTATTATTAATAATAACTTGTCGCCTACAGCGCAAACCTGTGCAGGGCAGAGTAACACTTATACACTTCAGGCAAGTGTTGTTGCCGGCGGTTTTACAAACCCCGTTTACCAATGGCAGGTAAACAATGGCTCAGGCTGGCTAAATATTGCAGGTGCAATAGCAACGACTGCCACTGTTACTGTTCAATCTGCCGTTATAGGGGTTTACCAATACCGCATGCTGGCATCTGAAGCCGGCAATACCGGCAGCGCGGCATGCCAGGTGGCATCAAACCTGTTAACATTAACAGTGCCGGATGCGCCGGTAGCCAATTTTACATTTGCAGGAACTAATACCAGTTGCTTATCGAATGATATTCAATTCACCGATACATCTACCGGCTCAAATATAACATCCTGGTTGTGGGATTTTACAGATGGCAGCACATCGACAGAACAAAACCCGTTGCACACTTTTACAGGCGGAACTTACCCGGTAAAATTAACTGTTACTAATAGTGTTGGGTGTCCATCAAGCAAGACGTATAACGTAAAGGTGGTGCCCAAGCTACTTGTAAACTTCGATGCCGTTGACGTAACTTGCCCTAACGTACCCGTTACGCTTACGGATAAATCTATAATTACCAACGGCACCATATACGAATGGCAATGGACCTTTGATGATAATACATCTGCAGCGAATTTATATACAAATGCTCCGTTTACACATGTCTTCACTACCCCGGGCATTCATAAAGTATCTTTGCAGGTAACTTCAGCAGAAAATTGTGTGAGCGATGTTTTTACGAAAAGCATTACCGTACTTACCGGGCCTACTGCTGATTTTACCTTACCCGATGCCTGCGAGCTGGATGGCGCACAGTTTACCAATATGTCAACCATGCCCGATGGTACAACCACGGGACTAACCTACCAATGGAATTTTGGCGATCCGAATAATTCTACGCCGTCAAACCCAAATACATCAACCCAACAAAACCCGGTACATCATTATACTAAAGCCGGCAGTTATCCTGTTACCCTCATTGTTAATTCGTCAAGTGCCTGCCAGCAGGGTCATGCTGAAAAACAATTTACTGTTAACAGCGCAAACCCAGGGACGGTTTTTAATGTATTGACCCTTGAAGTTTGCAGTGGCGACAGTGTCTCTTTACGGGATAAGTCACAGCCCGTCATTGGTAATGTAACCCGGCTGGAATGGATCCTTGATAACGATAATCATCCGTCAGTTGTAATACCAATTGCTAAAGAAGCTTTGCGAAGCGATAAAACCTATCACTTCATGTATCCTTTAAACACCACAACATCGCCCCAAACTTACCATGTAGTTCTACGGGCTTATACCGGGCAATTATGTTCCAGCGATGCTCTTCCGCGAGAGGTTACTGTAAATCCAATCCCAACAGCAACACTTACCTATAACGGCAGCGCAATTGCCGACTCCATTATACTCTGCCAAAACGATGCGCCCATAAATATTATAGCTACCCCCAGTACCGGCGGGACATCTACATTTTCAGGTACAGGTATAACGTCAGCAGGGGTGTTTGATCCCAAAGTTTCGGGGGCAGGGTCTTATACTGTTAATTACGCATTTGTTGATAATACAGGGTGCAATTACATCACGAGTTTTAAAGTTTCGGTTACCGCTATGCCAACTATTACCTTGGCGGCAACTACGGGCGTGTTTGAGGGCGGCCAGTTAAAATTAAACCCGGTAATAACCGGTAATAACTTAACCTATGCATGGTTGCCAACGACCGGTATCAGTGATGCAACTGTAGCAAGTCCCATTTTTATGCCGGCGGTCAATACAACTTATACCCTTACGGTAACATCGGGTTCAGGTTGTTCGGCAACGGCGCAGGTTACCATATCGGTTTTAAAAAATATTGTTGTGCCTAACACTTTCACACCTAATAATGACGGCATAAACGATACCTGGGAGATCCAATATTTAAACACTTATCCGGGTGCTACTGTTGATGTATTTAACCGCTACGGTGCTAAAGTGTTTTCGTCCATAGGATACCCTAAACCATGGGACGGCAAGTCTCATGGCGCCGATCTGCCTTTTGGCGTGTACTATTATATTATTAACACCAGGAGCGGGCGTAAGCTGATCAGCGGCAGCGTAACTATTGTCAGGTAACTATCTTCCTTACCGGATAGTAGTTTAATCTTTATTATTTTTACCGGGTGCAAAGCAAAAGGAGAAAAAATGCCGCGTTTATAGTTGGTTTTATTATCGGAATGATTTCAGGGATAATATTACATCATCTTGGCCTGGGTGCAGCATTTGGCGTACTACTGGGCCTGGCGCTAAGAGAAATTTACGAACACAAAACCAACCGGTTTTAATGGCTATGCAGTTTGGTACTTGAATTATATGTGATGCTATAATCTGAAGACTCATCCGTTTGCTCACGGCCGGTTTTAGTATTTAGCTTAAGCGGCTTTTGTGATAATTCTCCGTTTTTTATCTGAAAATTCAGCTTCAACGTGTCCATCATACCTTCCTGCATAAAACTCCAAACGGCATGTATGGTATCGTTTTTCAAGGCACCGTCTAACGTGCCCTTGCGGCTATCTTTTTGGTAAGGCAGCCAGTTCATTTGCCCGGTTACTTTATTGCCATGTACAACCATTTCAACACTGGTGCTGTCTTTGCCTTGTGTATTTAAGAAACATAATGAAGATATGGCGGCTTTGCTGTTGTTTACTAATGTGTCTTTTGCTTTTGCCGATGTATCATTATTAGTTAAACTATCTGCTCTTGCCGTTTTGCTTTTTGGCGATGAACACGATGTTATCAGTAAAGCTATTGCGCAACCTAATGTCAGATATTTCATAATAGGACAACAGTAATTAAAGCGTAAAAGTTTGACATCAGCTTTACAGCGTCGGGTATTCAAATTCTTTTTTTATAGGTTTGCCGGTGATGAAACATGCACTGGACAATCCCGCTTTTAACGCTTTGGCTACGGGTAATCAAAACCTCGCTAAAGGCAATGATCGTATAAAATATTTTGATAAGGACGTTGCCCCGTTTGTGGGGTTCAGCGAAAACTCGCAGGAAAATTTCGATGCGGTGTATCATATGATCTCGCGCGAAAACCCGCTGGTATTTATTTCGCGAAATAGGACAGTCATACAAAGCAAATGGAATGTTGTGCAAAATGTACCGGGCTGGCAGATGGTATATAACGGCGATGCGTTTGATGTGGATACATCAAATTTAATTGCGCTAACTGACGCCCATGTGCCGCAAATGCTTGAGCTTACCAAGCTCACTAATCCCGGGCCTTTTGAGTTGCACACGATAGATTTCGGGCATTATTACGGCATTTTCGACGGCGAAAAGCTGGTTGCCATGGCCGGCCAGCGGCTAAACCCGGTACCTTATGCCGAGATAAGCGCAGTTTGCACCCACCCCGAATATACCGGCAAAGGCTATGCCCGGCAGTTGATGAAATTTCATGTTAATCGGATCAAGGCGGCCGGAGAAATTCCATTCCTGCATGTACGGGATGATAACACCCGCGCCATTAAGGTTTATAAAGACCTGGGCTTTGAAATATTCGGCGAGGTAAATTTTTATGTCCTGGCAAAATAAAAACGCTGTGCTTCTCTGTGCCTTCTTTGCGGGCTTTGTGGTTAAAAAGAAACCGCAGAGTTCACGAAGAAAAGGCAGAGAAGCACAGAGCTTTTTATATCTAAATTGAAATTTTAATCTCTATCAATATATAAGCTTTTAGTTACCAGCTTAAACTTACATGGATGCCGTCAGGGCTGTTATCATAACCCAGGTATAGGGTATTTGATGATTCATCCCACGAGCTTTGAAGAGTGGTAATGGCTTGTCCTTTACTATCCGTAAGTGTAATTTGTTTAGCCTTTGCAGGTAAAAGCACACGCATGCTGTTTAGTGTATTTATAGGGCTTTTAGCTACAAAACTATATTCATGGGCCTGCACTTTTTCGTCGTACACCCTTGACGCCGATGCCAGCACCTGCGGCTTAGCCTTGTTGACTACCCGTTTTACGTCATATAAATAAGCCTGCTCGCCGGGGTTAACCACTTTCTCTGCAAGTACCGGCAATTGCGGGTCGAACAGGTCTATCACCGGGCCTTTAACCGTGTAAGGTTTGGTGTCCTCGTTCTCATTTAATACAGCTACAATATCATATGGGCCGCGCTCTAAATACAGGTTGTTTTTAAATTCCAGTTTGCCGGCTTTGCTGTCGGTTTCATATGCTTGTTTAACCGTGTTCAGGTAGTTGGCATCATTATTAGCCTGCATAACAAAATCTTTAGGGTTTTCCCGTATCACGTACACGGTACCCAGGCCCATCTTAAATTTTTGTTTGCCGCTTGCCGCGTTAATACCCAATAGTTTAAACAAATGTTGTGACGGCGCGGTAAAGCTATTGCCCTTGGTGTTCCACCATTCCATTACAGATTGGTAAGGATCGTCGTCTTTGCCTACATAGATCAATACGCCGCCTTTTTTAACCCATGCCGCCAGTTGCTCATGTATAGCGGGGCTGATGGGCTTCATATTCGAGTAGCTCATCACCAAAACCTTGATATCTTTTAAAGTAGCAGGGTATGCTAAGTTTTCCATATGTACAGTTTGTACCGGGATGCCATGTTTTACCAACGGCATGGTTTGTCCGTAGAAGATAGAAAATTGCGGATCTTCAAACCCGTTATGGGTAGGGAACCGCTGGAACATTAATGAATTGCTCATTAACACCCCAATGCCATTTACGCCGGTTACTTTGTTGGCAGATACAGGTATACTGTTTAACGAGTTCACCATGATCTGCATTTGGGTAGAATAATATTTAGGGATGTACACGCTCGAGTCGCTGTTGGCTAACCGGTATTTGCCGGTATAGATGCGTTCGGGCCACGGCATAACCTCATAATTGGCAATCACGGGATATAACAATTTAGCAGAAAATGTTGCCTGGTAGTTGCGTTTATAATCGGCCCAGTCGCGGTGCGCGTCTTCTATCGGGTCTGTTAAAAAGAAAAGTTTACGCTTGGTGGGTGCGGTCATAGATACCATTGATCCGTATTCAAGGAAAGCATTCTCAAAAACCCGCTCCTTGCGGTTACCATTAAAATAAGTCGCCTCGCGCGAAGTGCCTGTCCAAACCTGGGCTATATAACCATCAATACCGGGCAATGATGCCAGGCTGGCTTCAGGGCTTACAATCTGCCATGACGAATAATTTACCAGCGAGTGCGTAGCGATGTATATTTTTATGCTGATGCCTTTGCTTTTGGCATAAGCCTTAGCATAATCAGACACCTGCTTTATAGCATTAAAATACAGGTGATATTTCAGCTTACTTGAAAGATAAGTATTCTCCGGGCTTTCATCCTGCGGTTTCCATGGGAAGCCGTAAAACTTTTGCCATTCGGCTTTAAATGGTTCGCTGTAGCCGCCGCGCGCCCAAAATTCCGGTTCTTCTAAAAAGATCTCTTTAATGCCTACGTCTATAACGCGTTTCATTACCGCGGTTTGCATGTACTTAATAAACACATCGGTAGGTACCACATACGGGATATTACGGCCGTGCATGATGGGCTTGCCGTTCTTTTCTACCTGCGCCAGGTCCAGGTGGTTTGTGCCATCCCATTTACCTAAAAAGAAATCATCATAGCTGCCCCAGGCTATGCCGGTCATAAAAGCGGTTTGGTAACCATGGTCGCGCCATGATTGCACTCGTTGTTCGAAGGTCATATCCGGGCGGTCATTGGTGCCGTAAACAATAGCCATGTCCGACCGTACATCAATTTGCGGGATCCAGGGGCTGCCTGTTTGGAAAGCTGTTTTTTGCGGAAGTTCTGCCGGTTTTACTTGTGCCCATGCCGCAAGCGATGTGGCCGCGAAACTTAAAAGGAGAATGGTTTTCTTCATATAGTTTTAATTGGTGATAGCTGTTTACAAGGCCTTATCAGCGCAGTAAATGGTAATCTAAATATAGTAATCAGGTGGTTTATAGTGTTATTATCAGCAGGCAAGTTAACAACTTTTTTAGCTGCTGATTATTTGCGACAGGTTTTTTACAGAGCGCATTAAGGATGTAATCCCGGTGCGCTAAACCCCAGCTTATTTAGCCCGTTTTTTACGTCGGGATTACTCATAAAAAGCTTCCAAAGCAAACCGGTCCGGTAATTTTCTATCATTACAATTATCGGTCCCTGGTCTATGGCGAGGTAGGTTTTCGCATACCAGTCATGTTGCTCGCTAAACGCGTCTGTAAAGCCGTACTCGCCCCAGATCTTATCGCCCAGATCCTCATAAAAATGCCGTAAAACCTGCATGGCATATTGCGGCGCGTAAGGAAATGCAGATAAGGCGGCCGTAGGTGCAATCACCCCAAGATCATTGGAGGGCGAGTATCCCGAATAACCTTGCCAGCTATCACTTGCGGTTAAGCCCCAGCAATTGGCGCCGTAGCCTTTATACTTTAGCGGGTTCTCAATGCAATACTCACGGTTAATTAAAGTATGATTGATGGCCTGCTGCCAATAATCGGCATATTGATCTTTCAACCCGTGCGGATTTAATCCTAAAAACGAATACTGGCTCCAGAACAACGGGCCGCCATAATCCGGGCCCAATGGCAAAGTATATTTACCATAATAAGTTTTACCGTTGACGAAGGTATTCCCGCTCGTCCATCCTTCCGTATAAACCGCTTTGTTGATGGCATGAGTCGGCGAAGACGCGGCCATTATATAAGTAATGAGGCATTCGTTCCATCCTTTTATGGGCATATTCATGTCCCAGTTATAATCAGGGCTCCAATGCCAGTACAACACATTTTTGTTTTGGGTGAACCAATCCCATTCCACGCCACCCCATAGTTGTTTGATTTTTGAGCGGATGTCTTTTTCGACAGGATTATTCGCAGTATAATATTGCTGCGCGGTTAACAGGCCTTGGAATAAATAAGACGTTTCTACAATATCGGCACCGTCATCTTTCTTGCTGAAAGGGATCACCTTACCAGTTTCGCCATTTAACCAATGCGGATAAGCGCCGTGAAACCGATCGGCCTTTAACAGAAAATCAATGATCTTCAGCATATGCATCGCCGCCTCTTTTCGTGGTATAAACTTACGGTTGGCGGCCACGATGGTGGCCATGATACCAAAGCCTGTGCCACTGGTTGTTACTATATTGCCGCCAAAGTTTTTGGTTGTAGTATTACGCTCTCGCGCCATGCCGCTTGTGGGGTGGGCAAAATCCCAAAAATACCTGAAGGTTTGTTTCTGCACCAGGTCGAGCAGTTGGTCGTCAGATAGGTTCTTTCTGATGGTTAGATCAGCGGCTATTGGTGCATGTACTTGCGCATAACTTGAAGAGCAAAAGAAGATCAAATACCAGATGTAAATTAATGCCGTTAATCTGTTATTATTCATTACGAAATTTATAGGTTAGCACCGGTAAATACAAGTTTATTTTATCTATAATTATCACATAAATATTTTACCTATGGGTGTTATTTTGCAGGCGTTTTATTGGGATTGTCCTAAAGCTGAAAACCGGGAATTTGAGTGGTGGAATTTCCTGAAGGATAAAACCTCCTCCTTAAGCGATGCCGGATTTACGGCTTTATGGCTGCCCCCTATCGGCAAGGCTGCCCAGCAAACATCTATGGGATACAACCCTTTTGATTATTACGACCTGGGCGATTTTGACCAGAACGGCGGTGTAAAAACATGGTTCGGAAACGAGGTTGAGTTAAAGGCTTTGATAGCAAATGCGCATCAAAATAAAATTGATGTATACGTTGACGTGGTGCTAAACCATAATGATGGCGGCGAGCTTGAAATGAACCAGATGGATAATGTTTTGCGCAAAACCAAGTTTAACCCGGCAAGCGGTAAGTTTCCAAGAAACTGGGAATGCTTTCATCCGTGCCGGTATGAAACCATGGACGAAAGCGCGTTTAGTGACATGCCCGACCTTTGCCACCGCAACCCGGATGTTTATACCGCTTTTTTAGAATATGCCCGCTGGCTGTTGGAAGACGTTGGCGTGGATGGATTTAGATACGACTTTGTAAAAGGTTATGGTGCATGGATGGTACGGGCTATACAAGAGATGAGGAGTTTAAGGGGCGATACCGAATTTAATCCGTTTGGTGTGGGTGAATGCTGGGATAGCGACCGAAATATTTACGACTGGCTTGCCGAAGTAAATACCTGGAACGATAACCCTATCAACGCATTTGATTTCCCGCTGCGTTACAGGTTAAAAGATCTATGCATGGACCCTAACTTCAGCTTAAAAACTTTGACAGAACGCGGCACGTTATTAACTGACGGCTTTGCAGGCACGGCGGTTACTTTTGTCGAGAACCACGATGTTGTGCGGGGCGACGCGATAATCAATGATAAAATGCTGGCGTATTCTTATATCCTGACACATGAGGGTTATCCCTGTGTTTTCTGGCAGGATTATTTTAACTGGAACCTGGCGCTTGAAGGAACACCTAACGGGATAACCGCGCTGATAAAGGCCCATGAAAAGTATGCAGCCGGCAATACTACTATTTTGCATGCTGACGATAATTTGTACATCATTCAGCGTGGCGGATGGGGCGAACAGCCGGGGCTTATCTACGTTTTAAATAACGGTACCAGTTGGAATGGTACCTGGGTTAAAACGCAATGGAAAAACCAAAAACTTTCGCCTGTTGCATGGTGGAGCAACACAGATACCGCCATGCCCGAAAGCAAGCAAACCAATGTTTACGGCTGGGCCGATTTTTGGGCGCCGCCGCGCGGATACACTGTTTATGTACCTGTTGTAGCTTAAATTGATCAAAAGGTTTTTCATATTTGTAATAACCATTAATTATACGCTTGTGAGAAACTATCTTTTTAAAACCGCGCTTTTTGCTTGTGCCTTCTTAGCCTTTAATGCATCTTTTGCGCAATCAAAATTGATTAAAAACCTGGCCACAGGTAAGCATCAAACATTGGTAACTTATGGTACAAGCCTCACCGCAGCCGAAGGTGGCCGTGCCTGGGTTGATTCTGTTAACAAGGCCTTAAATAGGAAATATAATGGGCTGCTAACCACATTAAACGCTGCCAAAAGCGGGATGTGGTCTACCTGGGGTGTGCAGCATCTGGAGGATAGCGTGATCAAAAAAGCACCCGATGCTGTGTTGATTGAGTTTGCCATGAATGACGCGTTTTCAGATTACAAAACCAATGTCGACGTAGCCAGGCTCAACTTAAATTACATGATCGACCGGATCAAACTTTATAATCCTGATTGCGAAGTGATATTGCAGACCATGAATATCCCTTTAAATGAACATGGGCAAACGCGCCCCAATATTTTAGCCTATTACCAGATGTACCGTGAGGTTGCCAGAGCCCGAAAACTTTTATTGATCGACCATTACCCGCACTGGAAAGAATTGCTTGACAAAGGCAAGGACGCTTATATGAAAGCTGTGCCTGACGGTATCCATCCCGGCGTTGAGGGTTCAAAGCAGATCATTGCTCCATACATCATAAAAAGGCTGGAAGATAAATAGCAGGTTAATTAGCCCTTTTTATCATGAAGTGTTTTTGGTACTCCATCGGGGTTTCACCTTTTACGGCTTTGAATTTCCGGTTAAAATAGGATACATTATTAAAGCCAGAGTCCAGGCTGATCTGCGAGATGCCCATATTGTTATTTTGCAACAGCTTGCAGGCATAACCTATCCGCAGGTCTATCAAAAATTCTGACAGGGTTTTGCGGGTAAACTTTTTAAAGTACCGGCAAAATGCCGACGGCGATAAATAAGCCACCGACGCTACCTCATCAAGCGAAAGGTCCCTTTTAAAGTTTTCAAGGATATAGTCATAAACCTTGCTCATCCTTGAGGATTCTTCAAAGTTCAGGTCATGCAAAAATCCGGGGCTTGACAATAACGAGTAATCAGTAGATTGCGATAGCAGGTGCAAAATATTAAGCAGCTCTATAACCGTTTCTGTGGCGTTTTTATTTACCAGCGCGGTTATTTTTTGTGTTAAAGCAGCTTTGGTTTCTTCGTTGAATACAATGCCTTGCGATGAGCGCTGCAGCAAGTCTTTAATGGCTTTAAACGGTTTCCTGTCAAAAAAACCAACACCTAAAAAACTCTCATTAAACTGGATAACTACCTGTTTTATCGCTTCGTTTTTGCTGAGCCCCCGGGTGTAAAATGTATGGGGCAGGTTAGCGCCGAACATGCAAAGGTCCACAGTCGAAAATTCGGTAATACTGTCGCCTACTATCCGCTGGCCCGTGCCTTCCAAAATCAAAATGATCTCGTACTCGGCATGGGCATGAAACGGGAAGTCGTTATATTTAAAACGTTCTTCCTTTACAACAAAAAGGTTTTCAGGGCTTACAATATTCTCACGAAAAATCCTCATAACGCAGTGCTTAACAGCTCGTGTTTGTGAGAATTAAAACTACTAATTAATTTGAAAGTTCGAGCTATTTATATCAGTTGGCTTTTTCGGGCATCCAAACCTGGTAAGGCGCGCCTGATACCCGGTTACCCAACGCATAAAATGGTATAGCAGTAAATTTCACGCTTGCGCCCGAGCTATTGGTTGCCTGGCCAGTAATTACATTTACGCCGTTTAACAGGTTAGATTGGTATTCAAGCGTCATGGCATCATTATCTTTAATGCTGTAGTTTTTAAGATCCGGATTGTCAATGGCTTCAAACCCATAAACTATCGGCCCTGATGCAATGGCCAGCTTACCTTTAATGGTTTGCACTGCGTCGTTAACGGCTACCAATCTTGGCTCGATAGGTAAGGTAAGTTCAATCACATCGCCTTTTTTCCATTGACGCTTAACAGACACGTATCCTTTAACGGTTTCAACAGGAACGACTTTGCCGTTCACTTTTAATATTACAGCTCCGCTTGTTTTTGAGCGATAAAGATCAAACGGGTTCTCCTTACCTTCAGCCCAACCCGGTATCCGGATGTTAACGGCAAATGTTTGCGGTTTCTTAGGATTTACCTCGATCCTCGTATCACCCTTCCATGGATAACCTGTGGTTTGTTTCAGCATAATACCTGATCCATTCAATTTCAGATCCGCTTCGCTGCCTATAAAAAGGTTTACGTACAATGATTTATCATCATAACCATAAATATATTGCGGCAGAGCGGCCACCATTTTCAAGATCATTGGCGGGCAGCAAGGGCAATCATGCCAGGCCCAGCGTTTATGATCTGTAGCAATAAGCGGGTTCTCATAAAAATAATGATCGCCGCTAAGCGATACGCCCGACAGTAAATTATTATAAACCACCCTTTCAAACTCGTCTATGTATTTACCATCGGCTTCCAGCTCGTTCATCTGCTCGCTAAAGAATGCCGAGCCTATAGAAGCGCAGGTTTCCAAATAAGCTGATTCAGGTAAAAAGTAATCCGCGCCAAAACGCTCACCATCAGCTATAGCGCCTTCGCCGCCGGTAATGAACATGCGTTTGCCAACCATGTTATTCCAATAGTTGTTCGCGGTTTGAATGTATTGCTGATCGTTTGTCTCTAAAGCGGTTGCCGTAACACCTGTTGCCAGCAAGGTTGCCCTTACGGCGTGGCCTTCAATAGTTTTTTGCTGTAATACCGGCATGTGGTCCTGGTTATAAGAATCATCGCTCTTGCGGGCATGACTGCCATCTTTCTCTCCGTAATTACCTCTTTGCTCTATCCAGTATTTTGTCATGGCAAAATATTCGTCGTTATGCACAGGCACATCTATTTTAGTTTTAAGTTCAGGGTGCTCTTTAAACAGCTGGTACATGCGCAACATGGCTTCCTCGGGGCCGCCGTGGCCGGGTATAACATTGCTCTTAGGCGTTGGCCCCATAACGGTATAAATGTAATTGCTGAATTTTACAGCTACTGCCAATAGCTTGGTTTTACCCGTCGCCTTGTAATAATGAACAGCAGCGTCTATCAACATGCCGGCATTGTAAACATCATGCTGCCATTTATCATCGCCTCCATTCATGCCCCAGCGTTGGTTTTTGGGCCTGGTCAGTGTAGTGTAGGTATTAATATAACCATCAGGGTCGACAGCCTGCGCGGCTGCTATCCGGTCAATATAAGCGTCGATCTTTTTCTCAAGTTTTGGGTCGGGGTATTCGGCAAGCAGATCGGCCGCGCCTCTTATAGTTTCATAAACTAACCCGTCGTACCAGGGCGGCCCGTCATGTGTGTTGATATTCTTTTTGCCTTGTGCCACCAGGTCGAAGTTTAAAAACGCGTTACGTGTCTTGCCCAACTTCTCCTTTTCGGCAATGATATCCGGGCGATCTGGCACATACTTTCCTTCCAGTTTGTCAAATACATCGTATATGGTAACGGTGTTCCATACTTTTAGCTTAGGGCTCCAAAAAGAATCGTTAACCCGCACATCCTGCAATTCAAGCGGATGAATGGGATGTGGCGGCGCGACAGATTGGGCCGAGGCTTGAAAAACAAAAAGAACTAATGGACATAAAACGGCGATGTATTGCCTTTTAAAAAATATCATTTGTATAACTGGTTAGTTAAAATTTAATATACTGATACCCGGATACAGGTGATTTGTACCCAATTTATCAACGTGCAATATCCAATTTAAATATAACTGCTTTTTGAACAATTTTGGCCGTTTCTTGCACGGGTTTGATAACTTAGGAAGGCAAATAATGCTACATTAGTCAAATTTGAATTAAAAAATATCAATTGCGTTCAACCAGTACCTGTTGGAATACCTGATTTTTGCAAAAATTAAACTAACCCCCTTACGGGTAACCAATTTATGATCGGATTCAATAACTCAAACCAGGCCGCAAAAAGATGGGCCATTGCCTGTTCAATTACTTTTTTTTCGTTAACCGCATTAGCTCAAAACGCGCATATCGTTGTTGATGCATCGCGGGTGATAAATAAGATCCCTGCAAAAATGTACGGCTCATGTATTGAGGATGTGAACCACGAGATCTATGGCGGACTGTATGACCAGCGTTTATATGGCGAGAGCTTTGAAGAGCCGGCACCGGCTGACAAGGTAATAGGCTGGAAAACCCTGCAAGGCAATTGGAAAGTTGCCGATGGGGCCGTATCTGTAAACCCGGGTCCGGGCTATAAATTAATCCGGGAAAATCCGGCAGTAAAAGATGGCAGCATAGAAGCCGACTTGAAATTTAGCAAGGATGCTCAAAACGCCGGATTTATTGTCCGCGTAAATAACGAGCAGGAAGGAATGGATGATTTTGATGGCTACGAAATAAGTATAGCCCCCGGTCGGCAAACATTGGTTTTAGGCAAACATGTCCATAATTTTAAACTGCTGAAAGAAGCTAAAGCAACTTTTGATAAAGATGCCTGGCTGCATTTAAAGGTTGAGGTTAAAGGTGCTCAAATCTTGATCTACCTCGATAACAGCACTACACCCACAATTGATTATACGGACGAGAGCAAGCCCTTATTAGCCGGAAAGATAGGTCTGCGCACTTTTCATGCGGATGTGAAGTTTAAGGATGTGGTGATCAAACAAAACAATACAGTCATCAAAAACGAATTTATAGGCAAAGAAATGCCGGCTGTAAGCGGTATGTGGGATGCAATTAAAGCTACCTCTGTTAAGGGTAAATTTCTGCTAAATGATGCTGGTGCTTACAACGGTAAACAGTCGCAGGTATTAGAATATACAAGCGGCACGGGCAAATTGGGTGTAGCTAACAGCGGACTTGGCCGCTGGGGCATCTCCTTAAGGAAGGGGCAAAAACTACAGGGTTATGTATTTCTGAAGACAAGCCAGATCGATCTGCCGGTTACTGTGGCATTACAAAGTGCAGATGGCAGCAAAACTTATGCCTTCATTAGGTCTAACGGCATACCTGAAAAGTGGACCAAATTTTCTTTCACACTTACCGCAAATGCGACGGATACTAAAGCACGTTTTGCTATTTATATTGAGAAAAAGGGCAAATTAGAAATGGACCAGGCCGTACTGATGAGCACCGGGAAAGATCAGTTTAAAGGCCTGCCTATCCGTGCGGATATTGCTACCAAAATGCAGCAGGAAGGATTAAACTTTGTACGTTATGGCGGCACCATGGTGAACGCGCCCGACTACAAATGGAAAAACATGATCGGCAGTGCCGACAAACGGCCACCGTACGAAGGACATTGGCACCCGTACACCAGCAATGGGTTCGGCATTGAAGAGTTTGTTGCTTATTGCAACGCCGCGGGCTTTGAGCCGGCATTTGCCATAAACGTTGAAGAAACGCCTGAAGATGTTAGCAATATGGTTGAATACCTTACCGGCAGTGCCACCACTACCTGGGGTAAAAAGCGTGCAACAAACGGACACCCCGCACCTTATAAATTACATTATATTGAGTTAGGTAATGAAGAGGTGATCTGGGATGACCTGACAAATGATTACAAACAATATGCCGAGCGTTTTAACATGTTATATGATGCGATACATGCTAAAAATCCGGATATAAAAGTGATCTGCGCGGCATGGTGGCGACCAAAATCTGTAGAAAATATGGAAATGGTATTCAGGGCAGTTAATGGCAAAGCCGATTACTGGGACCTGCATATCGATGATGATGAAGCCAACGCCGGTAAAATAGTCGACAAAAACTTGCAGTACATGCGTGATATGTTTTTAAAATGGGACCCAAATACCAAACTTAAGATCACCATTTTTGAAGAGAACGGCGGCCTGCATAACATGCAGCGCGCTTTGGGTCATGCCACTACCATGAATGCCGTTCGCCGTCATGGCGATTTCGTGCTGACCTCGTGCGCGGCGAATGGCTTGCAGGCTTTGGGCCAGAATGATAACGACTGGGACCAGGGGCAGATCTTTTATACCCCATCGCAGGTATGGGGTATGCCGCCGTTTTACGCCACCCAAATGGCTGCTAAGAACCACGAACCGTTGCGCATATTTGACAGCGTAGAAGGCGACCTTGATGTAACCGCCACCCGCAGCGAAAATGGGGATGAGTTGGTACTACACATCGTAAATACAAAATCAACAGCAACTAAAACATCGGTTGATCTGGGAGGATTTACAAGTAATTCTCCTGTAAAGATCGCTACTTTGTCCGGTGATCCGAAAGCCGAAAACATGCCGCAAAGCCCGGAGCGCATTGCCACGAAAGAAACTACGATGCCACTTACCGGCAAAACTTTTGAATACAGTTTTCCGGCTAATTCATACACCATTTTAAGATTTAAGAAATAGGCGATTGAACAGAAGGTAACGATTCAGATAGATAATTGGGCGATTATAGTTTATGTGTATCTTGTCTACACCAATTTACACATAAATTAAATCACAATTATCTCTGAATCAGATGAATAAAAAAGTTCTTTTGACAACCGGCTTTGTTGCAGCAGTGTTAAGCCTTGCCGGTTTTATCGCTAACAAACGTTTTACAGATCGCAAGGCCGATCTAAAGCTTCCGACAGGATTTTCTGCAACCATAGTTGCCGACTCGCTTGGCCCGGTTAGGCACCTTGCTGTTACCGGTAACGGCGATGTATATATAAAGCTAAATGCTTTAAGAAAAGGCAAAGGGATCTACTTTTTGAGTGACACCAACCACGATGGCCGGCTGGATAAAAAACTGGCATTTGCCAATTATCCCGGCACTGGTATCAAAATAAAGGATCATTATTTATATTCTGCGTCAAACACCGGGATCTTCAGGTATAAATTAAATAGTAAGGATGATATAATTGACGCGGATAGCCCCGAAGTAATTGTGCAGGGTTTGGCAGACAAGGTGCATGATAATTCAAAATCGATGGTGCTGGATGATCAGGGCAATTTGTTTGTAACCATCGGCTCATGGTCTGACGCTTGCCGCCAGGCGGGATCGGGCCAGGGCATTCCGGGCTGTCCGATATTGGATTCGGCCGCCGGGATCTGGAAATTTAAAGCAAACAAACTTAACCAAACCTTAAGTGACGGGATCCACTACGCCAAAGGCATAAAAAACGCGGTAGGCATTGACATAAATCCTGTAACCAAAACGGTATTTGCTACCCATCATGGCCGCGGCAGTTTCGACGATAAATTCCCGCAATATTATACGCCAAAACAAAGCGCTGAGCTGCCTGCAGAGACAGTATATGAGCTGCACGAAGGAACAGACGCGGGATGGCCATTTGCTTACTACGATCAGATCCAGAAAAAGAAAATGCTGGCGCCCGAATATGGCGGCGATGGTAAAACAACCACTGATAAGTATGCCGATCCGGCAGTAGCTTTCCCGGCCCACCTGGCACCTAACGACTTGTTATTTTACACCGGCAACATGTTCCCTAAGCGTTATAAGAACGGGGCATTTGTTGTGCTGCATGGCCAATCGGCTTCGCCAAAAAAAGGATATTTCGTGGCATTTATACCATTTGTAAATGGTAAGGTAGCCGGCGAATGGGAAGTTTTTGCAGATAACTTTGCGGGTACAGATCTTGAACACCCAAGCGGCCCTATCAAATATCGCCCTATAGGTTTGGCTCAGGGGCCGGATGGCGCTTTATATATAGCCGATGATGTTAAGGGTGCTATTTTTAAGATCGTTTACAAGAAATAAAGTCTCTTTAAAACAAACCCCGGATAATGCAGTTCGGGGTTTTGTTTCTTTATTACAGCTTGGCAAAGACCCACGGTTAAACTTAAGTTTAAACATTTAACTTATTTTTTGGTTAAAGATGTACCGGCTATATGGCCCGGTAACAAAATTTAAGGTTATAAATAATAATGCAATTTAACATCCCATATATAAAGCCCTCATTGATTAAATGTCTGCTACTATTCCTGTTTATTGGTATACAAAGTTTGGTATACGGCCAGACTGTTCCGACTGACTCTTTAAAAGCGGATTCATTACGCATCAAAAAAAAGCAAAGCTCGCCTGTTAAAGAAAACATCAACAAGCAATATGATTTTGGCGACCTTACCCGCAATATTTTGCACCCAAAAAAAGAAGCAGATACTTTGCATAAAAGCTCGGGCATTACAATTGTGCCTAACATTGCCGCTAACCCCACAATAGGCGCGCAATTAGGTATAAAAGCGGTAGCCGGCAGAAAACTGGGTAACGACCCAAATACTTTACTTTCAGTTGCTGCTACATCGGCATCTATTACCAGCAAGGGGATCATTTACTTTTATCTTAATCACAATATATTTACTCCCGGTAATAGGTGGAATTTCCAGGGTAATCTCGTAGCTGCAAAAACCGTAACACCCGATTATGGGTTAGGTATAGGCCGCAGTATAACCGGTGGCAGCGCTGCGGATAAAGTACTGACCGACCCGGCGCGTAAAGTTTATGCCATCCATTCGTTGTACTATAATTTTAGAGAAAAAGTTTATAAAGAGGTAGCGAAAAACCTGTTTGTAGGCGCGGGTATGTCATTCGAAATACGTAACAGTATCTCTGTTAAAGACACTACCAATAACGCTACACCTTCAAGCGTTTATAACAATGAGCACGGGTTCCCGCAAAACCATTACGCGGCAGACGGTTTTCTGTTTAATGTAGCTTACACTACCCGCGATAACCCCAACCGCGCCTATAAAGGTGTTTATTTCGATGCCGGCATCCGGGTAAATCAGACGTGGGTAGGCAGTACAAAAAATTCAGTTCAGGTTACTACCGATTTAAGGAAATATGTGAGCTTGTCTGACATAAATCCTGAAACGGTATTGGCATTCTGGAACTGGGGATCTTATTTAGTAAGCGGCGATATTCCTTACCTTGAATTACCGGGCACTGCCAGGGATGGCTCTTTCAGGAGCGGGCGCGGTTATACATCGCAATACTTTAAAGGTACACAGTTTAATGATACTGAAGCAGAGTTTCGCTTCCCAATCACTGCCAATAAATTTTTAAGCGGTGTTGCTTTTGGAAGTTTACAAACCGCTAATGACGAGCATGGGACCAAACTTTTCCAGGTATTTCAACCCGGCTATGGCGCAGGCTTACGGGTATTATTTAACAAAGCTACCCGCACAAACCTTGCTTTAGATTATGCCTTCGGCAGATTTGGCAACAAAGGGTTCTTTCTTAATTTAAATGAATCGTTCTAAAAATTAGCGCTTGCAAACAGCGTATCAAATATGCAAATTAGCGCATGGATTTTAAAAACAAGGTAGCTATCGTTACCGGTGCAGGCCAGGGTATTGGCTTTGAAATATGCAAATTGCTGGTTGCTAATGGCGCCACGGTATTATTGAATGACGTTGACAGTAATTTAGCCGAAGAAGCGGTGGCTAAGATCAATACTGAAGATAATGAATCGTGTATTGCTTTCCCGGGTGACGCCAGCGAAATTACATTTATCAATAAAATGGTTGATACGGCCGTTGGCCTGTACGGCCATCTGGATATCGTGATCGCCAACGCCGGCATTACCCTGTTTGGCGATTTTGACACTTACCCGCCTGAAGCATTTTTTAAAGTACTGCATGTTAACCTTGGCGGGTCCTTTTTCCTGGCGCAGGCGGCATCAAACAAAATGAAGTTGCAGGAAGGCGGCGGCACAATCCTGTTTACATCATCGGTAGTAGGGCACCAGGCACTTAAAAGCCTTGCCGCTTATGCCATGACCAAAGCGGCTATTGAAATGCTGGCCAAAAACCTGGTTATCGAGCTATCTCCTTATAAAATAAATGTAAACACCATTGCCCCCGGCGCTACGCTGACTGAGCGTACCACCGAAGAAGAGAATTACGAACGCGTATGGTCTGAAATAACACCAATGGGCCGCCCAGCTTACGTAAGCGACATTGCCGATACCGCCTTATTCCTGGTATCTGATAAAGCCAAACACATTACCGGGCAAAGCCTGGTGGTTGACGGTGGATGGACATCTGTAAGTACTCTACCCCACGGAATTAAATAGCATAACCCGTTTTTGAATTTCTAAAGAAAAAACTGTCTGGTTTTTTTCAAAGGCCTTCAGGTGTCGTTTTTTAATTGATGCGACATCGTAATTAACTCCCTGTTATATTTTCACACGTCTGTGTAAAAAATTTATCAAGGTTGCCTTAAAATCGCGTAATGATTTGTTATTTGTCATATGATATTTAAAATTAGGACGTTATAAAACCAAAATGGTTTTGTTATTGTTCTGTAAAGTCATCCGGTAGGAGTCACTAAGAACATATTTAGCAAGGATCAATTTTTTAACTACGTTTAGACCCCTAATTATTTGAGATGGAAAGAAACAAAGGCAATACTAACCTGTTTTTAGGCACGGTCATCATCGGTTTGCTGGTAGCAATTATCTACCTTACGCAAAAAAACTATACCCTGCTGATCAAATCTAATAACGATGTTATTAAAACCACCACACTTATCAGCGAACATCAAAAAGTCTCAAACGATTTTAAAAACGCGGTAATCTATATTTCTACTTATAAAAACAGCCCTTCTCAAGCCTATGTTGAAACCTATGGAAAAGGGCTTTGGGAGATCAGTTTTGATATGCGCCGGCTTAAAAGGTTGGTAAGTAATACTGAAGGGATGAAGCTGGATATCCTTGCAAAGCAAATAAATGCGGAAGAAGACTGGCTGTTAAAAGTGGATTCAAATAATACACAAACCTATGCAGACCGGGATAAGCATATCAAGAACATTATAGCCATACAAAGCTTTTTTGATACTGAGATAGTCAATTTACAAGGGCAATCAATTGATGACATAAAAACCGCGCAATTGTCGCTTGAGCGTTTGCACTATTGGATCATTACGCTGATTCTTTCCGCGTCGGTAATTACATTATTCTCGTTTTTACTGATCAATAACCAGGTCGAAAAAGTTAAGGTACAAAACGGCCGTTTAAGGGATATTGCCTGGATCCAATCGCATAAGGTTAGGGCGCAGGTAGCTACCCTGCTTGGTTTGGGGCAGCTGTTTAATCATGATAACCCTAAAGATAAAGAGAACATAATTGTGGTTAATAACATCATTGTCACTACGCAAAAGTTAGATGAGATCGTAAAAGAGATCAATCATAAAACCGAGATTTAAAACAAAAGCGGCTTTCAGATTGAAAGCCGCTTTTGTTTTAATTTTAAATGATCAATAAAGATCAAACGATAGCTAAAGCCGGATTAACCTTGACCCTCTTCCTGATCGGTGCCGGGTTATCAAGGACGGTGCTGGCAGCTGTCGGATTCAGACCTTTACTGCAGGGGATAATATTATGGATCGCTATTTTCATCAGCCGCGTTATATGCAGTGATACATTTGGCCTGATAATTCGTTCCGGAGCTTGCGCAAGGTTAACTTATTCTTAATTAACTATTAGGCTATTATATTCCTTATTCTGTAGAGAAAAAATGGCTATTTTCGCAAAAATTTATTACGTTTACGTGCTGTAAATTTGAAAGTTAAGCTGTTTATGCTACACTTTTGTACCGCATCAACAAATGATATGATATCTTTTAAAGAACTTAAACAAAATTTAAAAAAAGAGCATTCATCACTTCCAACCCGGAAGGTAGCTCTTTTAGGCGATGTGGCTACCCAGTTTTTAGCAGTTTCTCTTAAAGGGATGGGCTATGAGCGAAAATATAATATCGACTTATTTGAGGCTGAGTTTAACCAGGTTGAGCGCCAGGTAATGGACCCAACATCAGATCTGCATGAATTTGGTGCCGATTATACCATCGTTTTTCAATCAACCCACAAACTGTTAGAAAAGTATAGTCACACATCGCCCTTAGACCAAATAGGTTTGGCAGATGAGCGCCTGGATTTTGTGCGGATGATGTGTAATACCGTTAAGGGACGTATTATTTATTATAACTATCCTGAAATAGAAGATACCGTTTTTGGGAGTTACGCTACTAAGGTTCAGTCGTCATTTACTTTCCAGTTGCGCAAGCTTAATTATGAATTGATGAAGGTTGCGCAGGAAAATGCAAACTTCTTTATCTGCGATATAGCCGGTTTGCAAAATAAATTCGGCCGTAACATCACATTCAACAGCCATATTTATATCAGTACAGAAATGGTGCTGAGCCTTGACATTTTGCCTTATGTGGCATCTCGCACGCTGGACATTATTTGCGCGCTTGAAGGTAAATTCAAGAAATGCCTGATCCTTGATCTGGACAATACCACTTGGGGCGGCATTGTGGGCGATGATGGTTGGGAGAATATCCAGGTAGGTCACGGACTGGGCATAGGTAAAGCTTTTACAGAGTTCCAGCAATGGGTTAAAAACCTGAAGAATCGCGGTATCATCATAGCTGTTTGCAGCAAGAACGACGAAGACAAAGCAAGGGCTCCGTTTGAAAAGAACCCCGAGATGGTTTTGAAAATAGAAGACATTGCCGTTTTTGTAGCCAACTGGAACAACAAAGCCGATAATATCCGCTTTATACAAAGCATCTTAAATATTGGGTTCGACTCGATGGTGTTCCTGGATGATAACCCTTTCGAGCGTAACATAGTAAGAGAAAACGTACCCGAAGTTACCGTGCCTGAGTTGCCGGAAGATCCGGGTGAATACCTGGAATATCTTTATTCATTAAATCTTTTTGAAACCGCTTCATACTCTAATGCTGATGCAGAACGTACCGCACAGTACCAGGTAGAAAGCAAGCGCGTTTCTTTAATGCAGAGCTTTACCAACGAAGCTGATTTCCTGAAATCATTGAACATGGTATCAGAAGTAAAAGGTTTTGATTCTTTCAACACCGTGCGTGTGGCACAGCTATCACAGCGTAGTAACCAATTTAACCTGCGTACAGTACGTTACACTGAAGCAGAAATTGAAGCATTAGAAAGTGATGAGCAATACGTAAACTTTTCGTTTACGCTTGCTGATAAATTTGGCGACCATGGATTGATCTGCGTGATCATTTTAAAGAAACTTGACGCGTCAACGCTTTTTGTTGATACCTGGTTTATGAGCTGCAGGGTGTTAAAACGCGGGATGGAAGATTTCACGCTGAGCACCATTGTTAACTACGCGAAAGAGCATGGCTTTCAACGCATTATAGGCGAATACTTGCCGACAGCAAAAAACAACATGGTAGCCGACCACTTCCCTAAACTTGGGTTCAGTACTATTGAAGGTTCAGAACCGTTGCGGTTTGAGCTGGAAATAGGCGCCCATGAAGACAGAGAATTTTATATCGAAAACAAATAAAAAAACAATTAATAATGGAACAAACTGAAATTTTAGCTAAAGTACAGGATATTTTTCGTGACGTATTGGATAACGACGATATTGTATTAACCCCGCAAACCAGTGCTGATGATGTAGAAGATTGGGATTCACTGTCACATATCCAGTTAATTGTAGCTATTGAAAAAGCGTTCAAAATAAAGTTTACATCAAAGGAGATCCTTTCATGGAGCAATGTTTCAGAAATGATCGGATCTATATCAAGTAAATTATAGTGCTCAGTACTTTCAGATTTCATCACATTGGCTATGTAACTGATAGTATAGCCAATACATCTGCCCCGTATGTGCAGGCAGGTTACCAGGCTACCCCAACAATTGACGACGAGATCCAGCGCGTAAAGATCTGCTTTTTAACAAAAGACGGCATGCCGCGGGTAGAGCTTATCGAGCCTATTGATGAGCAATCGTCGGTAAATAAAATCTTAAAGAAAAACGGCGTAGCGCCTTATCACGTATGTTACGAAGTTGACGACATAAACGCAACAGTTGATGAGCTGGTTGACGTACAAGGGTATATCCCACTTTTTCGTCCTGTAGAAGCTATCGCTTTGGATAACAAGCTGATTTGTTATCTTTATAAAAAGGAAGTCGGTTTTATAGAACTGGTAAACAAAGATTAATAATGGTCGTAAACTCTATCAACTTTTTAATATTTTTCTTAGTAGTTTTTGTTGTATACTATTTCCTTTTAAGCGGTGAAGCCAAAGCGCAAAATGTTTGGCTGCTTTTAGCCAGTTATTTCTTTTACGGCTTTGCCGAGTGGAAAATGATCCCGTTGCTGCTTACAGCCACGGTTGTTTTTTACGGTTTAGGCATAGCCATAGGCAACAACAACGAAAACAATAAAAAAAAAGCTTCGCTGTTTACCACGTTGGGCGTAGTTGCCGGCTTAGGGCTGCTGTTGTATTTTAAATACCTTAACTTTTTTATCCAGTCATTCAGCGACTTTTTTAACGCGATAGGCCTGCAAACCCATTGGAGCCTGTTTAGTATTTTGATGCCTATCGGTATCAGTTTCTTCACATTTAAGCTGATAAGCTACGTAATTGAGGTGCACCGTGAAAACATGGAGCCATGCCGCAGTTTTGTAGATTTTGCTACTTATATCGCGTTCTTCCCGACTATCCTTTCCGGGCCTATTGACCGACCTAAACCTTTCCTTGGACAGCTGTCGAAAGGTCGCACGTTCGATTACGATCTGGCATCGATTGGCTTAAAGCGGATCTTTTGGGGCATGTTTATGAAAATGTGTGTTGCCGACAGGTTATCTATTTACGGCGATGCTGTTTTTGGCAATGCCATACATCACAACGGTGTTTCCCTGGGTTTTGCCACATTGCTTTATCCTATCCAGATGTATGCTGATTTTGCGGGCTATTCTGAAATGGCCATAGGCGTTGGCTACCTGCTTGGCATCAAAATCACCGAAAACTTTAAACGTCCGTTTTTTTCGCAAAATATTGCAGAATATTGGCGCAAATGGCATATTTCGCTCACAGGCTGGTTAACAGATTACGTGTTTATGCCCCTGAACGTTAGTTTCAGGAACATGGAAAAATGGGGCTCGATATTTGCCATCATCATCACCTTTATATTGATAGGTATGTGGCATGGCGCGGCATGGACCTTTGCCTTATTTGGTTTGTATCACGGTTTATTATACGTTCCGCTGATGTTGTCGGGCGCGTTTTTCAAGAAGAACAAAGTAAAAAAGACCAAGAGCGGCTTACCGCCATTTAATGTCGTTTTAAAAATGATCTGGACCTTCCTTTTGGTTTCATTTGGATTGATATTATTCAGATCAACTAGCCTTGCCGAAGCCGGGATGGTGATGAAGAAAATAGCTACCGAGTGGGGCGGCTTATTTGTTGATTATAAGACATTAATAAACGGCCTGCTTTGTATGGTCATTATGTTTTGTAAAGATTTCTGGGACGAGTACTGGCCGGATAGGCATGCGTTTTCCACCGGTATTATCAACCGTTACCGTTTTGAGTTAACGGTGGCCGGATATATTGTATTAATTCTATTTTTCGGCGTGCTTGACGGAAATCAGTTCATCTATTTTAAATTTTAACCGGGATGAAAAAGTTTTTAACGAGGGTTCTAATCATTATCATTATCACGCTGGTTGCCGACCGTGCTTTTTCTGTTGTGGTGAAAGCGTTATTTAAAACCACCACTACTACAGACGAATATAAATTAAACGCGGTAACATACAGGATGAATGATCCCGTAGTTTTTATGGGAAGCTCGAGATGCCATCACCACTATGTGCCATCTGTAATTCAGGATACGCTAAAAACTGGTGTGTATAACGCTGGTTTATGGGGGATGCGCAATATTTATTTTCAGTACGGGTTTTTGTGCAATATCCTGGCAAGATATACGCCTAAAACTATTTGCCTGGAAGTTCACCCGGTAGATTACCTGGCAACTCCTTTCTCGCAAACGGCTACCGTGGGTAGCCTTACACCTTATATTAATGTAAGCCCGGGTTGTGATGAAATGTTAAAAGTGGCAGGTTTATATTATAAAAGCGAGCTTTCTGAGCTATATCGCTACAACAGCCAATTTGCAAACCTGGTTGCCGGCAATATAAGCGCACGCTCATTTGCTGCAGATAAAGGTTTTAAGCCCTTATATGGCAAATTAGATACCACCTTCAAGATCACACCAGAAAGATTTCCATTCCCAATCGATACGGCAAAAGTGCATTACCTACAGGCGTTTATTGATAAATGTAAAGAAAAACACATTCAGTTGATCTTCTTGTTTTCGCCTTTTTACGCGGTCGAAAAAAACCATATACTGGATATCCCTGATAGCCTTGCTAAAAAGAATAACATCCCTTTTATAAGTCATTACAATTTACCCGGCTTTACCGGAAATGCAAATTACTATTATGATTTTGGGCACCTTAATGAAACCGGGGCTAAGAAGTACTCGGCTATAATTGCGTCCGAACTGAAAAAATATATCAAAAACTAATGAAAAATAGTAGCTGGTTTATTTCTTTATTGGTGATTCTTTTGTCGGTTAGCTGTACAAAAAAGACCGATAGGAAAAAAACAGTTATTGCTATACCCGTTTACGGACAAAGCCTGGCATTAGGCGAACAAGCGATAAGGGTAACGGATTTTGATTCGTTGGTTCAGAAAACACACCACCTGGTTGTAACCCAAAATTTGGATGAAGAGTTTGGATACTTATCAGACTCTCCATTTAAACAATGGTTGAAGAAAGTCACACACAACAGGCATAGGTCGTTTGAGTTGTCTATCTACGGCATGTCTGAAGTAGTAACCAACTACTTTCAGCAAAAGGGATATGGTGATAGTGTAATACTTTGCACGTTTCCCGGTGGCCGCGGCTCTACCAGCATTGTGGATATGAATAAAGGCGACGCTGCTTATAAGAAATTTTTAGATGAACTAAAAGGCGCTTATGATAAAGCCAAAAGCAATGGCTGGGATTTTGTTGTGCCTGCATTTTGTTGGATGCAGGGCGAAGATGATATTACGTGGAAAAAATCGACCAACTATAAAAAGGATCTAAAGACCTTTCAAACAGACCTT
>JAQBOP010000380.1 GCA_028287975.1 Mucilaginibacter sp. | reverse complement strand
AGCGGGGCTTGATGCACATATTTGTGATAAATGCGTTAACCAGGCTAATGAGATACTTGCCGAAGAGTTAAAGGTGCGTAAGGTTAAAACTTCGCCAACTTCTCCGGCAATATTAAAGCCATACGAAATTAAAAGCCATCTTGACCAATACGTTATTGGCCAGGACGATGCTAAAAAGATCTTAGCCGTAGCTACATATAACCACTACAAAAGGTTAAACCAGCGTATTGATAAGGATGAAGTTGAGATTGAGAAATCAAACATCATTATGGTGGGCGAGACCGGTACCGGTAAAACGCTGCTTGCCAAAACACTTGCTAAAATATTAAATGTTCCGTTTTGCATTTGCGATGCTACTGTATTAACAGAAGCCGGTTATGTAGGCGAGGATGTAGAGAGTATCTTAACCCGCTTGCTGCAATCTGCAGATTATGATGTGGCCACTGCCGAAAGAGGGATCGTGTATATTGATGAGGTAGATAAAATTGCCCGTAAAAGCGATAACGCATCCATCACCCGCGATGTAAGTGGTGAAGGTGTACAACAAGCTTTATTAAAGATATTAGAAGGTACAATGGTTAACGTACCACCACAAGGTGGCCGTAAACATCCTGATCAGAAAATGATCACGGTTAATACCAGCAACATATTATTTATATGCGGCGGTGCCTTTGATGGTATTGAAAAGAAGATAGCTAACCGTTTACGTACGCAAACAGTTGGTTATAAACTAAAAGGTAATGATGGCGAGGTTGATCTGAAAAACCTTTATAAATACATTACCCCGCAGGATTTAAAATCATTTGGTTTAATACCTGAATTGATAGGCCGTTTACCTGTGCTTACTTACCTTAACCCGCTGGACAGGGAAGCATTACACAATATATTAACCGAGCCTAAAAATTCGTTATTAAAGCAATACAAAAAGTTATTTGAATATGAAGGCGTAACGCTTGATTTTGAAGACGATGTGCTTGAGTTTATTGTTGATAAGGCGATGGAATTTAAGTTAGGTGCACGTGGCCTGCGCTCAATTTGCGAGGCTATAATGATCGATGCCATGTTTGAGTTCCCATCCAAAAAAGATGTTAAGAAATTAAACGTTACATTGGATTATGCCCACGAGAAGTTTGACAAATCAGACCTTAAAAAATTAAAGGTGGCTTAACAACAACTACATAGCCTTAGGCTATTTTTGTTATAATAAACTGCGACCCTGGCTAAATGCCGGGGTTTGCTGTATAAAAACAGCCCCACCCAAACCCTCCCCGGTAGGGAGGGCTTAAATAGAAAATTAAAAACTAAAAAATCAAAAGTCTCCCCAACCGGGGGAGACCTGCCTGCCGGACAGGCAGGTTTAGAGGGGTAAATATTATGAACGAAGAATTAAACGTAAAGAAAGAAGGAGAGAACCTTCCGAAAGTAAAAGAGGTAACCAGCCCGGTAAAAGCCGGCCTTAAAACAAAAGCGGCAATTGTAGCTAACTGGCTGCCACGGTATACCGGCCGGCCGTTAGAAGAGTTTGGCGAATATATTATCCTGACCAATTTTTCAAAATATATCCAGTTGTTTTCTGAGTGGCACAACAATGCCCCGATAATGGGTGTCGACAAGCCTATGCAAAGCGTTACTGCCGATGGTATTACCATTATCAATTTTGGTATGGGCAGCTCGGTAGCGGCAACGGTAATGGATCTGTTAACCGCTATCCACCCAAAAGCGGTTGTGTTTTTAGGTAAATGCGGCGGCTTAAAACGCAAGAATAATGTGGGCGATCTGATACTGCCTATAGCAGCTATCAGGGGCGAGGGTACATCAAATGATTACTTACCGGCCGAAGTACCTGCGCTGCCATCATTTGCCTTGCAGAAAGCGATATCAACCACCATCCGCGATTTCTCATTAGATTATTGGACAGGTACCTGCTACACCACTAACCGCCGGGTTTGGGAGCATGATAAAAAGTTTAAAAGCTACCTGAAAGAATTACGCGCCATGGCGGTGGATATGGAAACCGCTACTATTTTTACCTGCGGATTTGCTAATAAAATACCAACCGGCGCTTTACTGTTAGTGTCAGATCAGCCAATGATCCCTGAAGGTGTTAAAACAACTGAAAGTGACTCGAAGGTGAGTGCCCAATATGTAGAGACCCATTTAAAGGTCGGTATCGAATCATTAAAGCAATTGATAAATGGCGGTCTTACCGTTAAACACTTAAGATTTTAATCTTTAAAGCTTTCTTAATTAATAAGATAGAGGGGGTTTTTTATCTGACTTTTGAGATGAGTGCCACCCTTTATTTTTGAAAATAGTATGGCTGATATAAGTTCCTAAAAGTAATCCTATAAATGCTCCTGCGTCATTTGTTAAAGTGCTTATAGTTATCTCTCCATAAGTCAAGGGATTGGTTTTCATAAGGTACATCATTGTTAAAAAAAAGCCCACGGTTAACACAAAAATTACGACCATTGCATACTTCTTTGGTGATGGTACAAAAAGGCATGCAAAAAAAATAGATGCCGAGAAGCAAACGACTGTTGTTATAATATGATATACAATATAAAAATTTAAATTATGGTCAGCGTAGTTGTTAATACTGCTAAAATATGCAAGCATAACAATAACTCCGAACAGAATCGACAGCGCTAAAATAATTCCCAAAAACCATTTGGCAAGTTTCATATATCAAATATAGAAAACAGAAAATATTCCTACCGCTTTTCATGAACTGCCTATACCTTTTTGTCATTTAAGAAGAGTAATTTTGGATTATTCAAAAGAAATATAACCTATGTGGCACAACAATATATTAGAAACCATAGGCAATACGCCGATGGTGAAATTAAATAAGGTAGTAAAAGAGATCCAGGCAACGGTATTGGCTAAAATAGAAACCACTAACCCCGGCAACTCTATCAAGGACCGTATGGCCCTTAAAATGATTGAGGATGCAGAAAAAAGCGGTAAGCTAAAACCCGGCGGAACTATCATTGAAGGTACATCGGGCAATACCGGGATGGGCCTCGCCATTGCCGCTGTTATAAAAGGTTATAAATGTATTTTCACCAGTACCGATAAGCAATCAAAAGAAAAATTTGATGCCTTACGTGCTTTCGGTGCCGAAGTAATTGTTTGCCCCACCAATGTTGATCCTGAAGATCCGCGATCTTATTATTCGGTGTCTTCGAGATTAGAACGCGAGGTGCCAAATTCATGGAAGCCGAACCAGTACGATAACCTATCAAATTCGCAGGCGCATTATGAGTCTACCGGCCCCGAGATCTGGGAGCAAACAGAAGGTAAGATAACTCACCTGATAGCGGGTGTTGGTACGGGTGGTACCATATCAGGTATAGCCCGTTATTTAAAAGAACAAAACCCGGCTATACAAATACTGGGTATTGATACTTATGGCTCGGTGTTTAAAAAATATAAAGAAACCGGGATAATGGATAAGGACGAGATCTATCCTTATATCACAGAAGGTATAGGCGAGGACTTTTTACCGGCCAATGTCAACTTCGATCTTATAGACCATTTTGAAAAGGTGACCGATAAAGACGCCGCCTTAATGACCCGCGAGATAGCCCGAAAAGAAGGCATTTTTGTAGGAAACTCGACAGGATCTGCTATTGCCGGTTTGCTGCAGATGAAGGACAAGTTTAAAGAAGGAGACGTGGTTGTAGTAATTTTTCCCGACCATGGTACACGCTATTTGGGTAAGATGTATAACGATGACTGGCTGCGCGACCGTGGTTTCCTGAAAGACGGCAAGCTAACCGCGAAAGATATCATCGGCAAAAAAGAAAGCCGGGAAATAGTAACTATCGACAGTGAAAAATCTGTGTTGGAAGCTATCAATACTATTAAATCGCTAAATATCTCACAGATCCCGGTTACGCAGGCCGGTATGGTTATCGGCAAGATCACCGAGAGCGATATCCTGAACGCCTTGTTGGAAAACCCTTCACTGAAATCTCAACCAGTTAAGAACATTACCACCGCGCCGTTCCCGTTTGTTGATATCAATACATCGATAGACAGAATCTCGGCAATGATCAATAATGATAATATAGCAGTACTGGTAGAACATGAAGGACAGATTGCCATTATCACGCAGTACGACATTATTAATGCGATCTCGGGGTGATTTGAGGTTTTAAGGTAAAAGGATAAAGGTAAAAGGTGTTGTGCGATTGGCACGACACCTTTTTGTATCTACAATGCTCCATAGGAGCTACCTATTTGTAGATAAATCAAAGAAATAAAAAAATGTGCCGGAGGTACAACCCTTAGTGCGTTTATGGGTAGCCTCTCTGAGGCAAAATAAAGAATAGGTAGGTTTTTCTACAAATAGGTAGCTCCTATGGAGCATAAGTAATTGCGTTCATCTGCACATCAGCATATTTGCACATCAGCACATCCACCTACCACTTCTTAAATATCACAAACACCGCAAGTACAATCAACCCAAACCCTACCAAATGGTTCCAGGCAAATTTCTCGGTTTTAAAGAAAACGATGGAGAAGATCATGAAAATGGTTAGCGTGATAGCTTCCTGGATAGTTTTAAGTTGAACAAGGCTGTAAGGTCCGCCATCGCCTTTATAACCGGCGCGGTTTGCCGGTACCTGGAACATATACTCAAAAAACGCCAGTCCCCAGCTTATCAGTATTACAGATATTAACCCCAGGTTTTTGCCCCAGTCGTAATCTTTAAATTTGAGGTGCCCGTACCAGGCAAAGGTCATAAAGGTATTGGATATGATAAGGAAGATGATGGTTTTTAATCCGCGCATAAAATAAAATTAAAGTATAAAGGTAAAAACCGGGAACGGCTTTTCCATCACTCTAACCTTGTTTGTGCCAATCGTGTTTGGTACCGGTTAAAAAAAGCCTGTTTAGGATGGGTGAGCAGTAAGATCGCTGTGCCTTTTTCAACCGCGTACGGGTTTGTAATGCTGTCAACTTTTACGCAGTTTTCTACCATCGGTTTAAAAACTTCCGAGGCATCCCAATACCGGGTAGCGTTAACGTAAATGATGTATTGCGCGTCAATTTTATCGGGTGCCCAAAGTGCAAAGCTGCTGTTTAATGATACAGGCTCGGGCAGGTTATACTGTTTGCCAAAATGATGCAGCGCGCCGGCTAAACCATAATTGTCAGCATAAATAACCGTATGGCGCTGTTGCTCGGGTGTCAGGCTTTGGTAGGTATGGGCCACTTTTTCTGTCAACTCCTTCCATCCAAACATATCGCCGAAATCCTGTGTGGTAGCGTGGTGCTTGTGGTCCTCCCAAACGGTAATGAAATTGATAAAATGAGTATGGTTATTAATAAAATCGAAAAATGAAAGTGTAGGTTTTAAAGGCAATATAGGTAACACCGTCGGGAACACGATGAGATTTGGTAACGTAAATATTGCCAGCACAGCGCCGCGCAATGCAGTGTTCGTTTTTATCCATCGCTCAAAGCCATATCCGCCGGCGGCAAATAGCATAGGGTAGGCGCCAAACAGGTAGTAGCTTTTGCCATTCATCTGCAGCAAAAAAATAAATATCAACACATAAGCAAATGCCAGCGACTGATATTTACGCAGTTTAAAAGAGAAGATCAAAAAGAAAAACCCCACTATCCACACAAATAAAGCTACCCCGTTGCTCATGATCTGCTGCGCGATGAAATCAATAGGTTTTACGTACTCAAGCTGTTCTTTTTTTAGCGTGGCCATATGAGTAAATACCGGCCAGTGGTGCTCAAATTGCCAAATCACGTTGGGTAGTACTACTAACAGCGTTACCGCCATGGCACCTAATATGTGCCTGTTCCACAATAGCCGGCGTTGTTTGCTGATAAGCAGTCCTAAAATTAATGCGCCTGCAAAAAACAACATGGTATATTTGGTAAGGATACCTATACCCACCGTAAGACCAATAAAGTACAGGTATTTTATGGCTTGAGTATTCACATAACGCAACAACAGCCATACAGCCAGCACCCACCAAAGTTGATCGAAAACTACGGGCTGGAAAAGATAGCCGCTGGCTATAAAAGCAGGCGAAAATATAACCGCGAGACAGGCCAAAGCAATAGCAAAATTCTTGCCACCCAGTTCAACGGTGATCTTGCCGGTTAACCAGACAATAAGGCCGCTGCAAATGGTTGTGAAGATCCGCGCTGCAAAAACCGAATCGCCAAAAAGCACACCGGTTAACCGGGCCACTATAGCTATAAAGGGTGGCACCTCCTTGTATCCCCAGTCTAAATGATCGCCCAGGGCAAGGTGCAAAAGCTCATCCCGGTGGAAACCGAAATTTGATATAGCCAGCACATTTAAGCCTACCTTAATAAATACAAAAATCAGGATAAAGTTGGTGTAACTTGATTTCCGGTTTTTATATGACATGTACGTTTATAATGGTTTTATAATAAAGATATTGTTTTTAAGGTGAAAGGTAAAAGGCAAATTTTAAGGTGAAAGGTAAAGGGCGATGAGGTAAAAGGTTTTTTGATTTTTTTG
>JAQBOP010000375.1 GCA_028287975.1 Mucilaginibacter sp. | reverse complement strand
GCACCTGGGCAGGTTTTAGCTACATTGAAACCTGGAGCCATGGCGATTTTGTGGCTAATTCAGGCCTCATCGTATCACCTCAGTTTCGTAAATTTGGACTGGCTAAGGCTATCAAACACAAAATATTTGAGCTTTCAAGAACCAAATATCCCGAAGCTAAGCTATTTGGTTTAACAACAGGCCTGGCTGTAATGAAGATCAACTCCGAATTAGGTTATGAACCTGTAACTTATTCCGAACTCACACAGGACGAGGATTTTTGGAAAGGTTGTAAAAGCTGTGTTAATTATGATATATTGACCATGAAGGAACGTAAAAACTGCATGTGTACTGCCATGTTGTTTGATCCGGAAGAGAAAGCAAATGACGCAGAAAAGCAAAAGCAGGAAAATCTTGAAAAAATGACCAAAAAGGCTACACTTTTTCAACGGATCGAAAGCGTCATCAAAAGTTTCGGACAGGATTTAAAAGTATTTTAATTTAGGTAAAAGGCGAAAGGTAAAAGGTAATGAGAGATTATAAAAAACTTGACGTATGGAAAAAATCGCATCTGTTGACAAAGCAGATGTATAGAGATGTTTTACCACTGATGCCTATTGAAGAACGCTTTGCATTAACCAGTCAATTACGTCGATCAACTTATTCAATTCCATTAAATATTGTGGAAGGTTGTGGCAAAAACACCGATAAAGATTTTGCGCATTATTTAGACAATGCTCTAGGATCTACTCTTGAAGCAGAATACACTTGCTGTTTAATTTATGATCTTGAGTACATAACTCAAGATAAATATGAACTAATAAACTCATTAATTAACGAAGTGAAGGCGATGTTAATTTCATTTATAAACTTTTTAAGAAATGAAAAATAACCTTTCACCTTTCACCTTTTACCTTTTACCTCAATGAAAAAGAAAGTAGTATTAGCGTATAGCGGAGGTTTAGACACCTCATTTTGTTGCATATATTTAACAAGGGACTTAGGTTACGAAGTACATTCGGTAATTGTGAATACCGGTGGTTTCAGTGCTGAAGAACTAAACACAGTTGAAAAACGTGCTTACGAAATGGGCGTAACATCGCACCATGTGGTTGACGAGACTGAAAACTTTTACAATACCTGCGTTCGTTATTTAATATATGGTAACGTATTAAAAAATAATACTTATCCATTGTCAGTAAGTGCAGAGCGGGTTAGCCAGGCTACAGCTATTGCCAACTATGCCAAAGAAATTGGTGCCGGGTTTGTTGCCCACGGCAGTACAGGTGCCGGTAACGACCAGGTTAGGTTTGATATGATCTTCAATATCCTTATTCCTGAAGTTGGCATCATCACTCCTATCCGCGACCTGAAATTGAGCCGTGAAGCAGAGATCGAGTACCTTAAAAAACACGGCGTTGAAATGAATTTCGAGAAAGCAAAGTATTCTATCAACAAAGGTATCTGGGGTACGTCTGTAGGCGGCAAGGAAACTTTAACTTCAAATTTGGGGTTGCCCGAAGAAGCATGGCCTACACAAGTTACAGAAACAACAGCCAGGAATATTGAACTAACGTTTGAAAAAGGCGAACTTGTTGCGCTTGATGGAAAAAGATACGATCATCCTACCCAAGCTATACAAGATCTGCAAGCCATAGCACAACCTTATGGTATTGGCCGCGATATCCACGTTGGCGATACCATTATCGGCATTAAAGGCCGTGTTGGTTTTGAAGCTGCGGCCCCTATGGTGATCATTAAAGCGCATCATACTTTAGAGAAGCATACATTAACCAAGTGGCAATTAACCTGGAAAGACCAATTATCCATGTTCTACGGTAACTGGCTACACGAAGGACAGTTTCATGATCCTATTATGCGTAATATGGAAGCTTTCCTTACCGATACGCAGAAAAACGTTAGCGGCAAAGTATTTGTACAGTTATTGCCATACCGTTTCCAGGTAATTGGTATTGAATCTGATCATGACCTGATGTCGAACAAGTTTGGCACTTATGGCGAGATGAACAATTCATGGAGCGGCGAAGACGTAAAAGGCTTCTCTAAAATATTTGGCAACCAGGTAATGATCTATCATAAAGTTAACAGCGAAGGATAATGAATACGGTATTTTCAAAAGGCGAATGTTTAGCACATTATACCTGGGGCGATGATTGCCACGGGTGGACCTTTGTTGATACCGAATCCCTATCTGTTAAACAAGAGCTAATGCCGCCGGATACAGCCGAAAAACTGCATTATCATGAAAAAGCTACCCAATTCTTTTTTATTTTAAAAGGACGGGCAAAGTTTACTATTGATGGCGAAGTAACCGAACTGAGAGAGCAACAAGCTATCCAGATCAACCCGGGGCAACAGCATTTTATAGCCAATTATCAAAATACCGACCTGGAGTTTATTTTATATTCTTATCCATCTACAAACAATGACAGGATTAATTGCTGATGAAAACGACATATCCGTAAAAAGGATAGGCCCGGACGATATAGACCTGGTTATTGACCTTTTTGATCAGTACAGGATGTTCTATAAACAGGTTAGCGATCTTGAGCTTGCGCGACAGTTTTTAACTGAAAGATTGCAAAATAACGAGTCGGTTATTTTTGTGGCCTGTATTGAGTTTAATGAAACATTTATGCCTATAGGCTTTACACAGTTATACCCTAAATACTCATCAACTAGGGCTGTAAAAAACTGGATCCTAAATGATCTGTATGTTAATCCGGCTTACCGTAAACAAGGCATAGGTAATAAACTGATAGCTACCGCAACCGATTTTGCAAAGATTGGCGGTGCAAAATTTATACAGTTAGAAACAGCTACTGATAATTATACGGCTCAGCATTTATATGAGTCGGTAGGATTTACAAAACAAGCACCTGATACCGAATTTATTGTGTATCGGAAAAGTGTCGACTAATAATATAAAGCGAATGAAAAAGATAAAAGCAGGAATAATTGGTGGTGCTGGCTATACCGGCGGCGAGATGCTACGGATATTGGTTAACCACCCTGATGTAGAGATTGCTTTTGTACATAGCAACAGTAACGCGGGTAATTTTATACATGACGTTCATACTGATCTATTGGGTGATACCGACCTGAAATTCACTGATGAACTGTCAATAGCTATAGATGTATTATTTTTATGCGTTGGCCATGGCGATGCTAAAAAATTCCTGGATGCTAACATAATCCCAGATAGCGTAAAAATAATTGACCTGAGCCAGGACTTCAGGCTCGCTAAAAATGCAAAAACAGGTTCAAAAACATTTGTTTATGGCTTGCCTGAATTAAATAGAGAGGCTATTAAATCAGCACAAAACATAGCTAACCCGGGTTGTTTTGCCACTTGCCTGCAACTGGGGTTATTGCCGTTGGCATCAAAAGGGTTATTAAATAATGAAGTTCATGTATCAGCTACTACAGGTTCTACAGGAGCCGGCCAGAGTTTGGCTGCAACGTCGCATTTTACCTGGCGTAATGATAATCTTTCGGTTTACAAAGTATTTGGCCATCAGCATTTAAATGAGATCGGCGAATCGTTAAAACAACTACAACCTGCTTTTAACCAGGCTATCAATTTTATCCCTTACAGGGGAGATTTTACCCGGGGGATATTTGCTTCCATTTATACCGACAGCGATCTGTCAGAAGAAGAGGCGTTAAAACTATACCAGGATTTTTATGCCGGCGATCCGTTTACGCACGTAACCAGCAGAAACATAGATCTTAAACAAATAGTAAATACCAACAAAGTATTTATACAGGTGAAAAAATATGATAATAAAATATTTATTATCAGTATGTTAGATAATTTACTTAAAGGCGCTTCAGGCCAGGCGGTTCAAAATATGAACTTAATGTTTGGCCTTGACGAGCGCGCAGGCTTACGACTTAAGGCGACGGGTTTTTAATCCATAGCCACTATCGAAATCTTGTAAATAAATTAAGTATCTAAATTTTAACGACTAAAAAACAATGAAACCCTTCGACGTATATCCAATTAATCCAATCAATATAGTTAAAGGCCGGGGCAGCTTGGTTTACGACGACAAAGGCCAGGAATATCTTGACCTATACGGCGGGCATGCTGTAATTTCTATTGGCCATACACATCCTCATTACGTAAAGAGATTAGAAGATCAATTGCATCAATTAGGGTTTTACTCTAATTCTATTGAGATCCCGATACAAAAGCAATTAGCCGAAAAACTGGGCCATGTTTCAGGCAAAGAAGATTACCAGTTGTTCCTTGTTAACTCGGGCGCCGAAGCAAACGAGAATGCTTTAAAATTAGCCTCATTTTACAATGGCAAAAAGAAGATCATTGCTTTTTCGGGTGCATTTCACGGGCGTACATCATTAGCTGTCGCCGTTACAGATAACCCAAAGATCATTGCCCCTGTCAATGAAACTGACGATGTGATCAAGTTGCCATGGAAAGATGAAACAGCATTAGAGCAGGCGTTTGCTGATAACGAGATATCATCCGTAATTATAGAGGGAATCCAGGGTGTTGGCGGTATCCAGGTAGCCCCCGAAAGCTTTTTACAAAAGATCAGGTCGCTTTGCGATACCTATAACGCAGTTTTCATTGCAGATTCTGTACAATGCGGCTACGGGCGTACCGGAAAATTCTACTCGCATGATTTTGCGGAGATTGACGCAGATATTTATACAATGGCTAAAGGCATGGGCAATGGCTTCCCGGTTGGCGCTATCAGTATATCCCCTAAAATACAGCCTGCTTATGGTATGTTGGGCACTACGTTTGGCGGTAACCATTTGGCTTGCGCAGCAGCATTAGCTGTTTTAGAAGTAATGGAGCAAGATAATCTGATGCAAAATGCCGCGGAAGTCGGCAATTACCTGATAGACGAGCTTAAAAAATTCAAACAGGTTACCGAAGTAAGGGGCCGTGGATTGATGATAGGCATAGACCTGCCTGCCGAATATGCAAATGCTAAGAAAGATCTGTTATTTAAACATCATATCTTTACCGGCGAGGCTAAACCAAATGTGATCAGGTTATTACCTGCTTTAAATTTAACCAAAGCACATGCCGATCAATTTTT
>JAQBOP010000374.1 GCA_028287975.1 Mucilaginibacter sp. | reverse complement strand
TTGAAGAAAACATAGCCGAGTTTTGCTTACAGCTTAAACAACGCAAGGTTGAACTGGCCATGCGCCAGGTACCCGAAAAGATCAAAGAGATCCGTAACACCGCAATCAACAGCGTTTTTGCCGACGAACTGCTGGGCATGGACGCCCAATCGCGCGAAGTGTTGGAAAAGGTGATCAACTACATGGAGAAAAAATACATTAGCGTACCTATGGTAATGGCTAAAGATATTTTGATCAACAATAATTAATACTCCCACACAAATCTTCCTGAATGTCATGCTGAACTTGTTTCAGCATCTTACACGCTTGGTTATGCCATAATATTTGGGCGTTCCCGCTGATAGAAGCGGGCGGGCTATCCGCTCATACTGCACAGGCCTTAGTCACGGCCTGCACTAAGGCCCTCTAAGTGCCGGTATTCGCTACTATCCCTAACGCGTCAGCGTCCGTCCGCAAAAGGAGTGAGACATAATAAACAGGCGGACGGGTTTCTGCCCTTGTTGGTGTTGTCACCAACAAGTAACGGGATAAAAAATAACAGACTTACGAAGTTTCAAAAACTTCGTAAGTCTTGGCAAGGTTTACACCTACGCAAACATCCCAACCTGGTAACCCCCAGCAGGTGTGCGGAACGCGATATTGATACGGTTATACGTATTAATGGTAGTAACAGCCAGAGTAAGGTCTACCAGTTCAGCTTCGGTAAACTGCTCGATGGCTTGTTGGTAAACATCATTGGGTACGTCGTTATTGTTTAGTTTGGTCACGGCTTCGGCCCATGCAAGTGCGGCACGTTCGCGGTCGGTGTATACGGTAGCTTCGCGCCAGGCGGCTATCATGTACAGGCGTTGTTCGGTTTCACCATGCGCGCGCAGGTCTTTCGAGTGCATATCCAAACAAAAAGCGCATCCGTTAATTTGCGACACCCTGAAATAGATCAGATCTAAAAGCTGGCCCTCAACAGGCGATTTAGCCAAATAACCGCCTATACCATACAGGGCTTTTAAAGCGCCCGGTGCTTTTTCAAAAGCGTTAATTCTTTGTTCCATTTTTGTAGTTGTTTTTATGAATTATACCCCAATGACGACCGGAGACAACAGAATTGGACAGGCGAGGATAAAATATTTTAGGATTTAATAACTAATACATAGTTTGCCGGCTTTGTTATTAATGCTATTAATTGGTAAATTTGAGAAAGTAAAAAAGGTATGTTATTATTAATCGACATTCAGGATAATAAGGTTGACAGGTTTATGGAATTGATTAAAAAAAATTCGGACGCCAAGGTAAAACCAATTTCTGCGCCGGATGCAGAACTTTTTGCAGAAATAGGTGAGATAAAGAAAGCTTTTAATAATGCAGCCAAAATTAAAGCAGGCAAACTAAAGGGCCGCCCGGCAAGCGAATTGTTAAATGAATTATAGTGTTTTAACAATTGCGCCTTTTGATAAGCAATTAAAAAAGCTGGCCAAAAAGTACCCATCATTAAAGGCCGAAATTTCTATCCTTATCACTCAACTTCAAACAGAACCAAATAAAGGCACAGCACTTGGTAATGATTGTTACAAAATAAGACTGGCCATTGCGTCTAAAGGCAAGGGCAAATCTGGTGGTGCCCGTGTAATTACTTATTTAGCAATTACTGATAGTGAGGTGTACCTGTTATCGATATATGATAAATCTCAACAATCAGATATTGAAGATAAAGAATTACTTCGTTTGGTTGATTTCATCAAAACATAATTTGGTGTGGCATGTAAGATAATTCTATCACTCACCTTTCAAACTTTTTACCGGGTTAGCTAATGCTGCTTTTACAGATTGTATGCTGATAGTTGCCATAGCCACTAAAGCAGCAGCACCGCCTGCTAACAAGAAAACCCACCAATTTAAATCAATTCTATAAGCAAATTCCTGCAGCCATTTATCCATTGCAAGCCAGGCTATAGGGCAGGCAATTAGCATAGCTATTATAACAAGGCGCATCAGGTCGGTTGATAATAGTTGTACAATACTGGCCACGCTTGCACCCAATGTTTTGCGGATGCCTATCTCTTTAACGCGTTGTTCGGTAGTAAACGTTACCAGGCCAAACAAACCTAAACATGCAATACTGACGGCAAGCAGGGTAAACACTAATAATATAGTACCTTGTTTTTGCTCGGTTTGATATTGGGCGGCAAAGTTTTGATCTAAAAAGTGGAACTCGGGTTTGTTTTCGTTGTCAAACTTGCCAAATACCTGTGTTATATAATTTAAAGATGCCTGCACATTACCGCGGCTTATGCGGATGTATAGATTATCCTTATCGTCAGCTTTAGCCGGCATATTTAATACCATAGGCGATATTTTATGCTGAAGCGAATAGGTATTAAAATCTTTCACTACCCCAACTATGGTCTGCGTTATAACATTGCCTTTTTCGTCAACACCGGTACGTACCTGCCTGCCTACGGGGTTGGTCCAGCCCAGGTCTTTAATCAGGGTTTCATTTACTATGATGGCATCCTTTACGTCTGTTAAATTGCTTGCAGAAAAGTTGCGGCCCGCCGCCATTTTTATTTGCAGGGTAGGGATAAAGTCAGCATCTATAACAAGGTTCTCCACTATTTTCGATCCGGCAGTTGCTTTGCCATCGGCACCCAGGTTAAAATCTCCGCCGCCTATGTTGTTATTGCCGATAGGATTTCCGGCTATGCCGACACTTTCAATATTGCGATTTTGCAGCAATTGTTGCTTAAGCGCGTCAACCTGGCCGCGTACAGCGCGTTTGTTAATATGGAAGGTCAGGGTTTGCGCTTTATTAAAGCCAAGGTCTTTATTTGAAAAATAGTTAAGCTGCTTGTATATGATAAACGATCCCGAGATCATTACAATAGTTACCACAAACTGGAACGTAACCAACGATTTTCTGAAAACAATGGTTGAGAATTGGTTACCCAGTTGGCCCTTCATAGCCGGTATAGTTTTAAATCCCGATAAGAACAAAGCCGGATAAATGCCGCTTAAAACACCGGTTAATAAAGCAAACGCTGCAAATATGACGATGGTTTTACCGGTACCAAACTGTAGCAATATTAATGTTTTGCCGGATAGCTGGTTAAAGTATGGCAACGTAAATTGTATAAGCACTAAGGCTACAATGGTGGCAATAAAGGTTAACAGTATGCACTCGATAAAAAATAATGACATGAGCTGTTGCCTGCCCGAGCCAATAACCTTACGTACGCCAATCTCTTTAATACGGGTAGATGACCGTGCCGTAGTTAAATTAACGTAGTTGATTATCGCGATAACCAATATCAGCAAAGCAGTTATGCTGAACACGTACACATAAGTTATATTACCGTTAGATCCAAGTTCATAGCTTAGGTTAGAGTGTAGATGAATATCAGTAAGCGGCTGTAATTCCAGGCTGAATTTCATGGGCCCAAGGTCAGCCTTGATATGGCGGTTAAAAAAACCTTCGCCCATGGCATCTATGCGTTTGTTGTCTCCGGGTTTTTTTAACAGCACGTAAGTGTACAGCATGGAGTTACCCCAATTACTCCCGTAGCCTGCCTCTGTCGGCGGGGTGCTGCGCAGTGCCTTAAATGTAAAATGCGAGTTTACCGGTACATCTGCTATTACCCCGGTTACCATAGTGGCAATGCCATCTACTTGTACAGTTTGGTTAAGCGCTTTCGCGGCATCGCCAAATATGCTTTCGGCAAGGGTTTTGGTTAATACAATACTTTGCGGCTTTTGTAAAGCTGTGTTGGCATCGCCTTGTAAAAATTGATGTGTAAAAACCCTGAAGAAACCGGCATCAGTAAATAGCATACTGCCCTCGCTTATTTTCTTATCGCCATAAACAATGCTGCCACCACCCTCGGCATTTATACGGATAGCTTCCTCTACCTGCGGGAAATCAGCCTTCAACGTGGGCGCATAGGGCGGTGATGTAACCGCCAGATCAAATTTACCGCCGTTCCACTGCCCATGCTGTACCACGCGGAATATGCGGTCGGCATTGACATTATGGCGATCATAGCTCCACTCGTCGGTAACGTAAAGTGTGATGAGCCAAAATGCGGCAATACCCACGGCAAGGCCAAATATGTTTATAAAAGAAAATGCCTTTTGCTTTTGGATATTTCGCCAGGCTACTTTAAAGTAATTTTTAAGCATCGTCTGCAATTTAACATTTGCTAAAGTCTAAATTATGTGCCATTTGTTTAATTATCTAATTTACAGTATTTTATGCAGATTTTACTTCAATTAATCTGTATCATTAACGAACAGCAGGCGTACGTTAATGAGTGTCCGTCCGCAAAGGGAGCGGGGCAGTAAAAACAGGCGGACGGTTTGCCACCCAACCTTACCACCACGTCATTGCGGGGAATAAAGCAAGCTCTATGGAAGCTAATTAATATAGGTAATGTGATACACCGCACTTGTGTCAGCAGCGGTAAGTAAGTTTGTATAAATAATGTGACAGGATATTGTCAATCCGGTCACATTACGTATATTTAACCGACCTAAATAACAACCTATCCATGAAATTACTAACTATCTTTTTAATAGCAGCCTTAAGTATTTCAACTTGTTTTGCGCAAACCCGGGAGGATACGCTAAAAGCTGCCGACATTATCAGTAAATCAGAAAATGCCTATGCGCATTTAAAAACTTATGCCGATTCGGGTAAACTCATCCAGACTATGGTTGTTAACGGCATGGAGTCAAAAACAGCGCTGATATTTAAAACCGCTTATACCAATACCGGCGGGTTTAATTTCGAATACTATACAGTGGGTAAATCCAATTCGCTTTACACCATTAACCGTACTGACAATGTGGTAAAAACGTGGTGGGGTATTACCGGACAAGAATCAACCCCGAAAGGTATTTCAAATGCAATAGCCGCCGCCGCGGGTGTATCTTCAAGCACATCAACCATCATACCTGAATTACTGATGCCCAATGATTTTAAAATGCGTAATTGTTTCCAGCTTTTAAAAACTTATACGTTAGCGGGTGTTGAGCCGGTAAATGGAAAGGCTTGCTTCAAAATTAAAGGCGATGGGGCCTTTGGGATTACTGCAATCTGGGTTGGTAAGAAAGATTTTTTGATCATGAAAATTGAGACTGAGAAGGTAATTGACCCTGCTAAAGTTGAAGCCAACAGCCTAAAAATAGCTCGGCTAATGGAGAAAAAAGATAGTGTACGCTACAAAGAAGCTATTAAAGCCAATAAAACGATAGCCGACATCAATAAACGCGACTCGTTAAGAGGTGCACCCAGGGGCTCTTTCACTGTGAAAGATACCTATGTTTTTGTGCCGGTAACTAACCATAAAATTAATCCTGAACTACTAAAATACCGGCCAAAACGCGAGGTATCTCTGTAGAACACCCCCAGTCTGGCGGAATGTAAACAGGATACTTGAGTAACATTTTACCGGTATGCGCTGTGATTGTCTTATTTAAATCAGTTCGGGGTGTCCGTCCGCAAAGGGAGCGGGGCAGTAAAAACAGGCGGACGGTTTGCCACACAGCATCACCACCACGTCATTGCGGGGAATAAAGCAATCTCTATGGAAGCTAATCAATTACCTGTATAGTGGTATAGGCACAAGTACGCCACGCTTCGGCTTACGCTGCATACTCATATCTTTGTAAAAGATAATAAATCAGGACTAATGGCAGCACTTTGACTGCATACTATACAAGACACCGATTGAAGGATGT
>JAQBOP010000348.1 GCA_028287975.1 Mucilaginibacter sp. | reverse complement strand
CAGGGAGCTACGGCCCTGGCGCCTTTAGGGTTAGCCTCCACAGATTTAGCATGGGAAGTGGTAAAAAAAGCAGAAGCTGGCCTGGAGTTAGGATTTTTGAAAGACCGGATATTAGCTTCGGTAAGTTATTTTCAAAACCGCACCTCCAACCAGTTGTTAAGTTATCAATTGCCTGATATTACCGGTTTTAGCGCGGTGTTTCTTAACCGGAAGGCTACCATCCAAAACAGCGGCACCGAAATAACCTTCACCAGCAAAAATATCGTTTCTTCCGGTTTAAACTGGACCACAAATTTTAATTTTACGGCGTACCGGAATAAGCTGATTGCCTTTCCGGATCTGGCGACAAGCTCCTATGCCAGTAAATTGAGGATTGGGCAGCCAATTAACCTTACTTTTGTTTATCAGGCGGCAGGTGTCAATCCGCAAAGTGGTGTTTACCAGTTTTATAATACAAGCGGCAATATCGTTCCTGCAACAACATTAACAACAGACGATTACTATGCCAAAGCCATCTCGCTTGATCCCAAGTTTTATGGCGGCTTACAGAATACTTTTTCTTATCATAATTTTAGCCTTTCGCTGTTTTTCTCTTTTGTTAAACAAATGGGGGGCGATTATATTTTAAGAAACGGTACAGCGCCCGGATCACTTAACGGCGGGCAAAATAACCAGCCAGTAGCCCTACTGAACGTTTGGCATAAACCCGGCGATATCGCGAAATACCAAATGTATACCTCGTCTACAGCCACCGATGCAGGTAACGCCTTTATCAGTGAACAATACAGCGACGCCGCCTACACGGATGCCTCATACATCAGGCTCAAGAATGTTTCGTTCTCGTACCAGCTACCGCAAACTTTGTTCAAAAAATTAAAAATCGATAAGGCAAGAATTTATTTTCAAGCCGAAAACTTGTTGACCATTACCAAGTATGCAGGGCCTGATCCGGAAGGACAGGGTTTGATACCGCCATTAAGGATCATGACATTTGGCGCACAAGTTTCTTTTTAATCACCATTAACTATAAAACAATGAAGATATCAGTTACCAAATACCAATCGCACCGTTTGATGATTGTTAGTGTTTTTATGATCATTTTGGTTTTTGCAGCATCCTGCAAAAAGTTTGTAACCATTCCGCCCCCAAGCACCAAGCTTGATAAAACTGCTGTGTTTCAAACAGATGCGGCGGCTATTGCGTTAATGACAGGAGTATTCTCCAGTGCTACCAACGTTATAGAGGGGTATTTCCCATATTTATCTATTGCTACAGCCGAGTATGCCGATGAAATCAAAGATTATGGCGCAAGTAATGCCGATTTCGCTGCGCTTTACGCCAATAACCTGACCAGCCGGTATACTTATTTTTGGAAGGAGTTCTATAATCATATCTATATCACGAATGAAATTATTGAAGGCGTGCATGGACCAAATGGCCTCACACCGAATACACGGGCACGTTTGGAAGGGGAAGCGAAATTTACCAGGGCCTTATTTTACTATTACCTTGTTCAGTTGTACGGCGATGCGCCGCTGGTAACGGCGACAGATTATACCCAAAACTATCAAATGGCGAGGACGCCCCAGGTGCAGGTATACCAGCAGATCGTATCAGACCTGAAGGATGCTGAAAACTTATTGGGAACGGATTACGTAACTGCCGATCTGAAGACCGTATCAACCAGCGGGCGCTACAGGCCGAATAAATGGGCCGCAGCTGCTTTATTGGCCCGCGTCGACCTTGCTATTGGGAATTATACGGAGGCCATCACCGAATCTACCAAAGTCATCGATCAAACTGGTGCCTATACCCTCGATGCTTTTAACAATGTTTTTTTAACGACCAGTAAAGAAGCGATCCTGCAATTTCAACCCAGTACAAACTCCAGTTTCAATACTTATGACGGTAATGTCTTTATTTTGGTTGCCCCTCCGGACTTCGCCCATCCTGGCGGTATAAGCAATACCTTGTATGATGCTTTTGAGGCCGGCGATAACCGGAAAACGAACTGGGTTGGCAGTTTTACATCTGGCCCAACTACCTATTATTTCCCTTATAAATATAAAGTACGGCAGACAAGCTTCTCGGCAGTGAATTTAACCGAGCCGGATATGATACTTCGCTTAGGCGAACAATACCTGATCCGCGCTGAGGCTTATATTCAAAATAACCAAATCGCCCAGGGTATAGCGGATATCAACACGATCCGTGCAAGGGCAAGGGCCGCGGCAACAGCTACTGTCCCTGACCCGCTACCGGCACTCTCTACCTCACTTACCCAGCAGTTGGCCTTGATGGCCCTGGAGCATGAACGTCAGGTAGAAATGTTCACCGAATTGGGTGACCGGTGGTTTACGTTAAAAAGGCTTAAAGGATATACGAACAATAGCATATCCAGAGCTGATGAGTACATGCCTGCAATCACCGCTGCCAAGGGAGGAACCTGGAATACCAACAAACAGCTTTTTCCAATTCCCCTTTCTGAGCTAACAAACGATGTTTTTCTGAAGCAAAACCCTGGATATTAACCTGGGAAAATATTACAGTGGTCTGCCCGTTAGCGGTAACCAAAGTTTATAATAAAAACAGGTTACTAAAAAGGACTTAAAGAAAATTAAATAATGAAAAAACTATATATTCTTCTGGCTGCAATCAGTATTCTGTTTGCCGTCGCCTGTAAAAAGGACGGTTCTGCCGGTAGGTCAAACTTAGCGGCAATCAGCTTTGTTAATGCCACCGCCGGATCTGAAGCCCTGGTGCCCAAATTCGGTAATATCAATTTAATCTACTCAACAGTAGACTATAGCAGCATTGTTAATTACGGTGCATCCGGCCTGTTCTCCTGGCGAAGCGGCAGCACCACTATTTCCCTTACCCCAATCACCGACACTACTCATACGCTATTCTCCGGCAATCTGAACTTGCAGGCAGGCGGCATTTATTCACTTTATCTTACTGGTACTGTAGCCCAGCCGGATACCGTTTTTATTCAGGAGCATTTAATCCAACACGCTTACACAGATAGTGTCGCCGGAATTCGTTTTGTTAACCTCTCTCCAGTGGCCAGTCGGGTAAGCGTGGGTATTAAAGGCCTTAGCAACGGCAGCGAGGTAACAAGCCTGGCTTATAAAGGCCGCACTGTTTTCAAAACCTATAAGGCCGACCACACCGTCGCCAGCTATATTTTTGAATTCAGGGATGCTGTTTCAGGAACTTTACTGGCTACTTATGCGCTGAACGGAGTGAATTATTCTTCCAGCGCCAGCCCGACAACGACCAACAGCGTCAGATTCCGTAATCAGACCATTGCACTTATCGGTGGCGGAACTACCGCGTTATCCGCTATTCGGATTGCCAATTATTGAAATGGATTTGAATGTTAAGTAAAGAGGGGTCTGATTTAAGTGACGGTAATATTGCATATGCTGATTTATCTGAAAAGACGACGTCCGACCTTTATAGACGGCGCAATGTAATCAATATAATGCCGTACATCCGGCAGGTTTACCTTCCGGATGTACGGACACGCCTGTCTTATCTTCCCAAGAAAGATAAGACAAAAGATTAAAAAACGAAGATGCTGTATCAAAATACAAATGGTATGGCCTCTTTGCTAAATTCCATTTTTAATTAATGTAGAAATATTTTTTGTTGACACAATCACTACCTGGTTTGAATCAGCGCAATTAATTTATTAAAAATCCCGGTATTACTGTAAACTCCTCTGGAATCACCGGAATGCGGGCCGTATGCAAAAACGGGAACCGGCGTACCTGTATGGTCATGGGTACTAAAGTCACCATAAACATATCCATTTGCTATACTGCCATCAAGCAGGGTTAAACCACCGGTTTCATGGTCGGCAGTTACGATAACCAAAATTTCGCCATCCTGATCGGCAAAGCGCAGGGCATTTCCAACCACTTTGTCAAAATCACTATTTTCTGTGATAACCTGTTTCAGAATATTGCTGTGCCCACCATGATCAATTTGCGACCCTTCAATCATCATAAAGAAGCCCTGGGCGTTACTTTTAAAAGCGTCGGTTATTTTTATTAAAAGCAAGGGGCAGATAATCGCCTCTGCCCTGCATTTTTGGCCAGGTTACGCTGTCATCCATCAGCGCCAGTATTTTTGAGTCAGGGGAATTCAAAACCATTTCATAAAAATGAATTTTATAGATAAAAAGACTTCCGTAAAACAGGCTATGTCGATATTAACTAAAAATGGCATCCAAGTGGATGATACTGAGGCGAGCGTTATATTAGAATTTCTGTATATTATAGCAAAGAATTACAACAAACATAGAGCCAATCAAAATGCGCCTAACCTTAAGGAGAATTCGAACCTTGAGAAAACAGCTTAAAAGCAACTTTCAGTTCCTTTTTTAGACCACATTGAATAAAAGTCTAAGGATTTTGTCAGCAAAGTTCGAACTAAAAATGACGAGACTTAACGATTTGGGTCACAGATTTTTATTGGCATAAAAAAAGGAAACACCGATGGTATGGTGTTTCCTTAAGTAG
>JAQBOP010000336.1 GCA_028287975.1 Mucilaginibacter sp. | reverse complement strand
TGTATTTTTGAGTTTTTTACTGATAAGATCACTGACAATATATCGCCACCAAAAGTTATTAAAAACATAAATGAAAAAAGAGGACGTTCCGCAGGATTTAGGCGCTCTTGGTAAAATAACCAAAGAGGTTTGCTATGCTACGGACGACTCCGGGAAATACACAACGCAGCTAAGTAACGGCTGGGAGGTTAAAGCAACTGCTTTAGATACAGCCTGGCAGAACGTTGAAGAACGTATCGCGGCAGCAAAACAAAAGGTATTAAATAATGAGGCCAGCCCCATCCTGTTCTTTATGGAGAAGGCATTGATGGATGTAGAAATACTGGCCGGCTACACCGGTTTTTGGCAATGGCAGGTAAAAAGGCATCTAAAACCCAGCATATTTAAGCACCTTTCCGTCAAAAAAATGCAGAAATATGCAGATGTTTTCAACATTAGCATTCATGACCTAAAAACGATGACAGTTCATGAAGTTTGATACCATGAATAACAATATTTACGCCGAAGGCGAAGAGAGGGTCGCGCACGAAGTGTCGCAGGGTGAGTCGGTGGCCCGCGTTTATTACCGGTCGGCGAAAACTCACCCGGTCTTTGCTTCGCTCGGCCACCCTCTCTTCGCTGCGCGGAAAGAGGGTAATCTATCTATTTAAAAGTTGTCCATGTCGCCTAACATCACCTCCTTTAACCACATCCAGGCCGCGCACTGCGAAAACGGTGTAACCGTGAGCCTGTTAAAAAATAGTGGCGTCGGGCAAATTACCGAACCTTTGGCATTTGGCATTGGCGCGGGCTTGTTCTTTGTATATATCCCCCTGTTAAAAATTAATAACGGTCCGGTAATTGCCTTTCGTAGTATGCCGGGACTGATTTTTAACCGCACCTGTAAGGCGCTGGGGATCCCGGTAGTTCGCAAAAAATTCAGGTCTAAAGAAGCTGCCGAAGCTTTTTTAAATGAATGCCTTGAAGCAGGCCACCCTGTAGGCTGCCAGGTTGGGGTGTATTACCTGCCCTATTTTCCGAAAGAATACCGCTTTCACTTTAACGCCCATAATTTAATTGTTTATGGCAGCCGGGATGGCAACTATATGGTAAGCGACCCCGTAATGGAAAGTACAAACATAATGACAGCTTATGAGCTTGAACGTGTGCGCTTTGCCAAAGGAGCCCTTGCTCCCAACGGACAATTGTATTATCCGAAGGAAACAAAAACGGTTACGGACGAACAAATGAAAGCAGCCATTATCAGCGGGATAAAAAAGAATGTTTTTAATATGATCTCGCCGTTTATGGGGCCAATTGCCGGGGTAAATGGTATCAGGTATACCGGTAATAAAATAAAACAATGGCGAGATAAGCTGGGTTTAAAGGAAGCAGGCTCGTATTTAGCGCAGTTGGTGCGGATGCAGGAAGAGATAGGTACAGGCGGCGGCGGGTTCAGGTATATTTATGGGGCTTTTTTGCAGGAAGCACATGCCTATGTACCCAATGACGAACTGTTGGAGATCTCCAATTCATTTACCGCCTCCGGCGATCTTTGGCGCACTGCCGCGGTACAGGCGGCGGGTATTTATAAGGGCCGCATAGGCAGCCAGGAAGATTTTAATACCATGGGCGATTATTTGTTAGAAATTGCAGAGATAGAACGAAAAGCTTTTACAGCGTTAAAAAATATAAAATGGCAGCAGACCAACCCTTCGCGATAAATATTGAGCACATGGGTTTCAGGTACCCTGATAATGCTGATGTATCTTTTACCGATCTGAATTTAAAGGTAGAAAAAGGCACACGCTTCGGCCTGTTCGGGCCTAACGGCGCGGGTAAAACTACGTTAATGAATTTGATGACCGGCGTTCTCTCTGTTGACGAAGGAAGCATTAAGCTTTTAGGCAAAGAAACCGGCAAACAAAACAAAGAAGTAAATAAGCTTTTTGGCTTTGTTCCGCAGGACTTTTCTTTTTACCAGGAGCTATCCCCTGCCGAAAACCTGGAATTTTTTGGCGCCTGGGCAGGCTTAAACAAAACTGAAATAATTAACCGCACCGATGAACTGCTGCATATTTTGGGTTTGGAAGACGTGCGGAATAAGCCTGTCGGGAAATTTTCGGGCGGGATGAAGCGCAGGGTGAACCTCGCTATCGGGGTTATTCATAATCCGCAGGTATTGTTTTTGGACGAGCCTACGGTTGGTGTTGATGTGCAAACCCGGCACGCAATTATCAGCTACCTGCTTAAATTAAATGAAAGCGGCACAACGCTGATCTACACCTCGCATCAATTGAACGAAGCGGAGGATATTTGTGAGCAAATTGCCATGATAGACCAGGGTAAAATAATAACACAGGGCCATATTGACGATGTGCTGAAAGCGCATAACCACGAAAGCCTGGAAGAACTGTTTATCAACCTAACCGGCAAAGCCTACCGAAACTAATGTTTAAGCTAATTTTTATTCTGAGGTGCTATTTGTTATTTCCGGCAAGCTGCAGTTTTGTTCCGGCGGAACATTTGGTTGGTAGAAAAATAGTCTCCTTTGTATTTCGTTCCATAGGAACGATTGGTAGATTGGCTACTTTGCAAGTAATGATAATTCAATCAAAAGTTTTGTTCCAGCGGAACATTTGGTTGGTAGAAAAACAGCCCTCTTTGTGTTTCGTTCCATAGGAACGACTGGTAGATTGGCTACCTTGCAAGTAATGATTAATTCCATCAAATATGGCAAATAGTTATACCACCATCAGAAAGAACCGGAATAGCACCAGGCGTTCCCATGGAACGCTAAGACGATTGTGCATTTTTTTCTACCAACCAAATGTTCCGCCGGAACAAAGCCAGACAATAACACCTCAAAATAAGAATTAGCCAATGTTCAAGCTCTGGGTCTCCATAAAAAAAGATGTTCGCATTTTGCTCCGCGATAAGGTGGGTATCTCGCTGATGTTTGTTATGCCCATTATTTTAGTGGTGGTAGTTACCAGCATCCAGAACAGTACCTTTCAGCTTGTTAATAAAAACAAACTGCCCATCATTATTTGCAACACCGATACCGGCAAAGCAAGCGCACAGTTTATCGAGTCGGTAAATAAGATCGGTATGTTTAATGTATCACAGATCCCGAAGGAAAAAGCAAAAGCGATAACCGACGATATGCACAGTAAAGATGCTTTGTTGGGTATTGTTATTCCGTCAAATTTCTCAGCAGAAGTAAATAACAAAGCTAAATCTGCATCCGACAAAGCCATGGCAGCATTTAGCGGGCAGGCAGATTCTATCAAAACCACCATAAAACCAACCAGCCCAAGCGGGATCGATCCGCTAACTTTATACTACAACCCCGTTTTACAGGAATCATTGCGCTTCTCTATCCAGGGGGCCATCCGCAGCGCTTTACAACTGGTACAAACCCGCGAAACTTTAAGGACGCTTTATTACGCGTCGAACGAAAAAGAGCTGCCAAAAAGCTTAGAGAACGAAATGCTGAACAGCAATACCACCATCAATATGCTGCCGGTATCAAAAGACGGTACGCGCACCACACCAAACGCGTCGCAACATAACGTACCGGCCTGGACCATCTTTGCCATGTTTTTTGTGATCATGTCGCTTGGCGGCAGTGTGGTTAGAGAGAAAGTAAGCGGCAGCTTTATCCGCCTTAAAACATTGCCCACCAATTATTTGGTTGGTTTACTGTCAAAGCAACTCACCTATTTAGCGGTCACGCTTTTGCAGGCCGCCGTAATATTTTCTATGGGGATGTTCTTATTCCCATACCTGGGGCTGCCGGCCTTAAATTTACCATCGGACCTGTTTGCCTTATTTTTAGTTACCCTGATATGTGGGTGGTGCGCGGTTAGCTACTCGATATGCGTTGGTGTATTTTCTGAAACGCAGGAACAGTCGAACGGCTTTGGCGCGGTATCCATAGTGATACTGGCCTGCATAGGCGGATTAATGGTACCCAGCTTTGCGATGCAGGGGCTTGCCAAAACCATGGCCAACTTCTCGCCAATGCATTGGTGCTTACAGGCTTACTATACTTTATTTTTAGAGGGCGGTAAATTAAAAGATGTGTTAAACAATATCGGCTCGCTGTTTATTATTACCATAGTGATTCAATTCATAACTTATTTAGGATTGAAACGAAAAAATTTGATATAATTACCCCATGGAAAAAGAAGCGCTGAAAGAACAGCTAAAAGTACAGATCATACAATTTTTAAACTTAACAGACCTTACTCCTGCCGATATAAAAGATGATGAGCCTTTATTTGGCGACGGATTGGGTTTAGATTCTATCGACTCGCTTGAGCTGATCGTTTTATTAAAGAAAGAATACGGCATCGATATCCGCGACCCTAAAGAAGGCCGCAAAGCATTGGTAGATATCAATACCATGGCCGATTACGTTGAGGAACACAGGATCAAGTAACTGCTGAGCAAAACTTACGAAGTTTTAAAAACTTCGTAAGTTTGATATATTTTAACGGGTTGCCCGATTATAAAACAACAAACATCCCCTGCAATTTCATGCAGATATTTTCGCCTGATGACAAAGTACAATTTACTTTAATATCACTGTCTGTCAACTGATAAGCTATATTTAATTGAAGTGATCGTGCAGATGGCTGGATCAGCGATAGAAACTTAATATTATCCGCTTTTACCAATCGCAAAGAAACTCTTAAGGCATCAGCCAAAACTTCTTTTACCATCTGTAGCATGCAAGCGCCTGGCACAACCGGCTGATCAGGGAAGTGGCCGTTAAAGATCTCGTTTACCTGGTCTATCTCTAAAACAGCGTTGACCGAGTTGTCCTCATGACTAACGGAAAGTATCCTGAATATCGGTTCTTTAAGCATATCAGCAGGCAGATAACAGCATGAGTGAATGGTAACTATTTTGATAATGGTTATAGATCAATATTTTTTTAGGCGATGCGTTTTTAACTGCTCCATCAGCAACAATAGCCGGCACCACGGCCCTTTTTATAATGTTCGACGCCAGCCATAAAGCAAATGATACCGATGTCGGGTAGTCGCCGCATAAGTGTTTGTAATAAGCCTTTGAGCTATTGGCAAATAAAGATCCATCCAAAGCTTCATAAACAGCGTCATTTTTCAAGTCGCCGTTTTTACCGGTAATTATTAGATCAATATCTTCAATGTTCAGATCATTCTTTGCCAAAAAAGTTTTGACCTGGTTTTCAATATCTGCGTTGCTTTTTGGTTTGTAAAATATTTTCGTGGCTACCAGTTCGGCAAGGTTACCTGTAGATGGCTTATCGGTCAGTAGGAAAAACACGGCGCCTTCCCCGGCTATGGTACCGTTCGTTTTTGTTTTATACAGGTCAAAATTAGAAAGCAGCCAGCGTTTGTACAGCGCCAAACGGGTCAGAATTTTGAACGCGGTATCAGTCATTTCTTCGGTGCCGCCTACCAGGATATCATTGGCATCGCCCTCTTTTAAAAACATCGTGGCATCAAGCAGGGCACTTTCAAACGAGATTCCCTTATGTACAAACGTGTTATTGTAGTTGTGGCATTTCAGCATTAAAGCGATTTGCGCAGCTACCGTGTTATGCGTAGACTGGATAAAAGCCGTAGGTGGCAGCATTTCTTCTTCCAGCTCGATAATGCGGGTCAGAAAAGATATGGTGTCCTCCTGGCAGCCTAAGGCGGTACCTGTTATAATTGCACCGGGCATAACAACCTCTGCATCTTTTAAGCATTGCATGGCCGCGGCGACACCCATTTTTATGATCCGGCTCATGCGGCGGGCCAGTTTAGGGTCTACAAAATCTTTGTAATCGGGTTCTATGGCTGTAAGCCGTGTGTCGTTGTATTCAACCGGTTCTGTTAAGAACGGGACATCGCCAAAGGTTTTTTGGGCGGATATTGCAGCTGTCGAGCGGATATAGATCTTCATAATTAAACAGCCGAAAATATTAATGAGGTACAATTACCACCAAACCCAAACGAATTAGACAGCACATTTTTTATAGGCTGATCTTTTCGATAATGCGTTTCGGGTGTAAGCGGCACATCCTGCATGGGCGTTTTAAAACGCAGGTTGGGGTAGATCAATCCATGCTTAACTGCCAATACAGAAAAAACAGCTTCAACCCCGCCGCTGGCACCCAATGTATGCCCGGTAAACGATTTGGTCGAGCTTATAGGAGGGTACTTCGGCCCGAACAGGCGCGTAATGGCTGTGCCCTCCGCGCTGTCGTTATTGGGCGTTCCGGTGCCGTGTAAGTTAATATAATCGATATCCGAGGGTTGTAGGCCTGCTTTTGCCAAAGCACCCTGCATGGCCATGTATGAGCCCGTACCGTCGGGCGAGGACGCCGTTTGATGATAGGCGTCATTACTATTGTTGTAGCCGCTTAAAGTGCAGTACAGGGGCTTATTTAGCGTTTTAGCCACCTTATCAGAGACCAATACAACATATCCAGCGCCTTCGCCAAGATTCAGGCCCTCGCGGTTATCGTCGAATGGCTTACAATATTCCTTATCCAGGATCATTAGGGTATTAAAACCGTTAAGCGTAAATTTAGCAAGTGCATCCACCCCGCCGGCAATGACAACATCCAGCACATCGTTCCTGATCAACCGAGCGCCATAAAATATCGCGTTAGCCGATGATGAACAGGCGGTGCTGATGGTGGTTATGTAGTCGGTTATGCCCAATTGGTCGGCTACGACCTCCGTCATACTGCCGCACTCGTGGTCAAATATATCCCTCAGTTTCCCCTTGTTGTTATCCTTCAAAAAGTCGATAAAGAAATCTTCGCTTTTGTCCATCCCGCCCACTGTATTGGCAGATACAAAACCCGACCGCAGATCAGCAAAACCGGGAATAGCTGCATCATTCAAAGCCTCGCGGGCGGCCACCAGGCTTAACATTTTGGTACGGCTTAGTTTTGGTGAGATCCCGGCCAGTTCGGCAAGAGCTACATTGTCCAACTTTACTTCAGCTACAGGCAGGTTGCCACGGTGAATAGTGTTTACCAAAGTGATATCGCCCATACCGGCCGCTCCTTGTTCGAACGCGGCCAGGTTCTCGGCCACGTTATTGCCAATTGCTGTAATAATCCCTACACCTGCAACGTAAACCGGCTCGCTCATTTAAATTTTATCAATTATTAAATTATCAAATATGCTGTCGAGGTTCTTTTTGGAGAACTGTATTGAATTGGGTTT
>JAQBOP010000330.1 GCA_028287975.1 Mucilaginibacter sp. | reverse complement strand
TACTTTAAGCCAGAAACTACTACAGCAGATTAAGCAAGGTGATGCCTACCTTTTTGATGTACGTACGCCCGCAGAGTATAATGCAGGCCATTTACAGTATGCTCAAAACCTGAGCATACAATCAGCTGATTTTGACAGACAAGTTAACCGGCTTGATAAAAGCAAAACCATTTATCTGTATTCCCACTCAGGCAACAGGAGCGGGAAAGCTACGGATAGTCTTTTGACATTGGGTCATAAAAAAACTTACAACATTGGTGGGTTGGACAGTTTGGAAAAAGCCGGTTTTACTATTGTTAAATAAATCTAATCAACAATACTTATCATGATAAACTTAAAAAAACATCGCAACAAAATAAAGCTGCTCCTGACAGTGATCGGGGTAAGCGGCCTGCAAAGCGTTAACGCGCAAAATACCCCGCAATACCAGGGCGTCGTAGGCAAAACGCTTAACGATTCGAAAGAATGGTGGCCCGAAACCGTAAAAGCGCCTAAAGGCGCGCCGAACGTTGTATGGATCATATTGGACGACGTTGGCTTTGGCGCCACCAGCACATTTGGCGGTATCATTAAAACCCCCAATTTTGATACGCTTGCCAATAACGGTTTGCGTTATACCAATTTCCATACCGCCGGCATTTGCGCGCCTACACGGTCGGCATTGCTAACCGGGCGTAACCATCATTATGTACATGAGGGTGGTTTTTCGCACGTGAACATGTCAGCCGGGTTTCCGGGTTATGACGGCCGCATCCCGTCTGACAAAGGCACCATTGCCGAAATCCTTCGCGAAAACGGTTATAACACATTTGCTGTTGGTAAATATGGTTTAACACCTGATGAGGAAGCAACCGATGCCGGACCGTTTGACCATTGGCCGACAGGAAAAGGCTTTGACCATTTCTTCGGATTTTTGGGTTCGGCCACGGACCAGTACAAGCCCGACTTGGTTGAAGACAACGCGCATGTAACCCCGGACGGGCGCCACCTAAATGAACAGATCACCGACAAAGCGATCAGCTATATTACCAGGCAGCATAAAGTAGCGCCAGACAAGCCTTTCTTTTTGTATTACGCGCCTGGGGCAACCCACTCGCCGCACCAGGTTGCCAAAGAATGGAGCGACCTGTACAAAGGCCAGTTCGATTCGGGTTGGGATGATTTCAGGGAAAAAGTAATAGCCAATCAGAAACGCCTTGGAATAATCCCTGCTAACGCTAAGCTGCCTGACCGCAATCCCCGCATCCCGGCCTGGAAATCTTTGTCGCCGGATGAGCGGAAACTTTACGCCCGTTTTATGGAAGTTTATGCCGGTTATTTAACCTATACGGATCATGAAGCAGGCAGGCTGATAAATTACCTTAAACAAAGCGGCCAGTTAGATAATACCCTGGTATTTGTAATACTTGGCGACAATGGCGCAAGTAAGGAAGGAACCCTGCATGGCGTGATCAAACCTAAAACAAACTCGGCTAAGTTAGTAGCAGAAAGCGCCTACCTCAAAACAAACCTCGAGGATATTGATGACATAGGCACGCCGCAGGCTACCACTAACTATCCGCTTGGTTGGGCGCAGGCGGCTAACACGCCATTTAAATATTGGAAACAGGATGCCAACTCAGAAGGCGGAACACGCAACCCGTTAATTGTTTATTATCCTAAAGGGATCAAAGATAAAGGGACCATCCGTACACAATACGGCCATGTTATTGATGTGTTGCCTACTACGCTCGAATATCTGCATATCCAGCTACCGGAATCTATAAGGGGCATTAAACAGGATACCTTGCAGGGCACCTCATTGGTTTATTCTTTTGATAATGCCAATGCGCCGGCAAAACATACCCTGCAGCATTATTACATTTTTGGCTCACGCTCCATTTACAGCAATGGCTGGAAGGCAGAGGCCGCCCACCACCCGGATAATGTAGAGCTGGGCGATTTTACAGTGGGACAAACCATACCTGATAAAAGCTTTGACGATGACGTATGGGAACTATACAACCTGAACGACGACTTTAATGAGCGTATCGACCTGGCTAAAAAATATCCCGAAAAATTAAAAGAGCTGAAAGCCGTGTTTGATGCGCAGGCGCAAAAAAACCACCTGTACCCGTTTATCGACTGGTACGACGTATATCATTTAAGGATCCATCAGAATTATAAAAAATAAACCTTATGAAACAGTTACACAAATTATTAAACACAGCAGCTATTGCAGGCTTGTTTGCAATAACCATTACAGGCGCCAGCGCACAAAACATACCACCGTCAACTCCGGAGACGTACAAGGGCGTTGTAGGTAAAACCCTTGCCGAATCAAAAGAATGGTGGCCAAAACCGATAAGGGTTGCTCCGAAAGGGGCACCCAACATTGTATGGATCTTGTTGGACGATGTGGGCTTCGGTGCGTCGGGCACTTTTGGCGGCCTGATAAGTACGCCTAATTTTGATACCCTGGCCAATAACGGCTTGCGGTATACCAATTTCCATACCGCGGGTATTTGCGCGCCTACACGCTCGTCATTACTTACCGGCCGCAACCACCATTATGTACACGTGGGCAATTTTGCTCACGTATCATCCGCGGCAGGTTTCCCCGGATATGATGCCCGGATCCCCAAAGATAAAGGCACTATTGCAGAAGTATTGCGCGAAGACGGTTATAGCACCTTCGCCGTTGGTAAATGGGGTGTTACCCCCGATGAGGATACCACGGATGTGGGGCCTTTTGATCGATGGCCAACCGGTAAGGGTTTTGACCACCACTTTGGTTTCCTTGAATCGGCAACAGACCAGTACAATCCACCGCATTTGGTCGAGGATAATTTTCACGTTAAACCGGACGGGCGAAACCTTAACGAGCAGATCACCGATAAGGCGATAGCTTATATTGATAAAGCGCACAAAGCAGCGCCAGGCAGACCGTTCTTTTTATACTATGCACCAGCGGCCACCCATGCCCCGCACCAGGTAGCTAAAGAGTGGAGCGACCTGTACAAAGGTAAGTTTGATGATGGTTGGGATGTCTATCGCCAAAAGGTATTCGAAAACCAAAAACGATTGGGTTATATACCTGCCTATGCCAAACTTCCCGAACGCAACGAACGCATTGCCGAATGGAACAACTTACCTGCCGATCAAAGAAAACTATACGCCCGTTTTATGGAAGTGTACGCCGGTTACCTAACCTATATTGACAACCAGGTTGGCCGTGTTATTACCTATTTAAAACAATCGGGACAGTTTGACAATACGCTTGTCTTTGTGATGATAGGTGATAACGGCGCCAGCAAAGAAGGCAGCATACATGGAACGATAAAACCATCAAACTCGCCTTTAACCACACCCGAAAAAGACTACATCAAAAATAATGAGGACGAATTAGAAAAGATAGGCACGCCTGAAGCTTCAACAAATTATCCGTTAGGCTGGGCACAGGCGGCAAATACGCCATTTAAATACTGGAAATCTGACGCGGACGCCGAAGGTGGTACCCATAACCCATTGATCATTTATTATCCAAAACTGATCAAAGAAAAAGGTGGCATCCGTACGCAATACGGCCATGTTTCAGATATATTTCCGACCACTATCCAGATAGCCGGATTAAAATATCCTGAATATATTAATGGCGTAAAGCAAGATACGCTACAGGGCAAATCATTATATAACTCATTAAATGATCCTAAAGCTTTAACACTGCATACCACGCAGTACTATTACATTTTTGCGTCGAGGGCCATTTATAAAGATGGCTGGAAGGCCGAAGCTGCGCACCACCCGGATAATGTTGATTATTCATTCCCGGCAGGTAAACCAAAAATTGAACGCGATTATGATAAGGACGTATGGAAACTCTACAATCTGAACGAGGATTTTAACGAGCGGATTGACCTGGCTAAAAAATATCCTGAAAAATTAAAAGAGCTGAAGGATGCTTTTGATGCCGAAGCGAAAAAAAACCATATCTATCCGTTTATTGACAGACAGGATCTGAACAATAAACTGATCCATCATCTTGAAAACAACAATTAAGCTATGAAAGCTATAAAAATAAATTTATTAGCCCTGCTTGTTGCGGCAGGCGGGGTAGTTAAGGCACAAACTATTGTGGTTAAACCGGGCGAGCTACCTGTTAAAGAGGTAGCCGCCCAAATTAACGCGCAAAAAAACGTGCAAATTCTTGATGCCCGCAGTAATGAGGAATACGTGCAGCATCATATCCCCGGGGCTGTTAGCGCAGATGCTAACGCTCCGGGTCATGAAGCCATTTTTAACAGCCTGTCAAAAGATGAGCCAACATTTATTTACGCTATTGGCGCTGCCCGCAGCACCATAGTAGCTAATGAGTTGCGCAAAGATGGATTTAAGAAGGTTTATGTAATAGCCGGCGGTTTGTCAAGCTGGGTGGGATCAGGTTACCCGGTAACAACCACCAAACAGGCAAATGCTTTAACAAAAAGTCAGTATGCCGCGCTAAGCGGTTCGTCGCCGTTAGTGCTGATCGATTTTGCATCGAGATATTGCCCAACCTGCAAAAAGCTGATCCCTACTTTAGATTCATTAAAAGCTGATAAAGGCTTTAAACCAAAAATTATAACGATCGAAGAATATGATAACCCGCTGCTGGCGCACCAGATAGGAATTTACGTATTGCCGACTTTGATCTTGTATCAAAACAACAAAGAGGTTTGGCGCAAATCAGGCCTATCATCAGCCCGGCAAATTGCCGACGTGGTTAACAGTTATACTAAGCCTAAACTGGCAAGTACGAAATAAACTTATACCCCTTCTCCCGTGGCTATGCCCGGGAGATTTTTAATTCTGATCCACCCATTAACATTTAACATGTTTAACCGTCCCTGCATTTTTATTTTAAGCCTGATCTTGATCGGGAATTTTACGTTTGCACAAACAATCAAAACAAGGCCCAATATTGTGATCATCCTGGCAGACGATATGGGCTTTGCTGATATAGGCAGTTTCGGATCGGAAATACAAACGCCAAACATTGACCGCCTTGCGGCAAAAGGGTTAAAAATGACCCAGTTTTATAATGCTGGCAGGTGCTGCCCATCGCGCACGGCTTTGCTTACCGGTTTGTACCCGCACCAGGCGGGTGTGGGCGATATGGTTGCCAACAAAGGCTACCCCGCTTACCAGGGGTATTTGAATGAACATTGCGCCACCATTGCCGAATTATTGAAAGCCGAAGCAGGGTATACAACCATCGTATCGGGTAAATGGCATGTGGGGTTGCAGCCCTCGGCACTGGCTTATAACAGGGGATTTGATAAGTCGTTCACCATGTTGAACAATGGCAGTAGTTATTTTAACTCGAAGCCCCTATATAACGATGGCAGTAAAATAACCTTCATGCTGAATGACAAGGAGATAGTTCGTAATGATACTTCGAAATATTTAACCCAGGCCATAACTGATTTTGCTATCGGGTCGCTTGAGCAGATCAAGGATCAGAAGAATCCCTTCTTTTTATATGTGGCCTATAACGCGCCGCATTGGCCCATACAGGCATTGCCGCAGGATATTGCCAAATACAAAGGCAAGTACCTTAATGGTTGGGATGCTTTACGCTACGCGCGATACAAAAAGCTTGTAGCTTCAGGCATCATCAAAAAGGAATGGCAGCTTTCGCCAAGATATGAAAGCGTGCCGGATTGGGATAAACTTAGCGCCGATGAAAAGGATAAATGGGACACCCGTATGGCCATCTACGCCGCGATGATCGATCGCATGGATATCTGCATTGGCCAGATCTTACAAAAACTTAAACAGATAGGAAAAGATAAAAACACCATTATCCTTTTTGCATCAGACAACGGCGGCAGCGCCGATGAGGTAAAATCATTGTCAACCGTAATACAAAAATCGGGCACTCCCGGCTCGGTCGAATCGATAGACAGTTACGAAAAACCATGGGCTAATGTAAGTAATACGCCTTTTAAATTATTTAAGCGCAACACGCATGAGGGTGGAATTTCAACACCGTTCATCGCCTGGTTCCCCGGTGTGATCAAGGCAGGTAGTACCAATACACAGGTGGGCCATTTCATTGACATTTTACCTACTTGCTTAGACCTGGCAGGCGTTACCTATCCCAAAGAATTTAAGGGCCGCAAACTTACCCCGGTTGAGGGCAACAGTCTTGCCGGCCTGTTTCAAGGCAAACCTTACAAAGATCATGAAGCCATTTATTGGGAGCATGAAGGCAGCAGGGCCATCCGAAAAGGAAAATGGAAACTTGTTGCGGAAATTAATACCCCATGGGAGCTTTATGATATGGAAAGCGACAGGTCTGAACTCAATAACCTCGCCCCGAAACATCCTGACAAGGTAAAAGAATTGGAAACTAACTATTTAGCCTGGGCCAATAAAGTCGGCGTGCAGGATTGGAATAAAATTAAATAATAAGATCACTATTAACCATAACAAATAATGAAAAAGATCAGTATAGCTATATTCAGTTTAGGTTTATTGTTTAATACACTAAGTTATGCACAACAAAAACCCGCAGCTGACGAATTTAACGGCGACGCGCTGTTTTCAAATGTGAAGAAATTTGTGAAATTCGGGATTCATCGTACAGGCACACCCGGTGATTACGCTACGTCCGAGTGGCTGGGTAGCGAGTTAAAATCGTATGGATATAAGGTAAACTACCTGGCATTCCCGTTAAAGCAATTTTTTTTAGAAAGCGCTTCGGTACAAGCCGGGCAACATAAGGTGGAGGCATTTCCGCTTTGGTATGTTAATGATAAAATTAAGCAAGATATAAGCGGCAAACTGGTTGATGCCCGTTCAAACACCACTAAAGAAACGTTAGGCCATAATATTGCGCTTACCCGGCTTTCAGGCGGCGGCCAGTTGGATGCAGCTAACGTAAGCCGCTTAAAAGGATTGATAGCAGCGGGGGCAAGCGCGGTTATTGCTATTTCTGAAAATATATCCGGGGAGATCGTCGCCTCAAATGCACAAAAAGATCAAACCCCATGGGCGGTACCTATAGTAATAGTGGCGCCTAAAGACAGCGCCGCGTTGTTAAGCAATCTTAGCAAAACCGTTAGTATAAAGGTAAAAGGTACTTTTAAACAAATAAACGCACGTAATGTATATGGCACTATAGGTCATGGCGATAAATATGTGGTGATATCAACGCCCATAAGCGGGTGGTTTACCTGCGGCGGAGAACGTGGCCCTGGTGTTGCTACCTGGCTCGCGTTAGCAAAGTGGGCGGCTTCGGCTAAGTTGCCTTATACATTTATTTTTACCGGCAACTCGGGCCACGAGCTTGCCGGGCTTGGCGCCAATGCTTTTTTGGATAAGCTTGCCCCATCTGCCGACAAAACAGCATTATGGGTACACTTAGGCGCCGGAATTGCCACCCTGCAATGGAAACAAACAGTAAATGGCCTGCAAAAGCTGAACACTGTTGATGCAAAGCGAAACATTATTTATACGCCATCAGTTAAAACAGCTTTTGATGCTGCCTTTAAAGATATCCCGGCCAATAAACGTGAGGTTAACGGCCAACCTGTGGGCGAGTTGGTTTACGTAGCTAAAAAAGGATATAAAAACTACGCCGGCGCTGCATACAGCCATCCGTTCTTTCATGTAAAATCAGATGATGAATACACCACCTCGCCGGCAATATTACACGAAATAGCTTTGGCCTTTAAAAACTTTATACAAACTGATCTAAAAAAATAAAACAGAATAATTCAGCAGCTACTAATGATCGATGTGGCTATCAATAGTAACACAATTGAAATGATTATACCCGGCAGAATTGAACGTTTTTTAACATGCAATATTTGATAAAAATGTTTGACCTGCTATTTGCCAATTTTGCCATGCATATCACGCTTAATAGTGTCGAAATTGACATAATATACGCCAAATTGCTAAAAAAAATGTAAAAAAGAATGCAGTATTATTGTCTGCAGGCGAAGTTTGTCGTAACATTTATTTTGTGAATACGGATTGTGCGGATCTTTAACCCGGATAAAGAAGGTGGGGGAACACAACATCCTTTTCTGCCCCGAAAATTGGTGAGCTGTTGACATTGCCTGTTTTTAGGGACAAGTGCTCTGGAAGATACAGAAGTGTTTTATTTGCGTTACGCGGATCTGGAAGAACTATATGCCCGGGTGCCAAAGCTGGAACGCTTTTTCAGGAATTCTGACACAGAACGGGTTCGGTTTGTACCAAGGCCGGATCAATGCCAACCTGTTATTAATACTGCTATTTGCTATTCGGAAAAGCATCCTGCAACGCCTTTGCCTCTGCTGCGGTTAATTTGGATAGGCTACCATGCCTGGCATCAGGCGGCAGGGCTATATCCTTCTCGATGGTCCAGTGAAATAGATCAGACGATGATGAAATGCCGTAATCATCTGCCATGGGGTAATCATAATACAGCAACCATCCTTTCGGGTTTATAGGATCTGCCATAACACTGGGGCCTTCGGTAATAGTCGGAGCAATTTGTCCATTGTTTAACGGTCCCTGGTAAACCGTATAAGGGCCTTCCAGGTTTTTAGAGGTCGCTACGCGGATGCCGCGGCGTTCGCCGGTTTTTACGCCAAACTCTTCCTCCTTGTGAACCAGGTAATAAGTATCCTTATGCTTTATCAAAGTACCGTCTATCACAGAATACGGAGGCGCGAAGAGCACTTTAGCCGGAGTAAATGTTTTCCAGTCCTTTGTTTTGCAATACCATAACCGGCTCTCCTGCCAGCCCTCGCTCTTAAAGGTAGACGACCAGAGCAATGTGTACTCTTTGGTGGCGTCGTCATAAAAATACTCGGGCGCCCATATATTCTTTACCATCGCGCCGGTGCTATCGTGTACGTCTTTCATCAGGGGCAGGTACTGTTCAAATTGCCAGTGGATCAGGTCCTTTGATGTAGCGTAAATACAGCTTGGGCCAAACTGTTTATGGTCGGGTGCGTCCTTGCCGCCGCCGGTAGCAACTAACCGCCAAATGCCGTCCGGTCCTTTGTGGATAAATTGATCACGCATGTGTTGGTCCCAAATGGGCTTATTATTATTTAAAGGAGTCCAATGCCGCCCGTCGGTTGATAGTGCAATATGCAATTGTGCCACCAACATGGGATTAGGCAACGGCACCTCAACCGTTTTGCCCTGGGCGTCTATCTCGATCCGGGTAGGGTAACGCTGGCGGAAATAGGTAAGCATCCACATATCTTTAGACTGCGCCCGGGCCATTTGGAAAGAAGCGATCAGCAAAATATAAAATAGCAACAAGACCTTTTTTACAGATCCGGAAAATGCAGGCATATTGGTTTTCATACGAGTGGCTAAAAGATGGTTTGAATTGATCAACGCGGCAAAATAAAAATAAATCTTCAATCATCGTTTAACTGTAATGATACTGATACGTGCCAAACGCTATGGCCCTAAAAGCGCAAGGGCCATACTAAAGTACGGCCCCATTGCATTATTAACTGATCTGTATTAACTATTTCACTTATTTTACAAAAACAGAAGCTGCAAAAGCTTCTGTGCCGCCACTTGTTAAAGCGTTCGGGGCGCCATTTTTCCAAATGATCGCCGAACTGTTTACATCGTTAGTTTCCTGGGCACCAACAGTGTAAACCACGTTATCCAAAACAAATACTGACCCCAAGCCGGTAGCCTTTGTGTTGTTTGTTAATGAGGTAGGGACGCCGTTTTTCCAGATCTTGGCAATGCTGTTGTAAACTTCGCTGGGTCCATAGGGTGTTTCACTACCTTCGGTACCTGCTACATACACATCCGTACCCGATACAAAGACGGATGTAGCGCTGGCAGTGTTTATGCCGCTGGTTAAAGCGTTGGGTACCCCGTTTTTCCATAGGGTAGCCACTTCACTACCTGCATCATTTAAAATATCGCCTGTTATGTAAACATCTTTACCTGACACAAATACACATGTTGCCTCGGCTGCAAAGGCGCCGTTGGTAAGGTTAGTTGTCACACCGTTTTTCCAAAGCTTAGCAATTTTAGCTTCAAACCCTACCACATATACATCTGTACCGCTAACAAATACTGAGCTGGCAGAAGCGTTTTGGGTTCCGTCGGTAAGCGCGGTTGCTACGCCATTTTTCCAGATCTTGGCTACAGTATTGGTAGTGCTTAATGCTTCGCTGCCTACAGCGTAAACATCGCTTCCGGATATGAAGATCGAGTTTACAACAGCACCGTAAGTTCCGTCTGTTAATGACGCAGGCACACCGTTTTTCCATACTTTAGCAAAATTGCCTTCAAACCCACCCGCATAAACATCGGTACCGCTTACAAACACCGACGAAAGCCCGGCCGGTTGTTTACCATCGCTATAAGCGATAGGCACACCGTTTTTCCAGAGTTTGGCTACGTTACCATCTGCGCCTGCTACATAAACGTTTACAGCCTGGTTATCTACAGTATTGGGTGATACTGTTTTGTTTTTTGAGCACGAAGCGAAAAACGCAAGCCCCAGGATAACGACTAATATTTTTAACTTATTCATACGATTATTTTACAAAGATTGAATATGCTTTTGCCTCATGCTTACCATCGGTAAGATTAGTAGCAGCGTTGTTTTTCCAAAACTTGGCTAAATTTGTGCCTGCGCCATTGCTTTCATAGCCGGCGGCATACACATTAACCGCCTGCACAAAAGTTGAGGTTGCGCGCCCGCCAAAAGAAGTTACCAAAGGTAAAGCTGTTCCATTTTTCCATAACCGGGGTTCGTTGTTAACCTCATTTTCGTACCCTGCGACATATACATCTGTGCCATTTACAAAAACCGAGCTGGCATTTACATCGGTACTGGTACCATCGGTTAAATTATATAGCACAACACCGTTCTTCCATGCCTTGGCCTTACCGTTTTCATATCCTGCAGCATACACGTCTGCACCCGATGCATAAACTGAATAGGCAGCTGCCGAGGATATTGTTGGCGTTAAGGTTGTAGGCGTGCCATTTTTCCAAACTGCAGCCGCACGACTTGAGCCAAAAATATAACCGGCTGCATATACATCGGTTCCTACAACAAAAACTGAGTTGGCAGATGATTGAATGCTACTCAAAGCCGTCGCCACGCCATTTTTCCAAATTTTAGCGATGGATGTATTATAAGTCCCGGTGTTTTCGTAGCCGGCCACATAAACATCATTCCCCGACACATAAATAGCATTGGCGTAGGCATCTTTACTGCCATCAGTAAGCGGTACGGCTATACCGTTTTTCCAGTATTTGGCCACGTTAACAGATCCGTTGCTTTCATAACCTGCCGCGTATAGGTCTGTACCTGCAAGAACCACCGACGTCGCGATGGCATCCTTACTGCCATCAGTAAGTAAATTGGTTACGCCGTTTATCCAGATCTTGGCCACCTCTTTGGTGCCGTTGGTTTCATAGCCCGCGACATAGGTATTGCCCGTATTGCCCTTAACGCCGGTAATACCTATACTACCCATAAGGCCTGTTGGCCCGGTCGCTCCGGTAGCACCTGTTGCCCCGGTAGCTCCTGTGGCTCCGGTCATGCCTGTAGCTCCCGTCGTTCCGGTATTGCCGTTAGGCGCAGGCGAACTTTTCTTGGAGCATGATGCAAGCGTTCCTAACAGGATGATTGCTGATAACAGCCTTAATATTTTCATGACTTAATTGATTTAAACGATTTGCAGATATATCCGGCATTGTTTTCTGTATACGATATAATGCCTTTTTTTATCTGCTCTGAAGGGGCGCATTTGTAAATGAAAACTGCGCAACAGTACCGATCCCGGTCCCTTCATCTGTTAGCGTACCTGTCATATTATTACCTGTTAGCGTACCCACAAGCGTATAAGTTAATGCAGGCGAACCATTTGGCTGATGCCAGGTTGCAGTAACCGTAGTAACGCTCCCTTTTATGCTGATTAAGTAAGTACCGTCAAGTTTTATTTTAGCGCTTGCTGTGTCCCCTGCGGTCATACTGGTTCCTAACGAATAATAATCGTTAGCATACTCTCTCATGGTACCATTGGTTCTTAGTAAGATCGCATTTCCGGGCCCTATTATGGTGTTTGGAGACCCAAGGATATGACCATAGTAAAAATTGCTAATAGTAGTATTTGGGTCGGGGGCGACAGTCTTTTTCTTAGAGCAGGACGCAAGCATTCCTAACAGGATGATCGCTGATAATAACGTTGCTGTTTTCATAACCGATAAATTAATGGTGTGTGTTATTTTGTTAGCTTATAAGTAAGGCCTATGCTAAGTACCCTTGATTTTATGCCATCAGTACTGGTGCCCACAACGTCTTTATTAAGGTTGGTTAGGCCGCGCATATACCGTACGTTAAATCCAAAGCCTTTTAAGGCTGAGGATGGTTTAAAATCATAACCTAAACCAAGGCCTGCGCTAACATCCGTGCCTTTGTAATATTTTTTGGTATCCATATATGGATCGGTGCCATCCTGTTCTTTGGCAGATAGCAGGAAACCAAATTGCGGGCCGGCTTCTATATATCCGCCAAAACCAAATTTGTAGGATACTAAAACCGGGATGGTAAGAAATGACTGCCTGATATGGAAAACATCATTTGTCGAAAGGTCCTTATAATTAGCACCCTCGCCCGAGTAGTTTACACCAACCTGTACGCCAACGCCGCTAAAGCTGTATTGACCGAAAAGGCCTGCGTAAGGCCTTGCTAAAAAAACATGATAAAGATCGGGAACAGGCTCTGTAGCCAGGTTTGCACCGGCCCGCGCGCCAACGGTAAATTGGGCGTGGGCCGTTTTTGCAGCAAACATTGATACACACATAAACAATGCAATTAGAATAGGTCTGAATTTTTTCATAATCTTGGTTTTTAAGTTGTTTGTTTTTATTTATTCGGCCGATGCTGTCATCAGGGTTTGTAGTTGGTTGAAAAACAACATTTTTCGGCTTTCTTCATCTAAAATAGAATTAGCTGATGTTCGATTTTTTTAGATTATACAAGAGGAGAAATAAACGTGACGAAATGGCTAAAATACTTGACGTCAGGAAATTGCAACTTGGGGATTAGATTGTAAATTGCCTTTATAAATTAAGGGCGATTAATGGACATAAGCATTTCACAACTTTTTAACCGATACAAGATCTTTTACATTATAACATGGATGATGGTATCATTCCTGATAATGTTTACCAGCTATGATTATAATACGCCGATATTTCCGCAATGGATAGGGTTTTTAATACTAACCGGGCTGGCTATACCCGTATGTAATTACGCTGCTTATACGCTTACACCTAACTATTTATACAAGCGCAGGGTTTGGCGTTTTATAGTTTATTTGTTTTTAGCCGCCGTTGTAAATTCAATACTAACTACTGTAATCGCATTATACATATATCACCTTATCAGCGGCCATCCTTTCTTTCGGTCTACCTTCTACATTTTCGCGCTACTGGTAGAAACGTTGCTGATCGATATCGTTTTAATCATAATAAGCTGCATAGTCAAAATAATAAGCGACCGCTTTTTCATGGAGCAAAAAATGCTGGAGATAGAGAAAGAAAAAGTAAGTACCGAGCTTAACTTTTTACGTTCGCAGGTTAATCCCCACTTTTTGTTTAATATCATGAATACTATTTATTTCCAGATAGATAAAGAAAATATGGATGCCCGCCTTACTGTCGAAAAGTTTTCTGAAATGCTGCGCTACCAGCTATATGAGTGTACGGATGATAGGGTGCAGATAGATAAGGAACTGCAATACATAGAAAATTATGTAGCTATTCAAACGCTGCGCATGGAAAAGGATACGGATATTCAATTGGTTATAGACAAGCAGATCAAGACGTTTATGATAGCGCCGTTACTCATATTACCAATTATTGAAAATAGCTTTAAGCACATATCTAACTATAAAGATCCAACTAACAATAAAGTGTTCCTGGCGATAAAAGAAGATGTTAATCACACTTTTGTGGTTGAGGCCATAAATACCTATGATCAAACCAGTGGGCAAAAATATTTAATAGAATCGGGCGGGTTAGGTATGAAAAACCTGAAAAGACGGCTGGAACTGATATACCCGGGTAAGCACCAGTTGGTTGTAGATAAAAACGAAGATACTTATAAAACCACCCTCAAACTGCAATATAATGATTAACTGTTTGGTAGTAGATGACGAGCCTATAGCACGCAGCGGGATGCTTGAGTATATTGAGCAGATAGATTTTTTGCACCCGGTTGATGTTTGTAAAAACGCTATAGAAGCAAGCCTGGCTTTACAGAATAACAGGGTGGATTTGATATTTTTAGATATCCAGATGCCTAAAATTACCGGGGTTAGTTTTTTAAAAAATTTGGCAAACCCACCGATGGTGATCTTTACAACGGCCTTTCCTGAATATGCTATTGAAGGCTATACACTTAATGTGTTGGATTATCTGTTAAAACCGATCAGTTTCGACCGTTTTTTTATGGCCGTGAATAAGGCACAGGCGCAACTTAGCCTAAAGCGTAAGCAGGAAACGCCTGTTATATCCGGCTCTTATTTTTTTATCAAATCCAATCAAAAGCTCGAAAAGATAAATATTGAAGAGATCCTGTATATCGAGGCCATGTCAAACTATGTGATATTGTATACCAGGAGCAAAAAACATATTGTATACATGAGTTTTAAAAGCATTGAAAGCCAGCTGCCACCTGACTCGTTTTTAAGGATCCATAAATCTTTTATTGTCGCGGTAAACGCAATAGTCAGTATTGATAGTTACGAAGTAACTGTTGCAGATAAAATACTCCCGATAAGTAAAAGCTACAGGAATGTAGTGATGGAAAGAATAGGGAAAGATCTTTTTAAAAGATAGCCCGGTAGATAATCTTCTATTTGCCCTATGCGTTATATATCAAAAAGTACAAAAAATAGTTCAACCTGTTATAACTGCCAAACGGTTTTACTAATAGCTTTGATATATAAACCAAAGACGACCAAAAATGAATAATGATCTATCGCCGCAAGAGATTGCGCAGTACCGCCGTGACGGATTTTTAGTAATAGAGAATTTTTTATCACCTGCCGAATTAGACTTTTGGCGCACAGCGCTGGATGAAGCCGTAAAAAAACGGAACGGCAATAAAATGCCCGACCGCAAAGAAGTTTACGGCAAAGGCGACGACAGTGATAAATCTTATTATGACAACGTTTTTGACCAGTTGATCAACCTTTGGCAGGATAACGAAAAGATCAAACAGATCATGCTGGATGAACGCCTTGGCAAAATGGCGGCCGAATTGGCCGGCGTTGATGGCATCAGG
>JAQBOP010000251.1 GCA_028287975.1 Mucilaginibacter sp. | reverse complement strand
TGAAGGATCACCCGGGCTCCCATCGGGATTAAGGGCGGGATTATTCGGTAATGCTAAAACTTTTGAACGGTTACCCGAGATATTTAGAGACCCTGACCATTGAAAATCCTTTTTCCGGATAAATTCCCCCGAAATTTCGATTTCCAAACCCCGGTTTTGAATTTTTGCAATGTTAGCTGTAACACCCCCAAATCCCGAGCTGTTTGCAACAGATATAGGAAAGAGTGCGTCTGATGTTGTTTTATCATAATAACCAATACTTAAGCGTAATTGTGACTTAAAAAATTCGGCATCAACGCCGGCATCCTTTTGCAGGGTTGATTCCCACTTGAGTGAATTATTACCCAACTGTGTGGGCGATAAGCCATTCAGCCCTGCGTACGAAACAGGTGAGTATAGGGTATAAAATAAATTATCGCCTATGTTTTGCGTACCCGTAGTGCCCGCGCTTGCACGGAGTTTAATCTCATCGACCCACGTTACCTCTTTTAAAAATTTTTCCTGTGATAAACGCCAGGCTACGCCTCCTGACGGAAAATACCCTACACGGTTATTAACAGGGAATTTTGAAGAAGCATCAGACCGACCGGTGAAAGTGAAAAGATATTTATCAAACAATGAGTAGTTGGCACGTCCGTAAAAGCTAAGCAGCGAACTTTGTCCCGAAACGCCTGTAGGCGGCAACGCAATCGCTGCCGAAGATAAGTTATTCAGATACGTGTCATCCGGAAAACCCTGGCCGCTGGCTGTAAAGGATTTAAATTTTGAAATTTGCCATGAAGTACCGGCCACCAAGCTCAGGTGGTTATCCTGGTTAAACTGTTTATCCCAGGTAAGCGTGTTTTCATAAAATAGATTTACATTTTGCGATTGCCCTTGTGTGGCAGTGCCATTATTGGAACTGCCTGTACCGCTGGGGCTTGCAATTAATACCGTGCTTGGCTGATAATTATTTTGATTATAGCTATCATAATTTACAGCAACCGAACTACGCAGTTTCAACTCTTTTGGTAAAATATCCAGTTCGGCTGCTAAAGAGCCCAGCAACGAAACCGTATTGGTTTTGTTTACACCGTCTAACAAAAACAGTGGATTTTGAAACCCCTGGTAATCAAAAGCACCCAGGTCAGCACCAAAAACTGCTTTAGGGCTTCCATCTGCGTTATAAGGAACAATGGTAGGTGGCATAAATAACGCCTGGGTATACGCGCCATCGGTTATGTTATTGCTTGTAAAACCATAATCCAGGTTAGTAGAAATACGCAGCCGGCTAATAATCTGGTTATCCAAACTAATTTTCCCAGAGATCCTGGTAAAATCGGTCCCTTTTACAACACCCTCTTGGTTAAGATATGATAGCGATGTATAATAGGTAGACCCAACGTTGCCGCCGCGAACGGAAATACTGGCATTTTGCGTTACCGCGTTTCTCAAAACAAGCGAAAGCCAATCAGTACTCCCTTTTCCAAAGAAATTCGGATCGGTTAAAATGGCTGTGGCGGTTGGGTCATCCGGTATTTGTGCGGCTGCGTGGGCTGCATTTAAATTAGTTGCGCCTTCTTTCAATATGGATATATATTGATCGCGGTTTAAAAGCTTTTCCCTGCGGGCCACACTAACCACGTTGTTATAACTGCCTTCCAATATCGGCTTCTGATTGTATTTGCCCTTTTTTGTGGTGATAATTACGACACCATTGGCGCCTTTTGACCCGTAAATCGCCGTAGCCGATGCATCCTTCAATATATCTATGCTTTCGATATCATTAATATTTAAACCGGCTAAACTATTTAATGTCCTGGCAAAAGCGCTTGATACGGAACTATTGGAATCATCATTACCTGCGCGCTCAACGGGGCTTACAACCTCGGCGGCGGTGGTTAAATAATTATCCTGTACCTGCATCTGCACGCCATCTATAACATATAAAGGATCGTTACCACCCAGCAACGATGTGCCGCCGCGGATCCTGATCTTGGCAACACCGCCCGGAGACCCGTCAGCCTGTATCACCTGGACACCTGCAGCCTTGCCGGTTAAAGCCTGATCAATAGTTGTAAAAGGAACGTCTTTTATTTCACCGACACTAACAGATGATACCGCTCCTGTTAAGTCTTTACGTTTCGTGGTTCCGTAACCCACCACGACCGTTTCATTAAGCTTGCTGGTTTCAGTTTGCATGGTAACTACCATGTTTTGTTTAACAGATACTTCCTGTGTAGCAAAACCAATAAACGAAAAAACCAGCACCGATTTATCATCCGGCACGGTAATGGCAAACTTACCTGCCTTATCGGCAGCCATAGTTTTATTAGTGCCTTTAATTTTTACAGTCGCCCCTGGGAGCGGCGAACCATCTTCGGTTATTATGGTACCGTAAATAGTGACTTCAGCCAGATAATCCCTTATCATATCTATCACAGATCTGTCAACTTCACGTAGAATAATGGTTTTGTTATTAATCTTATAAGTGATATGCTGGCCATGAAGAATAAGATCAAGCACATCTTTCAGCTCTGCATCTTTAACATTAATAGTTATTGGCTGCGCGTCTTTAATTATGGATGAAAAAACTAAAAAATCATAGCCGCTTTGCTGGCTGATCTTTTTGAAAACTTTATCCAAAGTGATGTTTTTTTCAGACAAAGAAATTTTTTGTGCAAAAGAGCCTGCACTTACCTGCATCATGGATGTTATAAGAATTATGACGATTAATCGCATGATAAGCAGTGATTTTTGAGCGTGCCGAAAAGGCACAAAGAATTTTATAGTATAAATTTTATACATTTGTTATCTGGTTTAATAAGTTAATAGGGTGAGAAATTTTATTGACGTAATCCAGGCACCGGCCAGCTGTGTTACCGCACACCTGGCTTTTTTATGGATTACAGTTGAGTAAATTATTCCTTAACCATGATCCTCCTTCCTGTAATTGTTATATTGATATTTTTGGACTGTTGGAACATTTGCAATACCTCACTGATGTTCCTGGACCTTGAAATCCTACCTGTCAAAGTTTCATCGTTGATATGTCCTTCACACTGCATTTCCACATCATACCAGCGGGAGATCTGGCGCACGGCAGATTGAATATCGGTGTTCGAAAACTCAAAATATCCATCTTTCCAGGCGACAACTTCGCTTACATCAACTTCAGATAAATTAATAGTTCCATTTTTTATAGTTGACTGCTGCCCCGGTTTTAACACCTTTTCATTACCGTTAGCCATTATACGGACAGAACCTTGCAATAAAGTAGTATTTATACCTGGCTCATCATTGTATGAATTGATATTAAAATGAGTACCTAAAACTTCGACAGTCTGATTATTGCTGACAACCTTGAATGGTTTTGCCGGATTATGTGCCACCTCAAAATAGGCTTCGCCTGTAAGTTCAACTTTACGTTCGTTAGCCGCGAAGACAGTAGGGTAGCGTAAAGAAGAAGCAGCATTTATCCAAACCTTAGAGCCATCCGGTAAAACCACTACCTGGCTCATGGCGCCCCTGGGGATGGTTATTAAATTATAGGTAAGCTTCGAAGCAGGAACTTCATTGCTTTCAGCTTGCTTGTAAACTAATTCTCCCTTTATAGATTTATTAATAACAGTGACACCTTGTTTAGCTATAAGGCCATTTTGTGAATTATCTAAAACAATGCTTTTGCCGTTTGCTAGGGTAAGGACTGCTTTATTTGAGCCCGGAGCAATGTCATTAATGGTGTTTTTAACAATTTGTTGTTTTGCGAAATTGCTGCGTAAAAAAAATAAGGATCCAAATATTAAAATTAAAGCGGCTGCTGCAACTGCGATGCGGGGCCAAATCTTTGTGATTTTTGTCTCGGTTTGTTGTAAGCCTATATGACTCATCAGGTAGGCCGTAATTCTTTCGTCGGCTTCTTCTATCCTTGATTGGCTTGGTACGTGTTTGCTGTCTTCAAGATCTTTCAGAAACCATTGCTCCAATAATGTACGTTCGTGGGCCGTAGTTTCGCCTTTTACATATTTGGTTAATAAATTTTTTGCCTGGTGTTTTTTCATAACATGAATGGGTTATATCCCAATTCAATTATATGTAGGTTAAAGACAACAATAGTCCCAAATAAAAAACAAAAAAAGTAGCGATTTGCTAATAATGGATTAACATCAGCAAAAATGTAACCAGGCCCAGCTTAAGCTTTAATGTTTTTAAAGCAGTACTCAACTGATTTTTGACTGTTTTTTCGGAGATGTCCAAATGGACTGCAATTTGTTTATTGGTCAGATTTTCTTTGCGGCTTAACAAAAACACCCGGCGCATTTTGGCGGGAAGCTTGTCTATTTCTTTTTCAATGATATTTGCCAGTTCCTTTTCCAAGATATAGTTATCGGTAAGGTGTTCGCCGTTGTCCAGGAATAATTGAAAATTCTGAGCGTAATCTGAGCGTACTTTTTGTTTATCCACCAAGTCAAAAAACTTGTATCTGACAGCGGCATATAGATAAGAAGATACAGAAGATGTAAAATTGATGATTTGACGCTTATCCCAAAGATTTACAAAAAGTTCTTGCACTAAGTCTTCAGCAATATCATTATCACCGGTTATTTTGCAAGCATAAATGTAAATTAAACCATTATAACGATTATACAGCTCTGTAAACGCCAACTGATTGCCTGATTTAAGCAATTCAGCAAGCTCAACATCTGTATATGAAGTTATAGCTGTCATTATTAGGGGATTCGATTATAAAGATATAAAAATGTTGCATAATTTGATAGCGTTGGCACTTAACTCTCAAATTTGAATAAAACAGAAGAGTTTATTACCATTAGTGAAATTCAAGCAGAATTTTGTTCATAGAGTGTCTCCCTTCCGAAATATCGAAGTGTTAATTTAGGTGATTTCGAGTAACGGAAGGAGGCTTAGCAGAGATCCCTGCCAACTGAATGCTAAGTCGCTTCCTATAAATAATTTTTATAATTCTATTGCCGAAACGAACAATGCCTTTATTTTTTAAAGGAAAGGAGCCATGAGAAATAGGGTAGTTACGGTTTAGTTCAGGCTACTTCAGAGTAAACTATATTATACAGTTTATCTTCCATTTTAATTTAACATCAATTTTGTGTAAATTAGGGGCATCATGTCAGTGCGCCCCGCTACTTCTGATCAGGAAATTCTTGCGCTTATAGCGCAGGGTGACCGGGTGGCATTCGGTGAACTTTATGACCGTTATTGGCAATCATTGTATCAAACTGCATGGAACATACTTCGGGACCAGGAATCATGCATGGAGGTTACCCAGGAAGTGTTTGTTTGGTTGTGGGACCATCGATCAGGCCTGCAGATCAATTCGCTGCCATCTTACCTCAAAGCGGCTGTTAAATATAAGGTTACCGATATATTGCGCAGTAACAGGGCGAGAGAGGCTTGTTTTATTAATTTGGATGAACTTGAAACTGAAAGTCTATTATTTGACCATGATCCTTTAGAACTTAAAGAATTAAAAGCGGTAATCAAGAAAATGAGTGCAAAACTTCCTGCACGGGCCAAGTTAATATTTGAGTTAAGCCGAAATGAGCAATTATCTAATAGAGAAATTGCAGAAAAATTAGGGATCTCTGAAAAAACAGTCGAAAATCAGATTACTATCGCAATAAAAAAGCTAAGAATTTCGATGGGCGCTCTTTCTATATGGCTATTTTTTCTTTAAAGGACAGTAAAACTATCTAAATAAAAAATTTATTAATTTTTTTTGTGATTGTTTGGGGGGTGGCCCTCTTTTTTTCGCCTTACTATTGAAAGCGGGATATTAGCCGCTGGCCAGAAATGACAAAAGAAATTTTTTTAAGGATCGTTGAACGTGTAAGGGATGGCAGCGCGAGTGATCAGGATGTTTATCTTTATAACGCTTGGTTCAGTAAATTTCAATCGCAAGGCGAATGGAATGATGTAGAATTAGGAAACGCTGAACAAATTAAAAATTTAATTGAACAACGTATCAACGTACATATTGATACACGGCAGCCTACCAGGAGTATCAGGCCTTTATGGACAAGGCTTGCAGCCGCCGCTTCAATTATACTTTTCATTTCTGTTGGTAGCTATTATTTTATCAATAAACAGGAATTTGGTCAAAACGCTAATTATAAAAATGATGTTGCGCCCGGCCACGGCCAGGCAACCTTGACTTTAGCGAACGGGCAGAAGATTTTGTTAACTAAAGGGTTGTATAAAAAGCTGACGCAGGGATCTGCGGCTATACAAATTAATAATGGCATTACTTACACTACTGACGTAGCTGTTAAAACAAAAGAAACAATTTCCTATAACACCTTGTCAACGGCGATAGGCGAGCAATCGCCCTATCCGCTTATTTTGCCTGATGGCTCCAAGGTTTGGTTAAATGCGCTATCGTCCATAACCTTCCCGACGGCTTTTAACGAAAAAGAAAGAATTGTAAAAATTACAGGAGAGGCTTTATTTGAAGTGGTACATGATGCCCGGCATCCATTTAAGGTACAAACTGAAAAGCAAACCATAGAAGATATCGGTACCACGTTTGACGTGAACGCTTATACCGATGAACTCGCTACAAAAACAACGCTGATTGAAGGATTAGTCAAGGTGAATAATCAGCTGCTAAAACCTGGTCAACAGAGTGACGGAAGCCACATAAAGACAGTTAATACCAGCCGGTATTCGGCATGGAAAAGCGGCGACTTCTATTTTGAAAACGACCACATTCAAACCGTTATGCGCGAACTTTCGCGCTGGTATAATGTCAACATATACTACGATAACACAATGCCGACTGACGACTTTAACGCCCGCATCAGCCGAAGCAAAAGCATTAGCGCTGTCTTACAAATATTTGAAAACACAAAAGGCGTTAAATTTAAAATTGAAGGAAGGAGGGTAACCGTTATAAAATAAACTATTACCAGACCGCACCCCACAAAAAAAGTCACCTGGCTGTAACCGGATGACTTCGAAAGGATCGCTCAAATAATTAATTAACTATTTAAGAACCGCGTCAGCCTCACTGTCTTCGAAAACTCAAGGCGAAACGCACAACCCTCACTTAGCAAATGTACAAAATTTACTCAGAACACTTTGTGCTGCCCCCCGGCTTTACAAAAAAACTATTGTTGTTCATGAAATTAACCTCCCTGATGCTATTCTTAGCCTTTATGCAGGTAAGCGCGAGCACCCTTGCGCAAAAGGTTACTTTGTCACAACGTAACGCGTCATTAACTACCATTTTTGAGCAAATCCGAAACCAAACCGGTTATGATTTTGCTTACACGACAGCAACGATACAAACGGCCAGGCCGGTGACTATCGATGTGAAAAACATGGAACTTAACGAAGTATTGACGTTGGTTTTTAATAATCAGCCACTGGATTATAAAATTGACAACAAATCGGTATCGGTTTCAAGAAAGGAACCCTCTTTATTTGATAATATTAAGGATAAAGCCGCCAATTTATTTGCGCTTCCAGCTGATATTCATGGTACGGTTACGGATAGTTTAGGTCAACCCTTGATGGGTGCAAACGTAAGCTTAAGTATTAAAGGAATGACTTATGTTGCTATTACCGATAGCAAAGGAGGATTTTATTTTAGTAAGTTACCGCAAGAGCGTTACAATTTAGTTGTAACTTATCTTGGGTATAATAAGCTGGAAAGAATTATTAATTCTAATGGCAGGGATATATCGCTCAATATAGTGTTACACACGGTGTCTTCAGCACTTGATCAGATCCAAATAATTGGTTACGGTACAGAATCCAGGCGTTTTAGTGTGGGAAATGTATACACCGTTGATGCCAATACGATAGGAAAACAACCGGTAACCAATCCATTATTGGCATTGGAAGGGCAAGTTCCCGGCCTATCTATTATAGCTAAGAACGGTGTGCCCGGCTCAACGACATTGGTTCAGGTACGGGGCCAAAATTCATTGGCTACAGACAGGCTTAGCTTTAAACCTTATGACCAGCCTTACTTTATTGTAGATGGTGTACCTTTTGCTGCACAAAATCTTAATATTAGCCAATTATCCAATCTTGCTAATGGACAATCTTTTAGCGGCGGATTAGACCAGGCAACCGGTATAGGTGCATTTAATGGTATTAACCCCGCTGACATAGAAAGCATCACTATCCTTAAGGATGCGGACGCGACCGCTATTTACGGCACAAAAGGCGCTAACGGTGTTGTTTTAATAACCACAAAAAAAGGAAAAGCCGGTAAAACAATTGTCGACTTAAATGTAAACTCACAGGTTAACGCGGCTGCCAGGCCACTGCAATTATTGAACACGCAACAATATCTTAAATTAAGGAACGAGGCTTTTACGTTAGATAAGCTTACACCCGGCAGCGACCCCAATGATTATAATTCTTACGCGCCTGATCTAACACTTTATGATCAAAACAAATACACCAACTGGCAAAAAATCATCCAGGGAAATAATACCCATAATACAGATATCCATGCCAGCGTATCCGGTGGAAATGCTAACAGCACTTTTATTGTTAATGGTGGTTATACCCGGTCAGACTATAATTACCCGGGCGATTTTGCAGATCAGAGATACAGCCTGCACAGCGCGATAACCAGTAACTCGGCAAATAAAAAATTCACCCTTACCTTCATCTCCGACTTTTCATATGAACAAAATAATTCTACAAGTTTTGGAGGTACCAGTTATGTGACGTTACCCCCTAATGCGCCCGATCAGATAGATGCGAACGGTAATTTGATCTGGAATTACAAGGGAGTGTCTGTATATAATAATTTGTACGCTGGTTTAAGGGCGCCCTCTACGCTGCAAACTTATAATTACAATACTTCAGTAAATTTCAATTATGAAATAATAAAGGGTTTAAAAATTGGCAGCAGCATAGGTTATAGCCGTAATAACGGTACAGAGCACTCAGAAAATCCGTTGGCCGCACAATATCCATCATCTTATGATCAAATAAGTGCAGCTTTTGCCAATACTGCCGCACAGGATATTATTGTTGAACCGCAGATAAATTATAATAAAACGCTTGGTAGAGGGGAAATAACCGCTTTATTGGGTGGCACTTATGAAAAAAGCACGAATGATCAGGAGCAAACTCAGGCATATGGTTATACAAATGATAATTTCCTTAATTCAATTAATGGAGCCGCCTCAACTTCTCCTTTTGATGTACAAAGCCTCACTAAATATGTAGCTATTTTTGGCCGTTTAAAGTATGTTTATGACCAAAAATATATAATAGAGTTTAGCGGCAGGCGTGATGGTTCAAGTAATTTTGGCCCGGGCAAACAGTTTGGCAGTTTTGGTTCTGTAGGTGCCGGCTGGATCTTCTCTGAGGAGAAGGCTTTTAAAGATGCCCTTCCGTTTATTAGTTATGGTAAGCTTTCAGGAAGTTACGGAACAACTGGTGCAGATGCTGCCGGAGGGTATAAATTCCAGGCATTGTACACTCCTTACCCATATGGCAATACCGGAACTTTCCAGGGCATTAGGCAAAATATTCCATACAACCTATTTAATCCAAACTTTCAATGGGCTATAAAAAAATCATTGGATGTGGGATTGGATCTTGGCTTTTTCAATAACCGTTTGTTGTTAAATGCCAGCTATTACAGAGATCGTAACAGCAAAGAACTGGTTGAATATCCATTGGCTGGGCAGGCAGGTTTCTCCACCGTGTATGAGAACCAAAATAGCGAAGTTCAAAACAAGGGTTGGGAATTTACACTAACATCAACTAACATAAAAAGCAGAGACTTTACCTGGACAACTACTTTTAATCTAACATTTAACCGGAATAAGCTGCTTTCTTTCCCTAACCTGGCAGCGTCTTCTTATGCCAGCCAATATGTTATCGGCCAGCCAACTACTGTGGTATTTGGTTACAGGTATAAGGATGTAAACCCTACTACCGGTTTGTTTGAGTATTACGATAAAAACGGAAATGTAACTTCTAAACCTAAATATGGAACAGCCGCGACCGGTGGCGACCAAGTGATTATTGGTAACAGGGAAACTAACTATATGGGTGGTTTTGGCAATAATTTCAATTATAAGCGGTTTAGCCTTTATGTTTTCTGCCAGTTTTCAAGCGGTACGCAGCCTAATGCCCTTTCAGCGCTTTACAATGGCAGTATTCCAGGCCTTCAAGGGAATCTACCTGCTTATGTATTAGGTAAATATTGGACAGCCCCCGGCCAAAATGCTACGCTTCAAAGGCTGTCAAGCGGTTACGGTTCATCATCTATCAACCCTGCCTTTACTTTCTCGCAATCTACCGGTGCCTATACCAATGACACTTATCTAAGGGTTAAAACAGCAGCGATATCTTATGCGCTGCCTGATGCCTTGATGAATAAAATTAATGTTAAAAGCGCCAGTATTTTTTGTAATGCGCAAAACCTGTTAACCTTTACCAACTATAAGTTCGGTGATCCGGAGCAGCCTGGTAATTTCACCACGTTCCCGTTGCAGCGTATTATAGCGTTTGGTTTAAATCTAAAATTTTAGACAATTATCATCATGAAAAAAATATTTTCTAATAAAAATAGAATACTGGCAGGTGGTTTATTAATTGCCTTCAGTACACTTGCTTCTTGCAAAAAATTAATTGAAATACCCGCCAATCCGCCTACACAAATTACCAGGGCACAGGCATTTGCAGATAGTGCAACAGCTATTTCGGCCGTTGCCGGTGTATATACTTATACTGTCAGTTCCAACAACAACGGTATCCCTTATTACAGCGGGTATTATGATGTAGCTACGGCGCTTTCGGGGAATGAAGTATCTTATACCAGTACCGAGGATGATGGACAATTTAACAGTTATAACCTCAATGCGAAAAATAGCCATCTAAACGACTTGTGGACAACACCATATGCGGAGATTTACCAGGTAAATGACGTTTTGGCCGGAATAACCAACAACAGTCACTTATCAGCTTCATTTATTAAACAAGTTACAGGCGAAATGGAAGTAGTGCGTGCTTTTGTTTATTTTTACCAAGCTAATTTATTTGGTGGTTTGCCTTTGGTAACTACAACTGATTATAAAATCAGCGCCACGCTGCCCAGATCTTCGCGTGCTGATGTATATAAACAGGTTTTAACAGATCTTAATAACGCCACTACAAAATTAACGGCAGATTATGCATCATACCCTGCAACATATACAGGTGGCCCTCTGGTATCTTCCGGGCATGCACGGCCTAATTTATATACGGCAGTAGCTTTAAAGGCCAAAGTTAACCTATATTTAGGTAATTGGCAGGCTGCATATACCGAAGCCGATTCAGTTATTCAACATGGTGGCTTTACCCTTGAATCAGATCCTAACAAAATATTTTTGGATGGAAGTGCCGAAGCAATTTGGCAGGTGCCGATTTTAGATTCTTATTCTGGATCTGGAGACGCACGAAATTTTGTTCCTTATGGCGGGACACCAGCTTATCCTGTAACTGACTCTTTATTAAATAGTTTTGAACCCGGTGACTTGCGCAAGAGCGATTGGTTGGCTTTTAATGTAGTAGGTGGCAAGAATGTATATTATCCTTTCAAATATAAGGACAAGGCACCCACAACACCTGCTACAGGTTTTGTGTTGTTAAGATTTGCTGAAATGTATCTGATTCGGGCTGAAGCCGCTATACAACTTAATAATAATCTGAATGTAGTTGTGGCTGATATAAACGCTATACGCCAAAGAGCAGGCTTGGCACCTGCTACTGTTACTGCATCGTCATCACAAACGGCTTTATTGGCTGCTGTTAGACAGGAAAGACGAATAGAACTGTGTTTTGAATTTGGCAACAGGTTTTTTGATTTAAGCAGAACGGCTGGCGATAACAAATACCCGATAACTGGGCAAGCCCCTGCTGTATTAGCTGGTTGGCAACCTGATTTTTCCATATACCCGGTACCACAAACGCAGATAGAACTAAACAACACTCTTGTGCAAAATCCGGGTTACCAATAAGTAATAAATTTCTTATAGCAAACACTTCAAATTACTATCCGGGGTATAAATCATACTCCGGAAGTGGTTTTTATTTCAATAAAAAAACTAAAATGGAAAATTCAATTTTAAGTATTAAGAAATTATCGCACCGCTACAGTACGTCTTGGGCTATCCGCGACATTGACCTGGAAATAAACCGCACGGGGATCTTAGGCTTGCTCGGTTCAAACGGTGCGGGCAAATCTACCACCATGAATATCATGTGCGGTGTATTGAACCAAACGGAGGGCACCGTCCTGATAGACGGGATAGATACCCGTGAACAACCTGAATTAGCAAAAAGGCAGATAGGTTTCCTTGCACAAAATCCCCCGTTGTATTTAGACCTGACGGTAGATGAATACCTCATCTACACCGCAGAGCTGCGGAGAATGGATAAAATGGCTATTAAGCCCGCCCTTGAAGAAGCAAAAGACCGCTGCGGCATATCGCACTTTAGCAACCGGTTGATCAAAAATCTGTCTGGCGGTTACCGTCAACGTGTGGGTATCGCACAGTCCATTATCCATAAGCCTAAACTGGTGGTGATGGACGAGCCGACCAATGGTTTGGATCCCAACCAGATCACCGAAGTAAGGTCGCTGATCAAAGAGATCGCGGTAGAACACGCGGTTATTTTCTCTTCGCATGTTTTGTCAGAAGTGCAAATGCTGTGCAAAGAGATCAAGATGATAGCTGACGGCCGCATTGTTTTCTCCGATACGATGGATGCTTTCAATAATTATGTAGAGCCGCATAGCGTGTTAATGCATATGGAAAATCCGCCTGTAGCGGCAGAGTTATTGAAAATAACCGGTGTAGATAAAGTTGATTTCATAACGGAAAGACAAGCACGGGTCTATTTTACCGGAGATAAGGAAATAACTGAACGACTTATAGGCGCAAGCGTGCATAACGGCTGGCGCTTAAGAGAGATCAACCTTGACAAAACGGCGCTCGATGAAATTTTTAAACAATTATCTACCAAAACCACGCAATCTTAATATAATGAAATTAATATTTAAAATAGCAAAAGCAGAGCTTCGCAACCTGTTTTACTCGCCAATAGCCTGGTTTTTAACCATCGCTTTTATTGTAGAATGCGCGCTTAGTTACACCAAATTGATAAATCAATATGCCAGCCAACAAGAAATGGGCGGTATGGGTTTGAACTGGATGCGGCAGTTAACATATAATGTATTCACAAGTCCATACGGGCTATTCGGCGGCATTATGCAGAACTTATATCTGTATATTCCGCTGCTAACTATGGGCCTTATCAGCCGTGAAATTAATGGCGGCACCATCAGCCTGCTATATTCCTCGCCCGTAAAGATACGCGAAATTGTTTTCGGCAAATACCTGGCTATGCTGGTATATAGCTTAATACTATTATTTGTGATAGGCATTTTTATGACATCCGGCGTTTTTGATATCAGATCCGCAGATTACGGAATGCTGTTAGCGGCCGCGCTCGGCTTTTACCTCCTGTTATGTGCTTATTCGGCTATCGGCCTTTTTATGTCCAGCCTTACCAGCTACCAGATAGTTGCGGCGGTAAGTACATTTGTAATGATAGGGATTCTTAGTTACATAGGTACTTTATGGCAGGGATTAGACTTCGTTCGGGATTTAACTTATTTTTTATCCCTTTCAGGGCGCACCCGTCATATGCTCGGCGGTTTGATCACTACTAAAGATGTGATCTATTTCATAGTTATCGTGTATATTTTTCTCGGCGCAACCATTTACAAATTACAATCCGGCCGCGAAACAAAGCCATGGTACGTTACCGCAGGTCGCTACGTTGCTATCGTCGTTTCTGCTTTAATTATTGGCTATGTCAGTTCTTTTCCAAGCCTGATAGGTTACTGGGATACAACAGCAAATAAAGATAATACACTTACCCCCAATGCACAGAAAATTATCAAGGAGTTGGGTAACGATAAGTTAGAAGTTACCTCTTACAGTAATTTTTTAGATAATTATTATTGGTTTGGATTACCGGAACAACGCAACGAATATTTATCCCGGTGGGAATCGTATTTACGGTTTAAACCGGATATTGAATTCCATTATGTAAGTTATTATGACATGCCTTTTGCCTTAGGTTATAACCTTTTTGAAGGGTACAAAGGTAAAACGATCAAACAAATTGCCGAACAAAGGGCCAAAGGCTCTGATCTGAAACTATCTGATTTTAAAACACCTGAACAGATCAAAAAAGACATCGATCTGAAACCGGAAATGAACAGGTATGTAATGAAACTAACCTATAAAGGCAGGTCCACTTTTCTGCGTGTTTTTAACGATCAACAGACTTGGCCAAGTGAAACCGAAGTTTCGGCTGCTTTTAAAAGACTGCTGCAAGCTGATATGCCAAAGGTTGCTTTTGTAACAGGCGACGGGGAACGAAAAACCGTTAAAAAAGGCGACAGGGAGTATAAAACAGTAACTACTGAAAAAACTTTCCGTTACGCGCTTATTAACCAGGGATTTGATGTGGATACGGTTTCGTTAAGCACCCAGGAGATTCCTGACAATATTAAAGCGTTAGTAATTGCAGATCCGCAGAGTGAATTAAGCGCTGCGGCCATACAAAAAATACAAGCTTATATTGCTAAGGGAGGTAACCTGTTAATAGCCGGTGAGCCGGGCAGGCAACAAATGTTAAACCCTTTGCTGAAAACATTAGGCGTACAGCTAACTAATGGCATGCTTGAACAGCAGAGCGACGATTTTGCGCCCACATTAGTATTACCACATTTAACAAAAGCGGCTATTGGTTTCGCTAAAATATTAAACAAACCTTCAGTAGATACCTTACCTGTTTCTATGAACGGCGTAGCAGGCTTAACTTACCACGATACCAGCGGGTTTATAGTGAAACCGTTGTTGATCACCAAGGCCGGCCCGGTTAGCAATACTATGAAGCGTAACCCTGACCTGGACCTGGTAAATAGTAAAGATGACGCTAATGCAAATTCAAGCGGAGGAATTCATATGATCTCGGGTGGTGGCGGCGGTTTTGTCACAGCTACTCCTATGGGTAGCGTGAAATTTGGTGCGAAAGGAATGGTAAAAAAATCACCTTTAGCTAATGTTTCGAAAGAAACCTACACTACCGCG
>JAQBOP010000244.1 GCA_028287975.1 Mucilaginibacter sp. | reverse complement strand
TAAACTTATTCATGGTATTTTTACAAAAAATTTAAGCAGGGTTAATACATGGTTAAAAAACTACATGAGAAGATTGCTCAATTTAAAGATGCAGCAATGATCAGGGAGAAAGGACTGTATCCTTATTTCAGGCCTATTGAGTCTGCGCAGGATACAGAGGTGATTATAGATGGCAAGCGTGTGTTAATGTTTGGCTCAAACTCTTATCTGGGACTTACCAATCATCCAAAAATTAAGGAAGCATCAAAGAAAGCAATTGATAAATATGGTACAGGTTGTGCAGGGTCAAGGTTTTTAAATGGAACGCTTGATATACATATTGAGCTTGAAAACAGGTTAGCCGCCTATGTAGGCAAAGAAGCTGCTGTGTTATTTAGCACTGGTTTCCAGGTAAACTTAGGTGTACTATCCTGCGTAACAGGACGTAACGATTATTTAATATTAGACGAATACGATCACGCTTCATTAATTGACGGCAGCCGTCTTTCATTCTCAAAAGTTATTAAGTATGCCCATAATGATATGGCAGACTTACAACGCAAATTAAGCATCCTACCAGAAGAAGCTGTTAAGGTTATCGCGGTTGATGGTATCTTTAGTATGGAAGGTGATATTGTTAAATTGCCCGAAATTGTTGAAATAGCCGATCAGTTTGGTGCAAATATCATGGTTGACGATGCTCATAGCCTGGGTGTTATCGGCCACAAAGGTGCAGGTACAGCCTCACACTTTAATTTAACTGACGAGGTTGACCTGATCATGGGAACCTTTAGCAAATCACTGGCATCATTAGGTGGTTTTATTGCTGCCGACGCTGAGACCATTGATTATATGAAACACCGTGCGCGTTCATTAATGTTTAGTGCTAGTATGACCCCTGGTTCTGTAGCCAGCGTTATTGCGGCATTAGATATCATCGAGTCTGAGCCTGAGCGGATCCAAAAACTTTGGGACAATACCAACTATGCAATGAAGCTTTTATTGGACGAAGGTTTTGATCTTGGCCCAACAGAAAGCCCTATCCTGCCGATATATGTAAGGGATAATGATAAAACCTTCCTGGTTACCAAACACCTGCAATCATCAGGCGTATTTGTTAACCCGGTTGTGTCCCCGGCTGTACCTTCAGATTCATCTTTACTGCGTTTCTCTTTAATGGCAACTCATACATTCGAACAAATTGATGAGGCTGTTGAAAAAATAACCAAAGCATTTAAAGATGTTGGTGTAGTAATGGGCGTTAAAGAAAGAATATAATTTAAAATCGATATAAGATGCGGCTATTTAAAAAAGTAGCCGCATTTTTTGTTTAATACCAATAATTTCTGCGAGTTAAATGAAAAAAATAATACCGGTAAATTCAAAAAAAGAACTTACAGCATTTATTGATTTTCCACATGATCTATACCAGGACGATCCTAACTACGTGCCTGAATTATTTATAGCGCAAAGAGATCTGCTAACCATACACCCTTTTCATAAACACAATAAACTGCAGGGTTTTTTAGCTTATGATGGCGATAAAATAGTTGGCCGTATAGCCGCGATACTAAACAACAGCCATAACGAATATAACCATGTTAATGATGGTTTCTTTGGATTTTTTGATTGTATAAATGACCAGGAAACAGCCAACCTGCTTTTTACTACTGCTGCTAACTGGCTAAAAGATAAAGGGGTAAGCGGTAAATTTTTAGGTCCGGTAAATTTTTCAACTAACGAGCCTTGCGGGTTATTAATTGAAGGATTTGATAGTCCGCCTGTATTAATGCAAACTTACAATGCGCCCTATTATGCCCAATTAATTGAAGCTTTTGGTTTTGCAAAAGATGTGGACCTTATTGCCTGGCATTGGGATGGTAATAATTATGATGATAAATCGGTAAGGTTACTTAATGCTTTGCAGGAGCGCTTAAAGCGTAATAACATTATCATTCGCAAAATAAACTTAAAAAATTTCAAGGAAGAGACTATAAAACTGCGTAGTGTATACAATTCGGCCTGGGACCAGAACACCGGTTTTGTTCCATTATCTGATGAAGAGTTTGATTACCTGGCTAAAGATCTGAAATTGATACTTGACCCGGATTTTGCTTTAGTTGCAGAGCAGGATGGCAAAATTGTAGCTTTTGGACTGGCGCTCCTTAATTACAATGAAATTTTCAGGACTATTAAAAAAGGGCGCCTGTTCCCTACCGGGATCTTTAAGTTATTATTTGGCAAGAAGAAAATACAAAGCCTGCGCATTTATGCTTTAGGTGTAATTGATGGTTATCGTAAAATGGGCATTGAAGCCTGTTTATATGGCACCATAATTAAAAATTATACAGCAAAAGGTTTAAAATGGGCAGAAGCCGGATGGACTTTGGAAAATAATATGCTTATTAATGAGGCCATTATCGCCATAAAAGGCGACCCTTATAAAAAGTACAGAATGTACCAAAAGCAAATATGAAAGAAAAGGTTTTAATAACAGGTGCAAGTGGCTTTGTTGGATACCATCTGATTATTGAAGCATTACAAAACAACCTTGAGGTGTATGCAGCTGTCAGAAAAAACAGCCGGATAGATCACCTAAAAGGCTTTGATATTCAATACATCTACCTGGATTACGAAGACCTGCAATCGCTAAAACAAGCTTTACAAGAAAAACAGTTCGACTATATCATACACGCTGCCGGCATTACACGTGCAATATCAGCTCAGGAATATGACTTAGTAAATGCTACCTACACGGCTAATCTGGCAAATGCCGCAATTGAGTTGGGTAGTACATTAAAAAAGTTTGTATTAATAAGCAGTTTAGCAGCTGTTGGCCCTTTGCAAACCTTAACCGGTATAATTACTGAGGAGACACGCCCCAACCCTATTACCGCGTATGGCAGGAGTAAACTATTAGCCGAAAGAAAACTTAAAGCGATCAAAAATTTAAACTATACCATATTAAGGCCCACCGCCGTATATGGCCCGCGCGATACGGGGATCTTTATCTTTTTTAAACAGGTAAGTAATCGCATCGAGGCTTATATTGGCAAGGGGCAACAAAAATTAAGCTTTATATATGTTGCCGATCTGGCTAAGGCGAGCATCCTGGCGCTTAATAATGGCAGCATGCAAACCTTTAATTTGTCTGACGGAAACTTTTATGACAAGCATGAACTCGGAAAATTATCAAAGCAAATACTAAACGTTAAGACAATCAAGTTTCATCTTATAGTAAACTTTGTAAAATTAATTGCAGGGATATCAGAAAAAGTAAGTTCTTTGAGAAACAAAGCCCCTATTCTGAATATCGAAAAACTGAACGAGCTGACAGCTGTTAACTGGTTGTGCAGTATTGAACTTGCAAAACATGATCTGAAATTTTATCCGCAATACACACTTAACGACGGTTTACAGGAAACCCTTAAATGGTATAAGGATAATAAATGGCTTTAAATACATCAATAATCTACATATTAAATTTACACAATGAAAAGCACCATTAAACCTGCCGAAGGTAAACTTGGCATTTTATTACCGGGATTAGGAGCAGTAGCTACTACACTAATTGCCGGCGTTGAAGCAGTAAAAAAAGGAATATCACAACCAATAGGTTCATTAACACAGATGGGTACTATCCGTTTGGGTAAAAGAACAGAAAACCGTCGTCCAAAAGTTAAAGATTTTGTGCCATTGGCAGATTTAAATGACATTGTTTGGGGTGGCTGGGATGTATACGAAGACAACGTATATGAATCGGCAATGAATGCAAAAGTACTTGAGGCCGGATTGCTTTATTCTGTAAAAGAAGAATTAGAGGCAATAAAGCCTATGAAAGCTGCTTTTGATCAAAACTATGCGAAAAACTTAACTGCTACCAATGTTAAAACCGGTACCCGTTACGAGTTGGCGCAACAAGTTATAGAAGATATTCAAAACTTTAAAGAGGACAACGGCCTTGACCGTATAGTTTTAGTATGGTGCGGATCAACAGAGATCTATTACGAAGCATCTGACGTTCATAGCACACTTGAAAAATTTGAGCAGGGTTTAATAGATGACGACAAGCTCATTGCGCCAAGTATGATCTATGCTTACGCGGCTTTAAAATTAGGTATTCCTTTTGCTAATGGCGCTCCAAACTTAACGGTTGATATCCCTGCGTTGATCGAGTTGGCACGTATCACCGAAACGCCTATTGCAGGTAAAGATTTTAAAACCGGTCAAACTTTAATGAAAACCATTTTAGCACCTGGCCTGGCTGCAAGATCATTAGGTGTAAACGGCTGGTTCTCTACAAACATTTTAGGTAATCGCGACGGTTTGGTATTAGATGATCCGGATAATTTTAAAACTAAAGAAGTTTCAAAATTAGGTGTATTGGAAGATATTTTTAAACCCGAAGATAATCCTGAATTATATGGTGATATTTTCCACAAGATCCGTATAAACTACTATCCTCCGCATGGCGATAACAAGGAAAGCTGGGACAACATTGATATTTTTGGCTGGTTAGGTTATAAAATGCAGATCAAGATCAACTTTTTGTGCCGCGACTCGATCCTTGCTGCTCCTATCGCGTTAGATTTAGCTTTATTTAGCGATTTTGCAAAACGCGCGGGCATGAGTGGTGTACAAGAGTGGTTATCATTTTACCTGAAATCACCACAGACAGCTCCGGGTTTACCTGCCGAGAACGATATATTTAAACAATTAATAAAACTGGAAAACACGTTACGCTACTTAATGGGCGAAGATCTGATAACCCACCTGGGCTTAGATTATTACGAAGACCTGGTTGAAGCAAGATAAAATAAATGCTTTTTAATAAACTGGCCGCTACTGTTTTTGGCATCGGATACTTAGGTAAAGGTGTTGGCACAATAGCGGCCTTTTTTGCTTGTATATGCTGGTATTTGCTTTGGGCAGGCAAGTATCCACCCATAATTCCTTCAGTATTAGTTACACTTGTAATAACCGCCTTAGGTATTTGGAGCGGCAATAAGGTTGAACCCATTTGGGGTAAAGATCATGGCCGTGTGGTTATTGACGAAGTAGCAGGTATGTTTGTAAGCCTGCTTTTTGTACCGGTAACTATCCCCTATGTCCTGATTGGATTTATCCTTTTCAGGTTCTTTGATATTTTAAAACCCCT
>JAQBOP010000227.1 GCA_028287975.1 Mucilaginibacter sp. | reverse complement strand
ACATTATAGCTTAACCAAACTATTACCGGCGCATCTGTACTGGCGTTGCCGTTGCCATTTAACCCGGCCAGGCCTAAATTATTTTTGCGGATCTCATCCAGCCGGCCAATGTTTGCATCTGACGCGATGAACATGGCAACCAAAGGGCGGCCCTCGTTTGTCGACCCGTATTTCACCAGCTTCACATTTTTAGCCTCGGCGGCTACATATTTAAAGTAGTCGACTATACGGTACTGATAGGTAAACTGCGTACCCAGCTGATAACCCAAAAACTCGGACGGGGATTGAATTTTTTGCGCGAATGCAGAGAAAGCAAAACAGGCAACAATAAGCAGCAGCGGTAATTTTTTAAACATATAAAAGTGAAGATAATAATAATCTGACTATTACCCATCGCCTCTTGTTTGTTTTACCGGTATTGCTGGTTATGCCGGTAGTAAAAATTGGCGTTTATCGGGCTTAAGTGGTTTTACCGGTAGTAAAAAATGGCATTTATCGGGCATCGGGCCTGATGCCGGTAGTAAAAATTGCCGTTTATCGGGTATAAGGGGTTATGCCGGCGGCAATATTTTTACTTAATTTATTGATTTTAAGCAGATTGCAATTTTTATCGCCAAAAAGAACTATACTTTTGATGATTTGAAAATTCATTGCACTGTAGATGCAATAGGGCGGTAGATAAAGTTTTATTATTGTTCTGCGGGCTGAAAAATATCGTACCCGACGGCACGATTTTCTTGTTGATTTTGGTTCTACCGGCTTTTAACCCCTACAGGGTTTGGTTATATACAAATATACGAAAAATGAAGTATTGTATTATAGTTCATCTAATAACTGTTCTGCCGACTTGAGCGTTATCTTTCCCTGCTTAGCTAAGTTCACTTCGTTTATAGCATCTTCAAACTCTATAGCCCAAAGATCTTTTAACTTAATTTCAACACCCTTGCCATCTTTTACTTCTTTAATGGCAGCATCCAATCGCTCTTTGTTGGCTTTAGTAGAAAGTAAATATTCTGTAGCATCCATAATCAAATCTAACTTTTAAAAAATAACAAACAAATTGAGGCTGTATCAAAAGTCTTAAATCTAAATGGCATTTTAAATAATATTTTGCCTCTGTGATCTTAGTGTCTTCTTTGCGAACTCTGCGGTTTCTTTTTAACCACCAAGCACACAAAGAAGGTACAGAGAAGCACGGAGTTTCTATTATCCAAAATTTAATTGTTCTACTTCCTATCATTTTACTTTTGATACAACCTCTTTTATACCCAAAAATCCCCACATTTGCATATCACATATTAAAAAAACATGACACCAACCCAGGCCCTGCAAAAATATTTCGGATACAGTGAGTTCAGGCACGAGCAGGAAGCTATTATTGAGCATGTTTTAAGCGGCGGCGATGTGATGGCGCTAATGCCTACCGGCGGCGGCAAATCATTATGCTACCAGTTGCCCGCGGTGCTGTTAAACGGTTTAACCATTGTCATTTCGCCGCTTATCGCGCTGATGAAGGACCAGGTGGACAGCCTGAACGTGGCAGGCATCCCGGCGGCATTTTTAAATTCGTCACAAAGCCCTGACGAGCAAAGCCGCATCATTACCAAACTGAACAGCAACCATATCAAGCTTTTATACCTGGCGCCCGAGCGGTTGTTTGGATCGGGCAATAAACTGGTTGATTTTTTACGGTCGCTACCCGTCCCTGTGGCGCAAATAGCTATCGATGAAGCACATTGTATCTCGCACTGGGGCCATGATTTCCGGCCGGAATACCTGATGCTGGCAGGGCTAAAAGATCATTTTCCAAATATCCCGGTAATAGCCCTTACCGCTACGGCCGACAAATTAACGCAGAAGGATATCCTGGAGAAGCTGAACCTTAAAAAACCTGCCATATTCATCTCGTCGTTTAATCGCGCCAATATTACTTATCGGGTCAACCCAAAAAGAAACAGCTTTGACCAGCTACTTGATTTTTTAGAGGATAAAAAAGACGAATCGGGTATTATTTATTGCCTGTCCCGTAAATCGGTTGAAGCATTGGCGACAGACCTGAAGGCGCAAGGCTATTCAGCCGAGGCGTATCACGCCGGGCTTGACAATGCTGTAAAGGCCAGGAATCAGGAAGCCTTTTTGCGCGATGATGTAAAGATCATTGTAGCTACCATAGCTTTCGGCATGGGGATCAATAAATCAAACGTGCGCTACGTGGTACACATGGATATGCCCAAAAACATCGAGGGTTATTACCAGGAAACCGGCCGCGCAGGCCGCGATGGGCTGGCATCATCGGCCTTGCTGTTTTACTCGCCGGGCGATGCCATCAAGCTAAAAAGCTTTGTGACTATCAACGATGATCCTGAGCAAACGCAGGTAATGCTGAGCAAATTGAACGATATGGCCAGGTATTGCCAGTTGCCCACCTGTCGCCGTAAATACCTGCTGAATTATTTTGATGAGCAGGCGCCCGACCATTGTGGATCATGCGATGTTTGCCTGAGCGAGATCACTACTTTCGACGGTACGGAGATAGCGCAAAAGGCGTTATCAGCTGTGTACAGGTTAAAAGAACGCTTCGGCACTACTTACGTAATCGATTTTTTACGCGGATCAAAAAACGAGAAGATCCGCGAGGAGCATAAAGAATTAAAAACATATGGCGTAGGTAAAGACATTAGCAAAGCCGATTGGCAGCGCTATTTGCGCGAACTGGTTGCGCTTGATTACCTGAAGTTTACAGAAACCGAATACCCGGTTTTAAACCTCACCCAAAAGAGTGATGCGGTTTTGAAAGGTTTGCAAAAGGTAGATCTGGTAGCTACTCAAACCATGGAAGAACGGCCAACAGAAACACTGCCTTTTGAGAACGACCTGCTCAGCATTTTGAAGACTATCCGCAGGGATATTGCTTCGTCAGAGAACGTACCGGCCTATGTTATTGTATCAGATGCCACGCTGCTGGAGATTGCCACCTACCTGCCGCAAAACTTAGACGAGCTGCGTTTCATTTCGGGTTTTGGCGATGTTAAACTCGCGCGATATGGCCGGGAATTTGTAAATCCCGTCAAAATTTACACGCAAGAACGCGGTTTAAATTCAAGGATCGTCAATAAAAGCAGGAAACGCGAGCGTAAAGCTAAAACGGATAGAACGCCTACGCCCCGAAGCAGCGATACCCGCAGGGCAAGCCTCGAGCTTTATAAAAAGGACAAGACCATTGCCGAAATTGCGGCAGAGCGCGGGCTTAATGTATCTACCGTCGAGAGCCATTTAAGTTCTTTCGTCGAGTCGGGCGAATTGGATGTGCTGGAAATGGTACCGTCAGACAAGATCCCTGCTATACAGGAGGCTGTTGAAAGCTATGGCGCCGAGCGTTTGGCCCCGTTAAAAGAAATATTAGGCCCGGATTTTACCTACGGCGAAATAAAAGCCGTATTGGGTTGGATGAACAGAAATCAATAACTTTGGTTATTAGACTTACGAAGTTTTAAAAACTTCGTAAGTCTTCTCTGACATAAATTCGTCAACGTACATATGACCACTACCGAACAACTATATCAACACTACTTACAACACCCGGTTATCAGTACCGATACCCGCAAAATAGCGGCAGGCAGCTTATTTTTTGCCCTGAAGGGAGATAAGTTTGACGCCAATACCTTTGCGCAGCAAGCGCTTGAAGCGGGTGCCGCCTACGCCATAATTGATAGCCCGGACTATAAAATTAATGACCAATGCCTGTTAGTAGCCGATGTACTAACCGCCCTGCAGGGCCTGGCACGGCATCATCGTAAGCAATTAACTATACCCGTTGTGGGGCTTACCGGTACTAATGGTAAAACAACTACCAAGGAGCTCATTAACGCGGTTTTATCACAGCATTTTACAACATTGGCTACGCAGGGCAACCTGAATAATCATATAGGCGTGCCTTTAACTATTTTAGGCATTAACGCTTCGCACCAGGTGGCCGTGATAGAAATGGGCGCTAATCATATAAAAGAGATTGAATTGCTTTGCAGTATAGCACAACCTACACACGGCTTGATCACCAATGTAGGCAAAGCGCATTTGGAAGGTTTTGGCAGTATTGAGGGTGTGAAGATTGCCAAAGGCGAGTTGTATGATTATTTAGCCCCCCAACCCCCTAAAGGGGGAGCTTTTGAAACGCATAATGGTGGCGTGGCTTTTATCAACAGCAATAATCCTATTTTAATGGCGATGCAGGCCGCGCGTAAGTTTGCCGTTCCGCCGGTTTTTTATGGCGATGCCATTGACGACCTGGTAACCGGCGAGATAACAGAAAATGCGCCCCTACTTTCTTTGCAGTGGACCAACAATAGCTCGGGCCAAAGCTACACTGTCAAAACCCAGCTTACCGGCGCTTATAACCTGGATAATATTTTAGCCGCCATAAGCATAGGTATTTATTTTAAACTGACACCGGCCGAGATCAACGCCGGTATTGAGGGCTATCAGCCTAAAAATAACCGGTCGCAAATTGTGCAAACCGCAACCAATACGTTGATCTGTGATTACTATAATGCCAATCCAAGCAGTATGGCCGTAGCCATTGAAAACATTGGCAAAATAACCGCGCCACGCAAGGTTTTAATTTTGGGCGATATGTTTGAATTGGGAGCAGAATCGGTTGAAGAGCACAAAGCCATCATTGAAAAAGCATTAGCTACAGAAGTTGATGAGCGTATTTTTATTGGCAAGGACTTTCAAAAGGCAATCTCCGGTATAAACTATGGGCAATCTGCAAAGGTTTATCCTACCGCAGAAGAAGTCATCGCCGGATTAAAAGACGCTCCGATTAAAAACTCGACGATATTAATTAAAGGATCAAGGGGGATGGCCTTAGAGCGATTGGTGAAACTGCTTTAATTTAGTAGTTGTAAGAAAGACTAATAGCTTATCGCTAACTTCCAATAGCCACTACTTTTTCCTCAAAAACTCTGCGCGCAACACGATGCTCATCCCATCTATCTTACAATCAACTTCGTCTTCGTTATCGGTAAGGCGGATCTTTTTTACTGTAGTGCCCTGTTTTATGGTAGTGCCGCCGCCTTTTACTTTAAGGCTCTTTATTACCGTTACCGAGTCGCCGTCATGCAATTGATTACCATTACTATCTTTTACTATTAGTTCGTCCATGTTGGGCTGGTTGTTTGGGACAATAGTAATCAATTAATATTACTTCAAAACTTTGGTAATAGCCTTGCCCCAAAACTCACCTAATGCTATCGCACCTTTTGGATTAGGGTGCAGGTAAAAAATGCCCTGTCTGCCTTCTTCATGCTGTAAGTCGGTTTCGGCATTCTTTTTAAAATAGGCAAAGGCTTTGGTATCGCCGATAAAGACACGTTTAGGATTTGTTTTCTTATATTCTTTAACCAGCTGATCCATTGCCGGGATATAAGTCTGCAGGCGTGTTAAGCCTTCCTGCAGATACATAGAGCCATTATAGGTATTGGGGCTATACCATATCGGGTGCTCAATCACTACCAAACTTCCGGGGAAATCTTTCAGCAACTGGTCAATGATGGTTTTCAAGTTTGTTTTATAATCCTCAACCGATACCGGCGCGCCGTGGGTGCCTTTCATTGCGCTGTCATTGGTGCCTATTTTAATGGAGAATAACAGTTGTGCCTGCTGATTGGCAAATGCTTTAGCCGCACCCTCGGCATCGATAAAGGCTTTGGTGCCCGGCAACCAGTCTAACGTGGTATAGCCGCTATGGCCCTGGTTTGAAAAATCTACCGCGCTGATGTTTGATTGTGTCTTTAGATAATTGGCACAGATTACCGGCGGAGCTTGTTTAGCTGCATCCGGAAGTCCCGCGCCGTAGGTAATACTATCGCCAATGAAAACGATATTCAGATCGCGTTTATCCTTAAAAATGGTAAAGCTGCTAAGTAAAAAGACTGTTATCAGTAATAATGAAGCTTTGAATTTCATAATGGCAATAATTAGTAACACAATATTGCATAAAAAAAGGCCTGCTATAAAAATAACAGGCTTTGAAAATTATCAGGAGGAGACACCTGATTAATCGGGGTGCCTCTACGTGTGTTTTATTTTGTAACGTACATTACTTCTTTAACCGCCTTAACAACCTTGTCGGCATTTGGCAGGTATTCCTGGATCAAAGTTGGGGCGTAAGGCAACGGAACGTCGCCACCCATAATGCGCAGGATAGGCGCGTCTAAATAATCAAACGCGTCTTTTTGTACTTTAAAAGCTATTTCGGTAGCTATTGACCCTAAAGGCCAGCTTTCCTCAATCAATACTAAGCGGTTAGTTTTTTTAACCGAATTGATCACCGTTTCGTAATCGATCGGGCGAACGGTACGCAGGTCGATAACTTCCGCGCTGATACCTTCTTTTTCAAGCTCAGCAGCGGCAGCGTTAACTACTTTCATTATTTTACCAAAGCCAACTAAAGTAACATCAGTACCTTCTTTAGTTACGGCTGCTTTGCCAATTGGAATGTAATAAGTCTCTTCAGGAACAGGACCCTTATCGCCATACATTAATTCTGACTCCATGAAAATACAAGGATCGGGATCAATGATACATGATTTTAATAAACCTTTTGCATCGGCAGGGTTTGACGGAACAACCACCTTTAAGCCCGGGCAGTTGGCATACCAGTTTTCAAAACATTGGCTGTGCTGCGAGCTTAACATTCCCGCGTTACCGGTTGGGCCGCGAAAAACAATGGGAACAGAGAACTGGCCACCGCTCATGGACATGATCTTGGCCGCGCCGTTGATCACCTGGTCGATAGCCACCAAAGAGAAGTTAAAGGTCATGAACTCGATGATAGGTTTTAACCCATTCATAGCCGAGCCAATGCCGATACCGGCGAAACCCAATTCAGATATAGGCGTGTCTATCACGCGTTTAGCACCAAACTCATCTAACATGCCCTGGCTAACTTTGTAGGCGCCGTTATATTCGGCAACCTCTTCGCCCATCAGGTATATGCTGTCATCGTTGCGCATTTCTTCCTGCATTGCTTCGCGAAGTGCTTCTCTGAATTGTATTTCTCTCATCGTATGTTTTAAATAAATGATGTTTTTGCAGGCGCAAATATAAGTACAAATGTGTTAAATGCAATTGATATGGATTATGGGATAAGGTTTTTACAATTCAAAAAGTTAATTTCACATTAGCAAAGCAGCGGACCCTGTTTTAACCTGACCTTTTATGAAACGAATTACCTTATTATTATTGCTGTTTACTTCCCTGGCTTCAGCACAAAAATCAGCCTTATATAACAGCAAACGGCAGTTTATTGCTGATACTACTTTTAGTGTAGATGAACATACATATAAGGATTTGCCAAGTATTGAAAGTAAAGTTTTGCCTGAAATTTATAACTATATAAGATTTCCACGTTTTGAAACGTTTGATGAAAGTTCCGGAATAATAATTGTAAAGTTAACATTTGCAAAAGGAGAGTTAAACTTTGACGTTGTGCGATCAAAGAACGCAGCACTTGAGAGCGCTGTTTATTGGGCTTGCAAAGCTGCAAAAAACGATTACCACCTTGCACATCGCAATGACGATTACCTGCTTTACGTACCCATTAAATTTAAGCATACACCAAACAAGTTTGAAGAGTTATTAAAAAAGAATAATGCGATTATGGTAGAAGGAGAAGAATCAATTGCCGGAGGATTTAGGGAAACAGTAATTGAAGATTGGATATATACAACGCCTAATGGCAAACAACAAAAACGGAATTAACATAAAAGCGGACCAAATGGATCCGCTTTTATGCTTATATCAATTAAGTTAATTTTATTTATCCTTCCGCTCACCCTTCAACTTCGAAGCTATTTGCACCGCCTTGTAAGCATTTACAATACCGCCTGTTTTTGATAAGCTGGCAAAGTCTACCTTATCTGTTTTGCTGCCCGGTTTAAGCACCATAGTGCCGGCTACCGGGGTGGCTGATTCAAGGATTACCTGCTTTAACTGTTTAGCGCTCAGATTTGGATAATACTCTAAAACCAAAGCGGCAATACCGGCGGTTATGGGCGATGCAAAGCTGGTACCATCTGCCGTGTTAAATTCGGCATCGGTATCTATCGAGGTTACCTTTGCACCCGGCGCAAAAACGTCCACATTTTTTTTGCCGTAGTTACTGAAAGTCGCGGCCAGGTTTTCATCAACCTTAGCGCCCGACGCGCCTACGTCTATCACGTTGTCCGCATCGCTTGATGAGCCATCTTCAAACGTATCATTTGGATATTGCGGTTTAACGTCCATATCCTGGCCATCGTTACCTGCTGCCTGTACCAGCAGTACATCATGCTTAGCAGCATATTTAAAGGCTTCGTCAACCCAATCTTTATGCGGCGAGATCTTTTTACCAAAGCTCATATTGATGATCTTTGCACCGTTATCAACCGCGTAATGGATCGCGTTAGCAATATCTTTATCATACTCGTCGCCGTTAGGCACGCCTTTAATGCTCATGATGCGCACATTGTCTGCCACGCCGTCAATGCCGTAACCATTACCGCGGATGGCGCCGATAAGGCCGGCCACACCTGTACCATGTGAAGCATCGGGGTTCTTCAATACGTTATTGCCATAAGGCTTGCCGTCCTTTATATTCGGGTCGTCGCCTACAATATTTTTACGTGACGACAGATCAGGGGTTACATCATTGTTCAGCTTGGCTATGTAATCGCTCAGCTCTTTTATAACTTTGCTGTTATCGCCGTTTATCTGCGAAAACATCTGCTCCCAAAGGCCCTTGCTTTGAGCAATGGTGTCATTTGTACCGCCTGAGACTTTATCCAGGTCGGCCTTAACAAAAGTGGCAGCGGGTGCTAACTTCAGCTCTCTTTTAATATAGCCGCTGGTTGCCATCAACGCGCCCATCATGGGGCTAAGCTGCTGCAGTTCGTTGCTTGATTTTGCGTAGGTCGAGTCATGGACCGATCTTACATTTACCCAGTAAGCATATTCCTTTTCGCCGCCTGCGGGTGCAGTGGTTATGCTTTCATATTTCGGCTTCAAGCGATTGTATTCCCTGATCTCTTCGGTAGTTTCGGTATAATCAACCTTGCCGCCCGGTCCGCCTAAAAAATCCCAGCCATGCACATCGTCAACGTAGCCATTATGGTCGTCGTCCTTACCGTTGTTGGGGATCTCTTTTGGGTTTATCCATAAAATGCTTTTAAGATCGGTTTGCGTGGTATCTATTCCACTATCGATAGTAGCTACGACCACTGTTTTGCTTTTTTTGCCTTTTAAAAAGTTATAAGCGTTATTCAGGCTGATGCCGTAAAAACCATCGGCCTGCAGATCAAGTATATGCCAGTTTTTTGGGGGATCGGGTTGTACAGCCGGCGCTGTTTGTGCCGACGCGTTAAGACTTAAAAATAATGCCCCGTATATTGCGGAGCCAAACAGGTATTTCCGGAAATTAATCATGTATATATGTTTTGTTTAATGTATTGTTTTTTTAATTGTCAGCCGTCGACTCACCCCGACATCGCTATGCTCGTCGACCCTCTCTTCCGCAAGCGGGATAGAGGGTTAGAGTGGTAATTACCCTCTTTTCGCCAACGGCGAAGAGAGGGTGGTCCAGCGAAGCGTAGACCGGGTGAGTCCTCACCACCCATGCCTACAAATCAAACTTTATCCCCTGCGCCAAAGGCAGCCCGGTTGAATAATTAATGGTGTTGGTTTGCCGCCTCATGTAAACCTTCCACGCGTCTGATCCTGATTCGCGGCCGCCGCCGGTTTCTTTCTCGCCGCCAAACGCGCCGCCAATCTCTGCGCCGGATGTGCCGATATTAACATTTGCAATACCGCAATCAGAACCTGAATTGGATAAGAACGTTTCTGCCTCGCGTAAATTGTTCGTCATGATAGCTGACGACAAACCTTGCGGCACATCGTTCTGAAACGCAATAGCCTCATCTAATGTTTTATATTTTATTAGATAAAGTATCGGCGCAAATGTTTCATGCTGAACAATTTTAAATTTATTCTCCACTTCGGCCACGCAGGGTTTTACATAACAGCCTGACGCATAAGCCTCGCCTTCCAGTTTGCCGCCTTCAACTACAAACCTGCCGCCTTCTGCTTTACACTGTTCAATGCCGGCTAAATACATGTTAACCGCGTCTTTATCTATCAGTGGGCCCATGTGGTTGTTTTCGTCCAATGGGTTGCCGATCTTTATCTGACCGTATGCTTTTACCAATTTGGTTTTAAACGCTTCATAAACACTTTCATGAATAATGAGCCTGCGGGTGCTGGTACAGCGCTGCCCGGCAGTACCCACCGCGCCAAATACAGCACCGATCAGGGCCATATCCAAATCTGCATTTTCGGTGATGATAATGGCGTTGTTGCCGCCAAGTTCTAACAAACTACGGCCCAGCCTTGCACCAACTGCAGCGCCAACGGCTTTGCCCATCCGGGTTGAGCCGGTTGCGGATATCAACGGCAGGTGTTTATCAGCAGCCATTAGTTCGCCAATGTTCCTGTCGCCGATAATTAAGCAGGATACCCCCTCGGCAACATCGTTCTTTTTAAATACCTGCTGCGCGATATGTTGGCAGGCAATTGCCGTTAAAGGTGTCTTTTCTGACGGTTTCCAGATACAGACATCCCCGCAAACCCAGGCCAGCATGGCGTTCCAGCTCCAAACCGCCACCGGGAAATTAAATGCGGATATGATCCCCACAATCCCCAGCGGGTGATATTGCTCATACATGCGGTGCTCGGGCCGCTCGCTGTGCATGGTCAGTCCATACAGCTGGCGGCTAAGCCCTACCGCGAAATCGGCTATATCGATCATTTCCTGTACCTCGCCCAGGCCTTCCTGCAGGCTCTTACCCATTTCGTACGATACCAGTTTACCCAGATGTTCCTTATTTTCGCGCAGCGCCTCACCCATCTGCCGTACAATCTCGCCACGCTTTGGTGCCGGAATGGTGCGCCAGCTTTTAAATGCTACTGTAGCTTGTTCAACTACTAAATTGTATTCATTCGCTGTCGCGATCTTTACCGATGCTATCTTTTGCCCGTCTACAGGCGATATGATCTCTTTTACAACATTATCCGCCCCGCTGCCCCGGGTATTCCCGGTGCTGTAAGCCTGGTTTATGTTATCTATATGTAAATGTTTTAGGGTATTGGTGATATCCACGCGCATAATCGTTACTTTTGTATATCAAAGGTAAAAATCTTTAAGGCAATTGTTGTCAACTCATCCCACCGCCTCTCAAACGCTTTGTATTAATAATCAATGCTTTGCAAATAGCGATGTTAAAAATGTTTGTATGTTGAAAACTTAATTGCTTTATAGGCTCTTTTACTTGTAATTTAAACACAGCTAAAGTTTAATAGTCTAATCAAAAACAGATTATTAAACGAATGTTCTGAAACACTAATGAATGGAAGAAGAATTTGAATTTGGTTTTACCGAAGATCCAAAGTTTTCGGTAGAGCGGTACGAGGAAATGATCAGGAATCATGACCAGTACTTTTTTGATGCCCAGGCGTTTGAGAACATTATCGATTATTACATCGAAAAAAACGACCCCGCCAAGGCCCTGCAGGTAGCCGAGTATGCTATTAATCAACATCCCTTTGCCGCAGTATTTTTAATTAAGCAAGCCCAGTTGCTAGCTATAACCAACCATACCGGTGCGGCCTTCGCCGCCCTGGATAAGGCTGCTATGCTTGAAGCATCTGACGCGGACATATATATTATCCGTGGTAATATGTATGAAAGCATGGAGCGCTATGCCGAAGCCTTAGAGAATTATGAAAAGGCGCTTGACCTGGCCGAAGAGACAGACGAGATCTTTTTACACATTGCCTACGTTTACCAAAATATGGGCGATTATGAAACATCCATTACTTACCTTAAGCTATGCTTAAAGCAAAACATGGAGAACCAGGATGCCCTTTACGAACTGGCTTTTTGCTATGACGTGCTTGACAACCAGGAAGAAAGCGTTCAATTTTATCAGCAATACATAGATACCGAACCTTACAGCTATGCCGCGTGGTATAACCTGGGTAACGCGTTTACTAAACTGAGCCTGTTTGAAAAAGCTATTGATGCTTATGATTACGCCATCCTGATAAAGGACAGCTTTGCATCGGCTTACTTTAATAAAGGCAACGCACTGGTTAACCTGGAAAAATATGCCGAGGCCATTGAGGTTTACCGCCATACCTTCGAGTATGAGCAACCCAATGCCGATACGTATTGCGCCATTGGCGAATGCTACGAAAAGCTTGAGCAGATGGATGATGCCCGTGCGTTCTACAAAAAATCGGTTAAGATGGACCCTAAACTGGCGGATGCCTGGTTTGGAATTGGTGTTACGCTTGATTTTGAAGAACGCTATTTTGAGGCATTGCATTTTTACAAGAAAGCTTTGGATATCGACTTGACTAACCCCGACTATTGGTTTGCCATTGCAGATGCCGAGTACAAATTGGGCCATATACAGGAAGCCGAAGATGCTTATGAAAAAGTGGTAGAGCTTAACCCGATGGATATTGATGCCTGGCTGGACTACTCGTCTATACTTTATGAGGAGCAAAGGCTGGTTGGCGCAATCGAGATCATATCGCAGGCTATAAAAAACAATCCTGAGGCTGCAGAGCTGTACTACAGGATGGTTGCCTACCTTTTTGCCAAAGGCGAATACAATGAAGCGCTGAATTACCTGGAGCTGGCGCTTTCGTCTGATCCCGAGAAGCACTACATACTTTTTGACTACTTGCCGCAGTTGCAGGAAAATAAAGTAATACTGGATATTATTAACCGGTATTCTAAGTAATAGTTAACTTACCGTTAAAAAAGCTAAAACGTTTTACGTTTTAGCTTTTTTTTTAGACTTTTACAGCCATTACTACCATTAACGTTATTTATGAATTATACGATCAATAATCTTCCGGAGCGTACACAGAAACCAAGGGACAGTGGGATAACAATGGTTATGGACAAGGGACTTAGCTTAAGGCAGGTGGAAGATTTTTTGGAAGTTTCCGGGTCGCATACAGATATTGTTAAACTGGGCTGGGCTACATCATATGTAACCCCTAACCTTGATATCAAGATAAAACTTTACCAGGATGCCGGTATCCCCGTTTATTTTGGCGGCACTTTATTTGAAGCGATGATCGTTCGCGGGCAGTTTGATGATTATTGCCGGATCCTTGATAAATACAAGCTGGAACATGCCGAAGTATCTGACGGCTCGATAACGATCGATCATACTGAGAAATGCGAATACATCCGCAAATTGGCTAAACAGGTAACTGTCATATCAGAGGTAGGATCAAAAGACGTACAAAAAATATTTGCCCCTTATAAATGGATCCAGCTCATGAAAGCCGAAATAGAAGCCGGTTCATGGAAAGTTATAGCAGAAGCACGCGAAAGTGGCAATGTGGGCATCTACCGCGACTCGGGAGAAGTAAGGCAAGGTTTGGTTGACGAAATTTTAACGCAGATACCTGAGCAAACAATTATATGGGAAGCGCCGCAAAAAGCACAGCAGGTTTGGTTTATTAAGCTGATAGGTGCAAACGTAAGCCTGGGCAACATAGCCCCGGCAGATACGATTCCTTTAGAAACTTTAAGGTTGGGGATCAGGAGTGATACATTTGATCATTTCCTGGACTTGTAGTTAGGAACGATGTCACCCTGAGCCCGTCGAAGGGTGAGCGCAAAGGCCTACCCGCATGCTTCGAGGGCCTCAGCATGACAGCCTTTTCTTTTGGTAACGTCAATCCTTCCTGATCTTCCTGAAAGAAGGAACTTCAGGCGTAGTCTTTTTGTCAGACTTATCAAACAGGTGGGCAACCTTGCCGAATAATCCTTTGGCTTTATCCCATACGCCTTCAACAGCATCTTCTGAGATAAAATGCGAGGCTTTTTGCGATACCAAGCCAACTAAAGCCTTTATTATAAAATTAGAGTTTTTAAAGAGCGTTCTGTTTAACGTAAATGGCAATGCAAACCTGGACAGCACCCCTAAAAAATCTTGTTGAAATATGCCGCCATCATTATTCTGACCATTGCCCCTAAATAAAGAAAATATACTTGAAAATGTAGCCCCCGGGCTGCTAAAGCGCTGTTTAAGCTCAAGCCCTTTTTCGCGCTCAAGCCCCTGCAACCGGTATATTTCGTTTTTCAGATCGGTGTGGCTATAGATAGGCTGATCAGTCATTGCTGTTTTTATTTTTAAATATCTTTTTCACAAATGCGTTAGCAAGTGGTTTTTCTATGCCGCCCTTATTAATTTTTATAACAATGGCAATCAGTAAATACAGTAAAGCAACACAGCCAAATCCTTCCCAATCAGAGTCAAGCAGGTGCGCCAAATAAAATGCCAGGGTAAAGCTGGCAAATATAAAAGCCAGCACCATGCTCACAACAACAACAACATCCGCAATTAAGCTGGCAAAAATTGTCGAACCGCTATCAACAGCCTTGTATTTCGCCAGTTTAAAGCGAATTTCGGCATACTCTTTAAGCTGCTCTATCAATGGTTGCTGAGGTTCTTTTTTGGCTTCTTCCATGTGTGTTGTGCGTTGTTTAGGAGTGGGGTATGAGCAATGTTTATTATTAATTACTCATAACCCATTACCCATAGCTAATTTATGCGTGCTCAAGGTCGTCCTGGTATTCTTCTTCGGCGCCTTTAATTTTTGATTTGATATTCTCAACCACTTTGTCTTTAAAGCCAACCAGGCTGTCAATTTCAGCCGCTGCGGTTTCTTTAATTGAATCGCTTAAGTTTTTTAATGACTCGCTCAGTTTATCGCGTGTCTCATCACCTTTGTCCGGCGCAAATAAAATTCCCAATGCCGCTCCCGCTGCCAACCCTGCAAGCAGGGCCACAACTACTTTTGTGTTATCATTCATATTAAATAAGTTTTTAAGTTGCACATTTGATTTATATAACGATTAAATATCTTGCCAAATATAGCCAATCAGATATTTTGTATTTATTTACCTATAATTTATTTATTTAAATTGACACTACGCATTCAATTGTTCACAAAACTGTTCAGCCAACAGGTCAACTCAACTATCCGTGTTCGATTGTATCCTGTCCAACCTGTCGGCAGCCATTCTATTGGTTTCATATATTTCAACCAGCAATAAAAAGTAAGATAGCAATAATGGGCCAAATACCAAACCTAATATCCCAAACAGGGGCAACCCTATAAACACGCCGATCACCGAGATCAATGGATGGGTGTTGGCTACGCGCTTATTAATGATCATGCGTAACACGTTATCAATATTACCGATAAACAGTAATCCGTAAGCTAAAAGCAGGATCCCTTTTACCGTATGGTCATTAGCAAAAAGCACGATACTTGCAGGGATACAAAGTGTAGGCGCACCTACAACCGGTAAAAAAGAAATGAAAGCCCCTATCACTCCCCAAAACAGCGGGTCGGGGATGCCGAAGATCCAGAATCCGTTAGCCAGCAAAGCCCCTTGGGTTATTGCTATGATACCCTGGCCCAATACATTCGAGTAAGTTGAATTGCGTAGCGCGACGGCAAATTTCAGCGCATATTGTTCCCTAAACGGTGCATAACGTAATAAGCCGGCCTCAAACTCGCGGATCTGTACAAACATAAAGTACAGCAAAAAATAGAGTACCAGCAGCGTTAAAATAATATTAGCCGCACTGCCCAGCAATGACGGAAAAAGATCTGTAGCATAAGCGCCAAGTTTTTGCAGGGTATTTTCTGCAAAGTGAGACTGCTTAAAAGTCGAGTCGGCAAAGTTATCTATTTTACCCAGCCATTCCTGTATGGGCAGGGTATGGGTGTTTATCTCTGAGATCTTGCCTATCACCATAAAGCTTAAAGCGGTAAAGGGCAAAACAATTACAATCAGCGATATAAAGATAATGCTTACAGCAGCCAATGACCGGTTCCAGTTTTTCTTGTCGACCAGGTATAAGTAAAACGGCCTGAAGATCGTAAACAGCACAATTGCGCCCAATATAGCGCTAAAGAGCCCGCTCAGCGCATACAATATAAAGCAACCCAGCACAACAATGCTGACCAGTATAATGGAATTACGCTGCTTATAGTTAAAAATAGACATTTACGGGTGTATATTACACTATAACAAAGAAACCCTAAATAGTTTTAACCGAGGTCCTTTAAAAGCTTATTTATTTTTTCGGCGCTATTAAAAATAGTTTCAAGGCAAAAGTTAAAGTCTTCTGCATGTTCGGGGGCTTCGCGGTGCAGTGCTTCCAAAGCCAGGTGTATGCCCGAAAGCTGGTTTCTGACTTCGTGCCTAAACGTGCGTATAGCTTCTGCATCAACCGGGTTGTCGCTCATATTGTTATTTTAGGTTGATGGCTTTCATTTTATTATAAAGCGTTTTACGATCTATTTTTAAGATCTCCGCAGCTTTGGTCTTGTTAAAGTTAACTTCGCGCAGTACTCTTAAAATGGTTTCGTATTCAGCCCCTAAAGCTGCGTTTTTAAGGTCATGCCGTGGTTCTTTTATTTCAGGCTGATTTGGTTGCCGCGCTGATGAATTATAATTGTTGGATTGATCATAACCACCCGACTGATTTCCATAATCGTATGCCGGTATTTTATAATTTGAGATCTCGAGCGGTAAAGCCTTAGTAGTAATTTCATTACCCT
>JAQBOP010000212.1 GCA_028287975.1 Mucilaginibacter sp. | reverse complement strand
CAGGTTATTAAATACAGTAAAGAAGTAGCCACGCGTAACAAAAGACCGGGTTAACTGTAGTGATTGGATGGATAAAGTAATGGTCACTATCAAACTGGACAGGCTGGAGTATGATTATGAAATAATTAAACATGCTGATGCCTACACGATACTTGAACACGGAAAAGAGGTTGCCGAAATTGAATGCAGCGACGAGTGGATCCAAACCTCTGGCGAGCATTTGCCGGATGGCTGTTTTGAAGAAATAATTCACGCTATCGAAGCTAATTATAATTAAGCGCATCGCGCTTATATCGTGCTCATGTCATAAAATGCCCTTTGCCGGTTGTATGTACCGGGCATTCCTTATTTTTACTTAATAAGGAAGGATAAGTTTTGAATAATAACCCGCCTAAAAAGGCAAATACACCATCATTAACATTTAAGGAACGGCTACAGGCCCTGCGCAATTTACCCGCGTTTTTTAAACTGGTTTGGGAAACCAGCCCGTTAATGACCACCGTCAGTTTTATACTGCGCATTATCAGGTCGGCCATGCCGGTGGCTTTGCTGTACGTTGGCAAACTAATTATTGACGATGTAATTGTACTAAGCCATAACCACGCCGCGCAAACCTACCATTTATGGCAATTGGTAGGACTTGAGTTTGTGCTGGCTATTTTAACAGATGGCCTTAGCCGCGCCCTAACCTTAATGGATAGCCTGCTTGGCGATCTGTTAAGTAACCATACTTCGGTTAGGATCATGAGCCACGCGGCCACGCTCGACCTTGACCAGTTTGAGGATGCCGTGTTTTATGATAAGCTGGAGCGCGCCCGCCAGCAAACCATAGGCCGTACCATTTTGCTGTTTCAGATCATGAGCCAGATCCAGGACCTGATCACCATGGCGTTTTTGGCGGCAGGTTTAATGGCCTTTAACCCATGGCTTATCATCATGCTGTTGTTTGCCATTATCCCGGCATTTTTGGGCGAATCCTACTTTAACGACCGCAGCTATTTACTTACCCGCGGCCAAACACCCGAGCGCCGTGAGCTTGATTACGTCCGCTACCTTGGCGCCAGCGACGAAACCGCCAAAGAAGTCAAGATCTTTGACCTTTCGGGATTTATCATAGATCGTTTTAAACAACTGTCAGCCAGTTTTTATAAGGATAATAAACGGCTTTCTATCCAGCGCTCTTTGTGGGGCACGTTCTTTGCCATGCTGGGCAGTGTGGGTTATTACGCGGCCTATGTATTTATCATCATCGGCGCGGTTGAAGGTAAGGTTACCATTGGTCAGCTGGCTTTTTTGGCAGGCTCGTTCAGGCAGTTGCGGTCGTTACTTGAAGGAATCTTAACCCGGTTTACCTCGGTATCTCAAGGCGCCATTTACCTGAGCGACTTTTTTGATTTCTTCGAGATTCGACCAAAAATCAAGCTGTCGGCAAATCCATTGCCGTTCCCCAAGGTTATTCAGCAGGGCTTTGTTTTTGAGGATGTAGGTTTTAAATATGTTAACTCCGAACGCTGGGCCAATCGTCACCTTGATTTTACGCTGTACCCCGGCGAAAAGCTGGCATTGGTAGGCGAGAACGGTGCAGGGAAAACAACACTTGTAAAACTGCTATCGCGACTTTATGACCCAACCGAGGGCCGGATCTTGCTGGATGGCATAGACCTTCGCGAATATGACCTTACCGACCTTAGGTTAAACGTGGGCGTTATCTTCCAGGATTATCTGCGCTACCAAATGACGTTCGCGCAAAACATAGCGGCGGGTAATATCAACCAGTTACACAACGACGCTCTCATTAAACAATCGGCAAAGCAAAGCCTGGCTGATCTGCTGGCGGCTAAACTGCCGGGCGGATATAACCAACAGTTAGGCAAACGCTTTGCCGATGGTGTTGAACTATCAGGCGGCGAATGGCAGAAAGTTGCCCTGGCACGTGCCTACATGCGCGACGCGCAATTGCTGATACTGGACGAACCTACATCGGCCCTTGACGCCCGTGCCGAATACGAGGTTTTTCAACGCTTTGCCGATCTGACCAAAGGGAAATCGGCTATCCTGATCTCTCACCGTTTCAGTACCGTACGCATGGCCGACCGGATTTTGGTATTAGAAAAAGGCGAACTAAAAGAAATAGGCAGCCACGAAGAACTGCTGATAAAAGGCGGTATCTATGCAGAATTGTTTGATCTGCAGGCGATGGGGTATAGGTAGGCCCCGCTATTTTCTTCTCCATAGGAGTCCTTGGGCCCGGTAGGAGAGACTTTTGGTGTTTTGTTTCACGCGAGTGTGAAACAAATGAAACAGATGAAACAAGATTTTGATTTAACTTCCTGATAATAAGAAATTTGACGAAAAGCGGTGAAACAAAATGTAACAAAGGATAAGTCAGTAAATTTATACTTAAAAATACTGTAAATACTTGTTTATTAGGTGATTGTATTTTGTTAGTTTTTAAGTTGACCCGCCTTGGAAAAAGTTTACATTTTCGGTTATAAAAATCGGCCTGAAATCTTCAATATTTTGCAATTTCCGTCAGTTTCCGTCAGTTTCCGTCAATTTTCGTCAATAATTAGCAGCATTTGCAAAAATTGAAGATTATTGGTTTTGGCCAACGTTGGGGCGTGTTGACTTTATAAATTTAATATAAAAATTCGTTATCAGGCAATAACAAAACTCTGCTTACCTTTAGCGCTTATATGGATAAACAAAATCCCGCGATTGCTGTAAAATGGCTTTACCTGTTTATTGGTATGGCTGTTATTGTAAATTTTAGCGGATTATTTGTACCCATTATTGGCCCGGATGGGACGCTTTACGCCTCCATCGCCAAGACAATGGCGCTGCGTAACAATTATGTAGATCTTTTTGCCTATGGTGCCGACTGGCTTGATAAGCCGCATTTCCCGTTTTGGATAGCCGCTTTTTCCTTTAAACTATTCGGGTTTACAACCTGGGCCTACAAACTCCCGGGAATCCTGTTTTTGCTGATGGGCGCTTTTTATACTTACCTGTTTGGCAAAGCATTATATAATAAGCAAACAGGTTTATGGGCAGTGCTGATCTTGCTTACCGCCCAACATATCATACTATCAGATAACGACGTCCGTGCCGAACCTTATTTAACAGGTTTAATTATAGCATCGGTATATCATTTGTATAAGGCGTATACCGCAAATAACTATTGGCACTTACTATGGGGCTGCCTGTTTGCTGCCTGTGCCATCATGACCAAGGGGATGTTCGCACTGATCCCTATCGGTGGTGCTATTGCCGGGCATTTAATCATAACCAAACAATGGAAACAGCTTTTTAGCCTGCGCTGGCTGATAGCTGTCGTATTGGTACTGATCTTCATTCTACCCGAATTATACTGCCTTAACCATCAGTTTGACCAGCATCCCGAGAAGCTGATCTTTGACAGGCATAATGTATCCGGCATCCGGTTCTTTTTTTGGGATAGCCAGTTTGGACGGTTTTTTAATACCGGCCCGATAAAAGGCCACGGCGACCCGACCTTTTTTGTACATACCACACTATGGGCATTTTTACCATGGTCGTTATTGCTATTTGCAGCGATATACCAGTTTATAAAAAAAGGAAGCAAACAGGTGAACAGTACAGAATGGTATTGCTTATCCGGAGCTTTATTGACTTTCCTGCTATTCTCGGCATCAAAATTTCAGCTGCCACATTACTTAAATATCGTATTCCCGTTTTTTGCCATCACAACCGCGCAGTACTTGTACAATGTATCGGAGGCGAAAAGTATAAAAGCAATCCGGGTAACGCAGACTATCGTCATCATACTTCTCATCCTGATTGTATGCGTGCTGCACTATTTCTATCAGCCGGAAACATTTACTTTAGTAATAGGCATTTGCTTGTTTATCCTGTTGATCGCGCTGCTTTTACTACCGCAGGCCGTTACATCAAATACCATCTGTAAAATATTTTTACGGACGCTGTTAGTTTCGTTTTTGATCAATATTTATCTGAATACCGTATTTTATACTTCGCTATTGCATTACCAGGCGGGTAGTGAGGCAGCTATGTGGATCAATCAAAACAACCCGTCTAAACTTCCGGTTGTGCAAATGAGCGATGAATTTGTATCGGCTACTAACTTTTATATCGATGGGCCAATAATTACCGCTTACAGCGATAAGGATTACCCGCAAGGCGCATTTATTTTATACGCTACTGCGGATAAGGTTAAAGATCTTACAGAAAAAGGCTATCAGATCAGGCAGTTAAAAACATTTCAGCGGTATTGGGTAAGCCGTCTAAAACCATCGTTTCTAAATAAAGCTACCCGTGCAAAAGAGTTAACGCAGACAGAAGTAGTGCTTGTTAATCGTTAAAGGTTATTTTAAAAGTATGGTATGGCGACTCAAAACTATAATTGAGGCTATAACCATATTGGCTACAAATATTTTTGGCTATGGTTAACCCTAAGCCTGTGCCATCAGAATTTTTCCCTTTTTTAAATCTTTCAAAGATCTCATCGCTATTAAGCGCGTTATGGTCGCCTGTGTTTTGAAACCTCAGCTCACGCTGTGTAAGCCTGATATACAGTTCGCCATCAACGGGATTGTGTTTTATGGCGTTGTTAAAAAGATTATTGATCAGTATCTCTATCAAATACCTGCTCGCTGTGATCTGCTTATCTTCAAGCAAATGGATCAATTCGATGTTCTTGTTTTGGGCAAGTTCCTGTAGTTGATGTTCTTTTTCAAGGATGACATCTTTTAAATTAAATGTGGCGTGATCATGGATAAGGTCATTGTCAATCTTAACCAATAGCAACAGCGACTGGTTTAAGCGCGATAGTTTATTGGTAGCGGTATAAATATCATTTATCTGGATAAATTGCTCGGCCTTTAATTTTTCATCCTGGATAAGCGTATCCAATTTGGAGGTGATAACCGCGATAGGCGTCAACATTTCATGCGATGCATTCTCGGTAAAACTCTTCAGGTTTTGATAATCATTTTTAACCCTTGATGCCATTACGGTAACCGCGTCATTCAACTCGCTAAACTCATCGATGTTTGTTTTATTCAGGTTGATATTATTGGTATCGGCAACATTAAATGCTTTTAGTTGCTGCAGGATATGATAAAACGGACGCCAGATCCCACTAAAGATATAACGATTGGTTAAGATCAGTATCAGCAATAAAATTGCGGTCAGTAAAATGGTAATTCCAATAATTAGTTGTGTCAGGTTTTCTGACGCTTCTTTCGATTCGGCTACTACAATTATATAGTGATTGCCTTTTAAATAAATTAATGACTGAACCGCGCGGCCCTGCTCTGTTTTATTGCCCCTGTTTTTGTGATAAGGCGTATCATAAAAGGTAGTTTCAAGATTGTCTTTATCGGTTTTGATAAAGGTGGTTTGATCGCCCTCAAAATCAAGCGGCCTCGGCAGGTGCTGATTGGTATTAATATAATCCGTTATCTCGGTCAACTCCTCAACAAGATCGCGGTCAAGTTGCTTGTTCACTATATAATTAATAGCCGCGTAATAAGCCACCCCGGCAATAAATAATACCGCTACGGTTATGATCAGGGTTGCCCGGTTATATTGTGCCGCTAACTTCATCCTATAAAAATTTATAGCCTACGCCATACACTGCTTTAATATAATCTTTATGTGCAACCTCCATCAGTTTTTTCCGGATGTTCTTGATATGTGTATAAATAAAATCAAAGCTGTCAACCAGGTCTATCTCATCGCCCCACAAATGCTCTGCAATGGCATTTTTTGATATTACCTTACCTTTGTTGGCTATAAAATATAACAGCATATCATATTCTTTACGGGTAAGTACAACGCTGATGGCATTTACCGTCACCTCCCGCGCCAACAGGTCGATATTGATCAGGTCGTAATTTAATAAGTTGGTACTGTTAAATGCCCTTCGCCTGTAAATGGCATCTATCCGGGCTTTTAGTTCTGCTAAATGAAACGGTTTGATCAGGTAGTCGTCGGCACCGAGGTTCAGGCCTTTTATTTTGTTGTCTAACGAGTTTCGTGCCGAAATTATCAGCACACCTTCATTTTTGCCATTTTCTTTAAGGTGCTCCAATAACGTAAATCCCTCGCCATCCGGCAAGCCAATGTCGAGCAAAATGCAGTCATATTCGTAAAGTGCTATTTTACTGATAGCAGTAGCCAGGTTGCTGCAACTTTCGCATAATACACCTGCTTCGGTAAAATATTTATCAATACTTTCCCTAAGCCCTTGCTCGTCTTCTATAATAAGTAGTTTCAAAAAAATATTTTTTATAAATGTAGTAATTGAATTTGAGGAAAAATTGAAGTGGGTGATTGGCGTGAACGCAACTGACCGACGCTTCGCCGGATCACCCTCTCTCCATCAGATGGAAAAAGGATTTATTATTGAGCTATTGCCCTCTTTCCGCCGAAGGCGAAGAGAGGGTCGACCAGCGTAGCGTAGTCGGGGTGAGTAATCGCCAATGTGCATGGTGGTAATTCTGCTTCGTCAGGACTCACCCGATCATCGCTAAGTCGCTCAATCTCCCTCTCTTCGCTGCGCGTAAAGAGGGTAAAACGGAAAAATTATTTTAAAGCGATTTCCCTAACCTGCGTAATGACGCCAGGCTGAGTTTAAAAATAAATCTTATTTTTGCCGCCCGATGGATACTTCACTAAAAAATAAATACGACAGCATAATTTTTGATTTGGATGGTACGCTTTGGGATAGCTCTGCCAATGTGGTTCTGGCATGGCAGGCTGCGAAAGACAAAGTCGATTATATAAAAGACGACTTTACCCAACCCATGATCCATTCCATAACCGGGATGACCTATAAAGCTATTTTTGAAACCCTGCTGCCGTATCTTGATGAAACGCAGCGCGAAGAGTTTAAAGCCCTGGCAGGTAAATATGAACTGGAAATACTTTACGAAAAAGGAGGAGAGCTATATGCCGGTTTGGAAGAAACTCTGCAATACCTGTCAGAAAAATACAAGCTGTTTATTGTGAGCAATTGCCAGAGCGGCTACATCGAGGTGTTTTTCAAGATCAGCGGATTTGAACACTATTTTACAGGCCACCAATGTTATGGCACAAAAAGCCAGCCCAAGGCAGAAAACATACTTGATATCATAAAAGATCATGATTTAAAAGCGGCAGTTTACGTAGGTGATACTATGGGCGATTATTCGGCCGCTACCAAAGCCGGCGTACCTTTTATTTTTGCTGATTACGGTTTTGGCATAGTTGCAGAAGATCAGGTAGCCACGATCAGCGGGTTGAAGGATTTGATAACCTTATTGTAGTACAGTGCGTGAACTCACCCGGTCTTTGCTTCGTTTGACCTGCCCTCTCTTCCGCAAGCGGTAAAGAGGGCAAAATAAAAGTATTAACCCTCTTTCCACCAAAGGTGAAGAGAGGGTCGACAAGCGTAGCGATGTCGGGGTGAGTAATCGCAAACCTTTCCGGTTGTCTCAGGTTTAAACTCTATAATCATACATCGATATGAAGATCTCTAAATACCTGCATTCCTGTTTAGTTTTTGAATTGGATGGCTATAAATTACTGTTTGACCCAGGTAAGTTTACGTTTGCCGAGAACCTGGTAACCCCTGAAATGTTTGCCGATGTAAACGGCATCATCATCACCCATATCCATCCGGATCATTTAGATACAGAAAATCTTAAAAAGATTGCCGGTTTAAGCGGTGCGCCAATATATACCAATGCGCAAGTTGGCGAAGTGCTGCAAAAGAAAGGCATAGCACACACGGTTTGGCATGATGGTATGCACCATGTTGGCCCGTTTAAATTACAGGCCATACCGGTTATTCACGAGCTTATTCTGGATAATCCACTGCCACAGATGACCGGATTTTTGATCAATGATAAGGTTTTGCACCCCGTTGATTCGATGGAAGATGCTTTGCTAAAGTACCAGGACATCGAGTTATTAATAATGGTGACCATGGCGCCTTTTGCCAACGAGTTACGCATTGCCGGTTTTGCTGACAAGTTGCGGCCCAAACAAATACTGCCTGTGCATGATGGCTACGCCAAAGAGTTTTTTATTAAACAGCGATATGAAGCTTATAGCAAACATTTTGATAAACAGGGGATCAGATTTCATCATATTTACAAAGTTGGTGATAGTTTAAGTATTTGATTATCAATAAGAAATCTTATAGGTTGTAAACTTGTTTAGCCATTTTATTAAAAACCGGATCTTTGGTATAATTTTTTGGGCAGGTGGTTAAACACTTATCATGAAAAAGACCATTGTATTTTCAAAAATAACGTGATCATAACCAATCCGTTTAAGGATGATAAACCGTTTTATATGGACGCACAAACTTTCTATGAACTGTTTTGCAACACTATGACCTTTGAAGAAGCCGAAACGGCCTGGGAAACCTATGCAACCTACGACAGTCGCAATGTATTGCGCGATTGCATGGGAGAGGCAGCCCATATTAATCCGGATAAAAAACATAAGCCAATGTTGTTTATTGGCGGCACGGAGGATAAGATCATACCGGTATCATTAGTCCATAAGAATGCCGAGAGTTATACAGATAAGACCAGTATAGCGGATTTTAAAGAATTTACCGGCAGGAGCCATTTTATTTGCTGCCAGCCCGGCTGGCGCGAAGTGGCAGAATATGTAGCTAATTGGATAAAGCAGTATGAAAAACCGAAGTACCGCACTTCTAAAAGTTTAAAACATTAAACAATACTTGTATATACATTTACTAAAAAATTAAAAGTTTACATTCAAGGTAATCTCACTTACTTATTCGTCATTTTTATGGCGATAATTTTGTTACATTGGGTAAACATTAGTTTATGTGGTCAACTAATCTATAAATTTGTCCCACATAAAACCCCATATGTTCAACTACACTTATAAGTATGTCTTCTTAGGCATCTTTTTTATTTTATACTTTAACAAGGCCCAAAGTCAGCAAAAAAATTTAAGCCTTAAGGATGCCGAACAAATAGCGCTTAACAACTATGGTACGATCAAAGCCAAGGCAAATCAGTTAAACGCATCAAAAGCATCATTAAAAGAAACACGTGCCGAAGCGTTGCCGGATCTTAATATTTCTGCCCAGCAGGATTACGGAACCGTGAACGGTCAAAACGGCCCGCTGTTTGGATATCATGGTTTATCAGTAGCTTCATCAGGCCCTGCTTTACCAAATCAAAATTATAATGCCGCGTTTGGTTCACTGTACGTAAGTAATATAAACTGGGACGTTTTCGCCTTTGGCAAAGCAAGAGAGAAAACCAAAGTACAGGGTGCGGTAGTTTCACTTAATGAAACCGACCTGGTACAAGAACAATTTCAACACCAGATCCGCGTAGCCAGCACCTACTTAAATTTATTGGTAGCGCAGCAACTAAGCAAAGCGCAGGAAGATAACCTTAACCGGTCCGTGCAACTACAAAAGGTAGTTATTGCCCGTGTGCAAAACGGGCTAAATCCGGGCGTTGATTCTTCGCTGGCCAATGCCGAAGTATCAAATGCCAGGATAGCATTAACCAATGCGCAGCAGGTTGTTCAGGATCAAAGCAACCAATTGGCACAATACCTGGGTATGCCCCCGCAGGACTTTGTTTTGGATAGCACCTTTGTATCAAAGGCGCCGCCAAAGCCCAATGCCAATCCGCTTATCCCTTTAGACGATCATCCTGAACTGCGTTATTACCGTAACAGGATAGGCGTGAGTGATGAGCAGGCGCGTTACTATAGCACATTTAGTTACCCTACCTTTAGTTTGTTTGGGGTTTACCAGGGCAGAGGATCGGGTTTTAAATCAGACTACGGAACCAACCTGAACGACTATACATCAAACTACGGAGCAGGTGTACAGCCAACCCGTTATAACTATTTATTGGGGGCGGCAGTTATCTGGAACATTACAAACCCTTTCAGGGTACATTACCAGGTACAATCGCAAAAATTTACATCAGATCAATACCGAAACGAATACGAGTTGGTTAATCAGCAGCTGAGAGATCAGCAATTGCTTGCAGAAACACGCATCGCTAATGCTTTAAAAAATTATGATGAAGCGCCTATCGAAGTTAAAGCTGCAACCGACGCGTATAATCAAAAGTTTGCACTGTACAAAAACGGACTGTCAAACATTGTTGATTTTACCCAGGCGCTGTATGTGCTTAACCGTGCCGAGGTTGACAGAGATATCGTGTCAAACAACGTCTGGCAGGCGGTACTGTCTAAAGCCGCGGCTACCGGCGATCTGAGTGTGTTCATGAATAATTTTTAATATAAGATACAGGTAATAAAATGGGAATGATTAAAAGTGCGCTCAGAAGGCCAATTACTGTACTGGTTATAGTAGCGGGGCTGTTCTTCTTTGGTATCAGCGCGATAAGAAGTATTAAGAT
>JAQBOP010000206.1 GCA_028287975.1 Mucilaginibacter sp. | reverse complement strand
AAACCGAATATCAGTTTCTGCGGAAGAAATATGGCTTTGAACCGGTAGATAAATACTTGTTTAAGTTTTTGAGGCTTCGCCCGCTTAACTTTCCGACTATCAGGCTGGCTCAGTTTGCAGGCCTCATCAGTAAATCAAACCACCTGTTCTCTAAGGTGCTCGAGATCAATGATGTAAAGCTGCTGCGCGAGTTGTTTGAGGATATACATGTTAACCCTTACTGGGAAACGCATTACCGTTTTGATGTGGAGAGTGCACCATCATCAAAAGAAATGGGGTTAAGCTCAATTAATAACCTATTGCTCAATAGTTTGGCGTTGTTTTTGTTTAGTTATGGTAGGATGCATCAGCAGGAGCGCTATATAGACCGTAGTTTGCTGTTATTGGAGCAATTACCTGCCGAAGACAACTCAATTATTAGTAGCTTTGTAGAATTGGGTGTAAAGACAAAAACTGCCTTTGAAACCCAGGCTTTACTGGAGCTGAAAAATAATTATTGTAATTATAAGAAATGCCTGCAATGCAGCGTTGGTAATAAGATACTAAAGTTAGCCTGATAAATATGCTACAAAGATTGCTTACCTTTTTTGAACGATACTCTTTCGGGGTTTGTACCTATCTGGGCGAGCGCTTTAATATTTCTATTTCAAAGATCAGGCTTTTTTTTATCTACACTTCATTTCTTTCTGTAGGTTTCCCACTGATAGTTTACTTTTTTGCAGGTATAGTTCTGGATCTTCGCAACTATGTCAAACGCTGCCGCACACGGGCTTCGGATTTTTAAAGCCCCACCCTGGCTTTATTATAAGTCCCCCCTACCGGGGGAGATAATAGAGGGGGCTACACTAAAATTAAAACCAATCTCTTATTTTTGAGGTTTATATAGGCGTACACATAACGTCGTTACAAGCACATCACCATGGCATTTATTGACTACTACCAGATTTTAGGCGTTACCAAAACCGCTACAGATAAAGATATTAAAGCTGCTTATCGCAAACTTGCCCGTAAATATCATCCCGACCTTAACCCTAACGACGAAGAAGCGAAGAAAAAGTTTCAGCAGCTGAATGAGGCCAACGAGGTTTTGAGCGACCCGGAAAAGCGTAAGAAATATGATCAATACGGCGAGAACTGGCAGCATGGCGAGGCTTATGAACAGGCACGCCAGCAACAAGGCCGTCAACGGAGCTATGGCGGCGGCGGACAGTCGTTTGATTTTGAGGGATTTGATGGCGGGGGCGATTTTTCTGATTTCTTCAGATCGATGTTTGGCGGCGCAGCCGGGCAAGCCCGTCAGCCTAAATATCGCGGACAGGATTACAATGCCGAATTACACCTTAACTTAAAGGAAGCCAGCGAAACCCATAAACAAACACTTACTGTAAACGGAAAGAACATCCGCATTACTATACCCGCGGGAGTTGAAAACGGGCAATCCATAAAAATAAAGGGCCATGGCGGGCCCGGCGGCAATGGCGGACCGGGTGGCGATCTGTATATCAAGTTTTTTGTGGCCGATGACCCGAGATTTAAAAGAAAAGGTGCCGACCTGTACAGCAATACAAAGCTTGATATCTACACCGCCATTTTAGGCGGCGAAGTAACCGCCGAAACGCTAAACGGCAAGGTAAAAGTTAAAGTAAAACCTGAAACACAAAACGGCACCAAGGTTAAACTAAAAGGTAAAGGCTTGCCGGTATATAAAAAAGAAGGCGAGTTTGGCGATCTGTATATTACTTACGATCTGCAACTGCCTGTAAACCTTACCGACAAACAAAAACAATTATTTGAAGAACTGGCCCGGTCATGAGCATAAATTAAATTGTTATGAGCACAAAGCATTTAATAACAGCAACCGATTTCTGCATTTACCATAAATTGGAACATTCTTTTATTAATGACCTGCAAGAAGCAGGGTTGATAAAAATTACCGTTGTTAATGAAACTACTTACATTGCCGACGATGAACTGTATAAACTTGAACGCATGATCAGGCTGCATAATGACCTGGATATTAACATTGCGGGCATTGAAGCCATCACACACTTATTAGCGCGATTGGAAAATATACAGGAAGAGATGCGGCTGCTAAAGAATGATTTGAAAACGTACGAATAACGAGACTGTCACCTAAGGCACTCGATTGTAAGCCATGTTATTTCTCCATTAAGCCTTTTATCATCAAATGGATAATAAATAAGGTTTTTATATATTTATCGCACCAAAATAGATCTATGAAAAAACTTATTTACATCGCCATCGCGTGCTTAATGTTAGGCGCGAAAAGTTACGGCCAGCAATTTAATATAGCTACTTATAACCTGCGGTATGATAATACAGACGATTCTGTTAACGGCAACGGCTGGCGTTTACGTTACCCCGTGATTACTAAGATCGTCAGGTTTAATGATCTTGATATTTTTGGTACCCAGGAAGGGCTATTTCATATGCTGAATAACCTTGCGGATAGCCTGCCGGGATACAAATGGATAGGTATCGGCCGTGATGACGGCAAAGAGGCCGGCGAGCATTCGGCTATCTTTTATAAAACTTCGCGGTTTAAAATATTGAAACAGGGCAACTTCTGGCTGTCGACCATTACAGACAGACCAAACAAAGGCTGGGACGCCGTATTACCCCGCATTTGTACCTGGGCGCAATTCGAAGAAATAAAAACAGGGTTTAAGTTTTACTTTTTTAACCTGCACATGGACCACATTGGTGTGGTAGCCCGTAAAGAAAGCGCGACCCTGGTATTAAAAAAAATAAAAGAAATGGCCGGTAACAGCGCCACCATATTTACCGGCGACTTTAATGTAGACCAACATAATGAAAGCTACAAGGAAGTATTAAGCACCGGCGTTTTGCAGGATTGCTACAACCTTGCCCCTATAAAGTTAGCTACCAATGGCTCGTTTAATGATTTTAATATCAATACTAAAACTGATAGCCGCATTGACCATATTTTTGTAACAAAAGATTTTAATGTTAAACGATACGCTATATTAACCAATACGTTTAACGGCAGGTTACCGTCAGACCACTATCCTGTGATAGCGATAATGACGCATTAACAATACGTTTTTCGGTTTAGACAGATTTATGGGGCATAATGTCCTGTAAGTCTATCATATTCGTTACAAATGACAACTACCTATATTGCTTATGGTTATGAGTCATTTGTTGTGCTTATACCCAACAATCCAACACATGATTAAACCTGTTGGCATAGCTATTGTCTTAATTACATGAACAGCAACAATAAAACTGTTTGTATTTAATTATCATGAAAGCTTTAAAACTGACAATAGCAGCATTAATGTTAGCCTTTACATTCCAGGCAGCACAAGCACAAGTAAGAGTAGGTGTACACGTAGGTACACCGCCGCCACGCAGAGAAGTGGTAGTTGTAAGACACCCGGTTCATCGTGAGGTGATCGTGAGACACCGCCCATATCACAGGCATCCTTACTACAGACACCATAGAGAGGTTATAGTAAGACGACATTACTAACAAAAAAGCCCCGCAATGCGGGGCTTTTTTGTTAGATATTATTTTATATCAATATTTTATGTATTTGCATTAGTACATTTTTCAATTTACATATCATATAACAGTAGGCAACCAGTACCACTTTTTTAAACTAATAATCAGCTAATTACATCATAATCCATAAAATATTTAAACCCTGTGGCATGGCTATTGTCTTATTATCAGCAATAACGAAACAGGTTATTATTAAATATTATGATTATGAAAACTTTAAAATTAGCAATAGCAACACTCATATTAGCCTGCGGCTTTCAGGCTGCAAGCGCACAGGTACGGATCGGCTTCAGCATTGGTACGCCTCCACCCTGCCCAGTTTATGTGGTAGACGAACCCGTTTACCGCGAAACTTATGTAGAGCGCCCGGTTTACCGTCATGTATTCGTTGGGCCGGTTTATCGCCCGGTTTATTATCGCCGCGGATACTATGACAGGCCACATTATCATCATGCTTACTACCGTCATGCACGTTACTACAGGCATTACTAAACAAAAAGCCCCGCGATTGGCGGGGCTTTTTGTTTATGTTATTTTTTATTCAAAAAATCCTGCAAGGCCTGTTGGGTAAATTCTGATAGTACCAGCTCGCCGCTCAGCGCGGCCCGCTCCTCTAAAAGTTCGTCCCAATTATCTGTACCCTCCCACAATATTTGCTTTAGCCCGGTTAGAGCGTCCGGATGGTAAGATGCCAGCTTTTGCGATAACGCATCCAGCGCCTCGTCCATTTCATTAGCGCTAGCATATACTTCGTTATACAATCCCTTTTCTTTTGCCCATTGCGCGGTTTGGAAATCAGTTGCACGAATAGTCAATTGCGAAAATGCCGTTAACCCGATCTTGCGTATCACCGCAGGTGAAATCACAAACGGACCGATACCAATAGCCAGCTCGCTTAATTTAACAGATGCCGCTTCGGTGGCCAGGCAATAATCGGCGGCGGCGGCAAGCCCTACTCCCCCACCCACAGCTTTACCCTGCACCCTGGCAATAATAATTTTTGGCGATTTACGGCAGGCATTGATCACCCGTGCAAATCCCGAGAAAAATACCGCGCCCGCCTCTTTATCTTTGATCTGCAGCAACTCATCAAAACTGGCGCCGGCACAAAAGGTACGGTCGCCTTCACTTTTTAAAACAATAACCTGGGTTTGCTCATTTTGGCCTGCCTGGTCGATCTTTGCCGTCAAAGCATCCAGCAGTGCAGCAGGCAATGAGTTTTGCGCAGGGTGATAAAAGCTGATGGTAGCCACACCGGCATCGGTATACGTTAGCGTTATATTTCCGTCTTGATTATCGGGCATCATATTGGTATTATGCAGATTTAAACAATATCAGAAGTATTTAACGCACCTGCAATTTTTAATCATAGAATTTAATAATTTAGCTAATAATCAATTATATGGTAACTATAGAAACCGCCAGACAATTTGCATTATCCCTGCCGGGGACAGAAGAGTATGATCATGTAGGCCGGCCGGCTTTCAGAGCTAACGGTCGTACATTTGCAACCCTTTGGGTAACGAACCAACGGATGATGGTAAAGCTATCACTTATAGATCAGTCTGTATTTTGTGCTTTTGATCCGGCCGTAATCTACCCCGTACCCAACAAATGGGGATTGCAGGGCTGCACGCTTTTTGAGTTAAATGAAATGCGCGAGGATATGCTGCAAGATGCAATTACACAGGGCTGGCAGGCGGTAATGGATAAGCCTTCAAAAAGATCACCAAAGAAAACAACATGAAAAATAACACCAAAATTATTTACATGGCCGTGCTGGCAATCATGATCTGGGTCGGCCTGGTTATTCAATTCTATATCTCTACAGAAAAATACCTATCGCAGGGCCGCACCTTTGGCGGGGCCATTGTACAACTATTAAGCTATTTTACCATCCAAAACAACCTACTGATAGCAGTGGCGCTTACTCTACTGTTGTTAAAGCCTTTATCAAGTTGGGGCAGATTTTTTTCCAGCCCGTCGGTATTAACAGCGTTGTCATTATACATAACAATTGTATGCCTGGTATACCAAATTGTACTGCGCAGGGAACATACGCAACATGGGTTGTTTAAATTCTGCGACGAGATCCTGCACACCCTAAGCCCGCCCTTGTTTGTTTTCTTCTGGCTGAGATTTGTCGACAAAGGCAAATTAGCGTGGAGCAAAGCGTTTAACTGGCTTATTTACCCGCTTATCTATTTCATCTACATTATTGCCCGCGGCGCTATCACAGGCTATTATCCATACAGTTTTATTGACGGCACCAAACTTACCTACGGGCAAATAGCTGTTAACTTTTTCTTTTTACTGCTTACATTTTTAGTTCTTGGGATGGCATTTATCGGCTTAAGCCAGCTTCAAAAAAAATCCTAATATTTCTATTTGGCACGGTCTTTATAATATATAGTTTATTAAATCTCAGATACCATGAAAAAGTATATTGTAAAAATGGTTGCCTTGTTAATATTTACCTCGGTAGCCCTTTCAAGTTGTTCAGTTGAGTACCGCGAACGCCGGTCTCACAGAAATGATCCAAACTGGCATGATCCGCATGGCCATGACGACCATCACGATGACCACGATCACCATTATGACAATCATTAATCATATCAAAACCCTGTTAATTTTAACGGGGTTTTGTTTTAGCTACCATAGCTAAATTTTTACTTACTAATTATCTTTCCTTTCATAAATTGCAATCTTAATTTATCATAAATGCACAGAGGCGGCTTCCTGACTATTTTCCTGGTGATTGCAGGAATAACGTTATTGTTTGACTTGTATGTTTTTTCAGGCCTTAAAACACTTACTAACGACTGGCAATCGCAACGCGCACGGTGGGCCGTTATATATGGATACCTGGTTATTTCGATTGGTGTTACAGCCGTTTTTTTGTTAGGATTTGGCAGCTTCAGTACGGCAAAGGGCATGACGCCTTTCCACGAGTGGATGCTGAGCTTATTTCTCACCTTTTTTATCACCAAACTGTTTTTTGTATTGGTACTGCTATTGGGCGATTTAGGTCGCGGAGCAGTCGGGATAGTTAACGCCATAAATAAACACAAGGATACGGTTAGCCAGGGTTATTTTCCATCCAGACGCAAGTTTATTAGTGAGCTGGCGGTATTGATAGCCGCTTTTCCTTTCTTCGGGTTTTTCTACGCGATGTTCAGGGGTAAGTATGATTACAAGGTACACCGCCAAACGTTATATTATACCGATCTGCCTGATGCGTTTGATGGTTTTACCATTACGCAGTTATCAGATATTCATTCGGGAAGTTTTGATAATGTGGATGCCATGCAGCGCGGTATTGACCTGGCACAGGCACAAAAAAGCGACCTATTTGTTTTTACCGGCGACCTGGTAAATAATGCCGCCTGGGAAATAGAAAAGTTTATCCCTAATTTCAGCAAGTTGCGGGCGCCGTATGGGCAGTTCTCCATTTTAGGCAATCACGATTATGGCGATTACATTCAATGGGACAGCGAGGCAGAAAAGGCTGTTAACCTGGATAAACTAAAACAGCACCATAAAGATCTGGGATACCGCCTGCTGCTGGATGAGAACCTGGAACTGGAAAAGAACGGGCAAAAGATCTCGCTAATAGGCGTACAAAACTGGGGCCGCGGCTTTATTAAAGTAGGCAACCTGGACAAAGCGCTTAAAGGGGTTGATCCCAAAGCTTTTAAAATACTGTTATCGCATGACCCTACACATTGGGAAGAGCAGGTGCGTTACAACCCGGCGAATATCCATTTAACACTTTCGGGCCATACACATGGCGCGCAATTTGGCGTTGAAACAGCCGGTTTTAGGTGGAGCCCCGTACAATATCGCTATCTTGACTGGGCAGGACTTATTAATGAGCAAGACCGCTACCTGTACGTAAACCGGGGCTTTGGTTTCCTGGCTTTCTCGGGCAGGTTAGGCATATGGCCGGAGATAACGGTGATTACGTTGAAAAAAGCCCCACCTAAATCCTCCCCGGTAGGGAGGACTTAATAGTGTATTAAAAGTCTCCCCTACCGGGGGAGATTTAGAAGGGGGCTGAAACAAATTCCTTCGCCAATCCTTATCTAAATAAAACAACTACCATGGCAAATAACCCCATAAAATATAACGCCGATCAAAACCGTGCAGACATCTGGCGACGCAACTGGGAAGTAATGAAACCCTTTGTACATTTCGGTTTTAAGGCGATGGCGTTAATAGGCGGAACATTGATCAGCATTATAAAACTACTGCCATTGCTGGCCCCGCAAAAACACGAAGCGCCAAAAAAAGAAACCAGGATCATCAAAATATAACAAACAACTCACTCGCTGTTTCGTGAAACGGATATTTCTAATTGAGATATCCGTTTCTTTTTTACCGGCCCACCTAAAGTTTTAACAAACCGTTTGTAATAGGTTATAAACCTTAAAGTAATTTTATCATCTTTGCGACAAATGATACTTTGATGATCATTTTATGTTAAAAGATGTTAACGCGTTGTCAGTATTTTAAAAATCATTTATAAAATATTGATATTTACTAATTGAATAAATTTTACTTATACCCATGCAATACAAAAAGATCAATAACCTGTTAGGCTGGCTTTGCTTTGTTATAGCGTCTGCTACCTATATTTTAACTTTAGAGCCATCCGTAAGTTTTTGGGATTGCGGCGAGTTTATTTCGTGCGCTTTCAGGTTACAGGTAGCACACCAACCGGGTTATCCATTGTTTGCTATGCTGGGTAAATTCTTCTCGTTGCTTTCATTCGGCAACAACGCCAAAGTACCTTATTTCACCAATATGGGGTCGGCATTGGCAAGTGGTGCAACCATTATGTTTTTATTTTGGACCATTACCGCTTTAGCTAAAAAATTGGTTCCGGCAACCGAAGATGAAAATGATAAAACACGTACTATATTGATCATGGGTGCCGGCTTAGTTGGCGCTTTGGCATTTACATATACAGACACTTTCTGGTTTTCGGCAGTCGAAACTATCGTATTCGCCTTGTCTGCTTTATGTACCTCTATTGTATTCTGGGCAATTCTGAAATGGGATGCCCATGCCGATGAACCCGGAGCCGACAAATGGTTAATATTTATAGCTTACGTAATTGGTTTATCAATAGGTATCCACTTGCTTAACCTGTTAACTATTCCGGCGATATCGCTGGTTTATTACTTCCGCAGGGCTAAAACTATTACGGTTAAAAGCGCTTTACTGGCATTTTTGGTGAGCTTGATCATATTGGTATTCGTACAATTCGGGATCCGCCAATGGACCATACAGCTATCTGCTTATTTCGACTTGTTCTTTGTAAATACATTGGGAATGGGCTTTGGCTCGGGCTCAATATTCTTCTTCCTATTGCTGATCGGCTTTTTGGTTGGTGGCATTGTATACAGTATCAAAAGCAGCAAACCAATATTAAACCTGGCATTTTTATGCGTAGCGTTTATCTACTTTGGTTACAGCTCATTCGTATATATTCCTATCCGTGCAACTGCTAATACCAACCTTGATAACTCGCACCCTGATAATGCATTTACTTTAAACGGTTATTTAAACCGGATCCAATATGGCGAAACACCATTGCTATCGGGCCCATATTTTGATGCCAAGGTTATAGATCAAACAGACGGCGCTACCTTATATCGTAAGGGTACTTCTAAATATGAGGTTTCGGGCAAAAAACAAAACTATGTGTATGACCATACCACACTCTTCCCGCGTATGTATAGTACCGAAGGTCAGGACCCACAGTTTTACCGTCAATGGCTGCAAATGGGCGATAGTGATGCTCCTAACTTTGCAGATAACATTAAATTCTTTTTAAGCTGGCAAGGCTACCAGATGTATGTAAGGTACTTTTTGTGGAACTTTGCGGGCCGCGTAAATGATATGGATGGTCAGCAGCAAACAGGCGGCTTTAAAGGCTATGCTGACGGCGACTGGACCACCGGTATTATTGACGGCACCAAACACCTGCCTAAAACGTTACTTAACGACCGCACCTATACTCCATTATTTGCTTTACCATTGATATTGGGCTTACTGGGCGTATGGTACCATTTCCAGCAAAAAAAGCGCGATGCTTTGATCGTAGCTTTACTTTGGTTCTTTACCGGTTTGGCTATTGTGGTATATGTTAACCAGCCATCTGTACAACCCCGCGAAAGAGATTACTCATACGTAGGCTCGTTCTATGCCTTTGCGATATGGATAGGCTTGGGTGTAATTGCACTTGCCGAAATATTAAGAAAGATAATAAACGCCAAAACAGCGGCATACACCGCGACATTAATCTGTTTACTAACTGTACCAACAGTATTGGCTGCCGAAGAATGGAAGGCGCATGACCGTTCTACCAAAATGATGGCGCATGATATGGCCTATAACTACCTGATGTCGTGCCCGCCAAATGCTATTTTATTTACCTATGGCGATAATGATACCTATTGCGTATGGTATGACCAGGAAGTTGAAAACATTCGGCCTGACGTAAGGATAGTAAACCTGAGCTTATTTACAGGCGATTGGTATATACGCCAGATGCAGCGTAAAATGAACGATGCTGATGCATTGCCGATAACCATGCCTTTTGATAAGTATAAGGACGGTGTACGTGATGTATTATATTTTAGGGACTCAAAAATCCCCGGATCTGTTGAGGTAAAGGATGTGTTTGATTTCATATCATCAGACGATCCGCGTACCATGACCACCTATCCAAACGGTGAAACCTCTAACTATTTGCCTACTAAAAACTTTAAGATCACTGTTAATCACGACGATGTGATCAAAAACAACGTGGTACCTGCAAGCAAAACAAGCTTGATAGCCGATACCATGAAGTGGAAATTCACTTCAAACTATATCATGAAGGATAACCTGGCTATGTTGGATATATTGGCGCATAACAACTGGAAAAGGCCGATATGCTTTGCAATAACCGTTGGTAATGAAAACCTGATAGGCTTACAACCTTATTTATACAAAGAAGGATTTGTTTATCATTTGCTGCCGTTAAAAGTTGATACTGCTGCAAAGGATCAGTCAGAAAAGGTTAACAGCATGGTGATGTATAACAACCTGATGAACAAGTTTAAATTTGGCCAGATCAAAACAGCTAAATTCCTGGATCATGAATCAACTACCATGTTCTACCCGGTTATGATAACCACTTTTCTTGACCTGATACAAACCCTGATGGACGAGGGACATAATGACCTTGCATTAAATGTGCTACATAAATATGAGGAAGTATTGCCTGATCTGTCTGTTGATATGCGTATTACCGGCAGTAAATTTTTCATGGCACACGCGGCTTATAAATTGCATGATATTAACCTGGCAACTAAATACACAAACAGCATTAACAATTTCGTTACAGACCAGTTAGATTATTGTTATACCCAGCTGCAAAACAACTCTGGTATGTTTAGCCCGCATGATGTACAGAGCGGCATTCAATTAATTTACTCGCTGTCTGATGATGCCAAGACCAATCATCAAACGGCACTGTATAGTAAACTTGAAGCAGAGATAAAAGATTACAGTACCAAGTTTGCCCCTCTCTTTAATAAACAACAGCAAGGCCAATAAGTAATTGCCTGACATACAGAAAAGGCGGTCCTGATGGATCGCCTTTTTTATTTATTCCTAAAATTTATTTAACCTGCTAACGGCAAGTCAAAATAAAAGGTCGACCCTTTGCCAAATTCGCTGTATACGCCAATTTCGCCGCGGTGATTATCAATGATCTCTTTGGAGATATACAGGCCCATGCCTAATCCGCTCGACATAAATTTTTTATCCTCGACACGATAAAAGCGCTCAAAGATCCGCTCCTTTTGTGCGGGCGACAAACCAATGCCATGATCGGTTACCGCAACACGCGCATCGTTATTATGTTTTTCGGCTGTAATTACCACATGATTATTTGTGGGCGAATATTTTACGGCATTGCTGATCAGGTTCATTAATACCTGTTCAAGGCGCTCATCATTACCATTAATTAAAAGCCCATCGGCTACTTTACATTCAAAGTTATATGACGGATATATATGCCTGGCATTTTCTGTCCATTCAATTACCAATTCAGTTAAATTAACCGGTTGCAAACCGTACTCTAACCTGCCCGCCTGGATCTTACTTACATCAAGCAAGTCATTTACCAGTCGCTGCAGTTTGTTTAATGAAATGATGGCCTTATCAATATATTGCTGAACACCATCGGGCAGATCATTTTTTTTATGGCTGATCAACTGCAAATATCCCTTTAAACTGGTTAAAGGCGTTTTTAGCTCATGGCTGGCAATGCCTATAAATTCGTCCTTTTTTTCCATTTGCTGTTTCTGCTCTTCAATGTCAGTCGCGGTGCCTACCCAAAACAGTATCTTGCCGGTTTCATCACGCAACGGTATAGCACGGTTCAGATGCCAGCGGTAAGTGCCATCGGCTCGTAAATACCTGTTCTCTACCTCAAATACACCGCCCGATTTCAACGACGCTGTGTATTTCTCCATCGTTAACGGATAATCTTCCGGGTGTATGATCTGTTGCTTGTTATACCTTTCTTCTTCTAAAGTAAGCCCCGTATAATCGCGCCAGCGCTGGTTATAAAAATTAACCGTACCATCGGGCAGGTGGGTCCACGTCATTTGCGGGATATTATTGGCCAGCAGTTTAAAGTGTTCGCGGCTGATGAGCAGATCAACTGTTCTGTCGCGGACTGTATCTTCAAGTTCATCATTTAACTTTTCTGTGGCGCTTTGTGCCATGGCCAGTTGCCCGTTTCGTACCTTAAGTTGCTTTTCGGTGTCTTTTTGTATGGTAAGGTCAGTAAGTATCAGGCTGAGTGCCAGGCCCTCGTCCAGTTCAAGTGTATTGCATGACAAAAGGCAGCATACCGGTTCGCGGTTTCTGCTTATCAGTTCTATCTCTTCCTTGCACTCCCTATCCCAGGCACTTTCTATTGTAGCGTTAAACCTTTGGCGCGATTCCTCACGGATAAAGCTATCAAATGATAATCCTATTACTTTCTGCAATGGCATATTTACCATTTCGGCAAAGCGCGAATTACTGTAAAGAATTAAACCGTCATGATTTATAGTAACCGCGCCCTCGTTCATTTTTTCGATGAACATGCGGTAGGTTTGGTCGGCAGTTTTTAAAGTATAAAGCTGGTGGCCGCCTTCGCCATGAACAATTAAAGCATCAACCTGCCCGGTTCGGATGGCTTCAATAGTGTCATTAGCCTCTTCAAGCTTAAAGCGAAGTTCATTGGCTTCGCTAAGCAACTCGTTGTATGTAAGTTTTTCGCGTTCCATTATAAAATCAGCTTAGGCCCAACCCCCTTAATACTTTTTCACGGTCTGACATATCGCCTATTAAACGGCGTTCGGCACCCGGTCCTTTTTTAATTAACAGCGGCAAGGCAACAATTTGCTCTGCCTGCGCAATTAAAGGCTGTTGATGAACGTCAATTATTTCCAGCTCGTAATTACCCTTCAAAAACTTTTCGCAGATCTCTTTTAAATTAGAGATAGCACGGGTAGAGTTTGGCGAAGCACCGGTTATAAACAAACGTAATTGGTAGGTTTCATCCTTTTTGTATTTGGGCACTTGTGGTTGCTCTGTCATTTGTAGGTTGCTTATGCAGGCCTGATGTTTAGTCCTACCAGTACTTTTTCTTCGTTTGAAAGATCTCCAATTATTTTTCTTATCGGCTCAGGTACTTTACGCACTAACGTAGGGATAGCAAATATCTGGTCGCCCTCTGCAAGTTGCGGCTGCACCAGTAAATCTATCACTTCTATTTTATATTGTCCCTTTAAATGTTCTTCGCAATATTTTTTAAGGTTGGCAAGCGCGGTAACAGACTTTGCTGTTTTACCTGCAATATACAATCTTAACTCGTAGGCTACTATTTTTTCCTGCTTACTCATTTTTCCCTCCTTTTTTAATAAGCTGTTCACCCCTCCTCCTGTTGGTAATTTCTTCCCTTGTAGTCCGGGTTACCTGCTTAATTAATTCTTCCTGTTGGTATATTTTGTTCAGCTCCTCTTCGGCCGACTCAAACTCCGTTTGCAGGTTAGATATTTTAGCTTCCAGCACTTTTCTCTTGCGGATCAGTTCGCGGTCCTTACTGCTTACCGCAAAATCGCGCAGCACATCGCCGGTTTGCTCATGTAGCTTTTGTGCCTCGCGGGCCGAGCCGGTAAGTACACCATCAGGGCCCAAATAAACCTCAACAAGGTCAAGACCTTTGTCTGTAATAATAAACTCGCGTACCTGGTTAGAATGCTTCATACCGCGCGATTTCATAATATACATACCACGGTTACGCTCGCCGTTAAACTCAATATCCCTTACCAGTATCCATGCATCCACTAACGATGATACACCTTCGTCTGTTTGCTCATTTACGATATTATTTAGCGTTAATGCAGTAAACATTACGCTTATCTGCTCCTCCTGTAAAAAATCTATCAGCCGTATCAACATGGCTTTAACTTCGCTTACAGAGCCTACCGTAATTAAATTGGTAATAGGGTCAAGTATAACCGCGCGTGGTTTAAATTTCTTGATGATCTTGTACATAGCTACCAGGTGCATCTCCAACCCATGCAATGTCGGTCGCGACGCGTGAAACTGCAGCAATCCCTTATCGATATGCTTTTGCAGATCGACATCGATCGAATGCATATTGCGGATGATCTGTTTCGGTGATTCCTCAAAAGCAAAATAGATGCATTTTTCTTTTCGTTTACAGGTTTCGTTGGCAAAATAAGCTGCAATACTGGTTTTACCTGTACCTGCAGTGCCCGATACCAATACGCTGCTGCCTCTAAAAAACCCTTTACCGCCCAGCATAGCATCCATTGCCGGTATGCCTGATGATATTCTTTCTGATGATACTTCTTTTTCTAAACCCAATGATGTTATCGGCAATACGGAGATCCCTTCTTCATCAATTAAAAAAGGATACTCATTTGTACCATGTACAGAACCCCGGTATTTAATGATCCTTAACCTGCGGGTTGAGATCTGGTTGATAACACGGTGATCTAACAGGATAACACAGTCGGACACATACTCTTCCAACCCCTGGCGGGTAAGCGAATCACCATCTCCCTTTTCGCCGGTAATGATAGCTGTAACGCCCTTATCTTTTAGCCACTGGAACATGCGGCGCAATTCGGCGCGCAAAATAGTTTGATTGCTAAGGCCCGAAAACAGGTTCTCCAGCGTATCTAACACAACCCGTTTGGCTTTAATGCTGTCAATAGCGTGGCTAAGGCGGATAAATAATCCCTCAAGATTATACTCACCGGTCTCTTCTATTTCGCTTCTTTCTATATGAACGTAATCAAGTTTAACTTTTTTCTCGGCTTGCAGCTTATCCAGGTCAAAGCCCATTGAAGCCACGTTCATGGTCAGCTCTGATGCTTTTTCCTCGAATGCCATAAAAACACCCGGCTCATTAAACTGTATAGCGCCCCGTACCAAAAACTCTAAAGACATTAATGTCTTGCCGCAACCTGCCTCGCCGCAAATTAATGAAGGCCGGCCCTTTGGCAACCCTCCGCCTGTTATTTCATCCAGGCCGATAATACCGGTTTCTGTTTTGGGTAATGTCTGGTAATGTAATGTAGATTTGTTTTTCTTGGCTGTGCTCATCTTCAAATATTATTTTTATAACTGCCTTTCGGCTAAAGCATGCTGATATTAAAATCAGGTATTATAATACCGGCAATATTTAAATTGTTTGAAATAAATAATTTTGTATCAAAAAAATTATAGTTCTGTATGAGTTTCCATACAACCTATTAGAATAAGCAGAATGAATAGTGTTGAAAGAAAAAGGTCCGATTTTTGCTTCCCTTTGCCTGCCAATAAAAAATAAACCTGTTTTATAAAAACAGGCCTGTTTTTTATAGATCTACTTTACACATCTACATCCATATATAATGACGCAGAACTACAAGAAAATCATGATTGCCGATGATGACCCTGGTATTGTTGATGCGATAGGAATGCTGCTTGAATTTGAGGGTTACAAGGTCATATCTACCGTTGATGGATCGACCGTATTAGATATGGAAAATGAGCTTCCCGATCTGTTATTACTCGATATACGGATGTCCGGCGAAGACGGCAGGGAGATCTGTAAAAAGTTAAAGCAGTTTGAAAGCACAAAACACATACCCATCATCATGGTATCAGCCAGCCTCGATATCAAAGAGTCGGCTTTAGCTGCCGGAGCGGATGATTTTTTGGCTAAACCTTTTGAAATGAATGATTTGTTAAACAAGATCAAAAGTCTTACGCAATAAAATTAATTATTAAATATTTAATTTTATTGTATTTTTGCAATCCCCCTATTTTAATTTCACGTATATTGCTATACCAATTGAACTTATTTAATGAGAATTGAAAGAATTTAAGCCGCTCCCTAGCCCTACGTTCCACTATTGTCCAAAGTGTGGCAGTCCGCATCATTATCAACTACACAGAGGTTGGTTCTTAAGAAACGTACTTTTCTTTTTACCGTTGCGCAAGTTTTTTTGTGCAAAATGTAAAAAAGGATTTTATGTTCTTAAAAAGAAGGGCCAGAAAGACGAGTATTGATCGGCCGCGAAAAAATTATTTTGTTAATTTTTAATAAACACATTTTGTTTTTGATGGTTGTATAAGTACAAACTGTATTAGTATCATGGCAAATTTCCAGGAGATCATCGCATCAGAGAAACCCGTATTGGTTGATTTTTCGGCCGAGTGGTGCGGCCCGTGCCAAATGATGCCCCCTATTTTACAGCAATTAAAAAGTAATATGGGCGATAAGGTAACTATTATAAAAATAGATATCGACAAAAACCCTGCAGCCGCAAACGCGTACAAAGTACAAAGCGTACCCACCTTAATGATCTTTAAAAAAGGGGAAACAAAGTGGCGACAAAGCGGCGTTATGCAGGCCGCCCAACTGCAGCAAATATTAACACAATACCTGTAGTTAAACTTAATATTTTATTAGCCATGTATTCACATCAGGCTGATACATTAGAGTAATCACTTTTAAGGCAGAATTTACACTGTTTTATACTATTACGCCAATTATTTTGTTATAAATTATATATATCATCTACTTATATATTTAGTATATTAGTATAAATCTAAAATCGGGATCGTCATGTCAAAGCAATCAGCATTTTTGCCACAACGCCAGTTTCACATTTTAGTAAATGACGCTAATGAGGAACAAAATTTAACCGTTTTACCAGGCACAAGCGGTAATTTTAGAGTAATTAAACACGGCGAAGTTTTAGGCGAGGTTAACTATACGCCGCAAAAGAAAATTGTTTGTTACAAAGGTCGCCTTAAAAAGACTTTGATGAATCAGTTGGAGAAGCACATCAACAATCACTATTCATTAGTTTTTTAGGCAGATCGATTTAAACGAAACAGCGGTTTGCGGCTCGTTTAGGCCAAAAACCGCCAACACTATCCTAAACCTTTATTAGTATTATGGCCTGTTGTACCAGGCCATCAGCAACAAAACCATCTCGTTATAAGTATCCATGCCATGCGGCTGATTATTAGCTTTTAAATAATCGTCATAAAAAATACTGCTTATTATCCCGATCTTACCCCTAAACGCTTGCCAATAAGCACGCTGTGCTTTCAGGTCGGCACGTACTTCTTTAGATATATGCGTTTTCAGTTCGTTATTGGCAACCGTGTCCCGCCGCCTAAGCGCGTGCATACATTCGTCTAAAGCTACCTGGTAGGCAGAGTAACGTAACAACCTGTCGTTTGAATTTATACCTACTAAAAAACCTGCAAAATTAGCTTCATCCTCTGGCCCATACCCTATTTGGTGCGACATTTCATGACAGGCCACAAATGGCCGCTCAAAAACCGGCATCTGGTAGTTCATTTGTGCCTCGGACGTGAATGGATTGTAGTAACCGGAAGTTCCTAAATAATTCATCAATGGTGTAAGCAATGATGATTTTATGTGGGGACGATACGCACGAAAACTGGTTGAATCTGTTGAAATTTTATTAATAGCATCTACTGCTGTTTGATAAATGGCATCATTGTTTTTTAGCGTATCAGCATGGGTAATGCGTAACCTGGCAGCGTTGGCGCTATCAATGATCATACAGGTTACATTCTGCAATTCGGCAGTGGTATAGCTGGTATCGCGCAAATTAAGCCGCTCTGCAGCCGATGGCCTGAAATAATTTAATCCCCAAAAAAGATAGAAGATCAAAACACCAACCTGCGTACCAATTACTACACCCAACGTCAGGCTTCCGGCGCGTTTAAATTGTTTTTTAAAAAGCAGCGTTACCAGCTTTACGGATAAATAGATAAGATAAATTACAACGCCGATATAAATAACATCGCCAAGGCTAAACGGGATGATATTAAGGATGGGATGAAATGCCCGGCAAATAAAAACATATAGGCCCTGCGAATAATATTTTTCGACCGCCGCCGGATGGTCTTCAAATACCGACAGCAGAAACAGCGCTATGGCCAGCGCAAGTATAGTAGTTAGTTGTTTTTGTATTTTATTAAAGCGGGCCGGCATTTATAAGGCAAAATATAAATTTAGTTGATAAAAAAATAGCGATGGGCCTAAAAACCCATCGCTATTTTGATGACACAATTCGCAAACTGATTATTTTATAGTTACAGGCACTTCCACAGTATCCCATATTAATGAAAAACCGGTTGCGGTAATTACATATTTTAAACGTTCTGTTTTAGCAACGGTCTTAGGTTTAGCACTGGCAACCAAAACATCTTTTGACGGATCGTCATTAGCGCCTTTTTGGTTTATACCCCACATATGCGGGTCAGAAGCCGAGTTAAAAATAATTTTCCATTCTTTTTCTCCAGGCGTAGCAAAGAAAGAATATCTGCCTTTAGGTAGTTTTTTACCTTCGATCATAATGTCTTTACTGGTAGTAAAAAAAGTAGCTTCGTTGGCACCTGCTCTCCAGATTTGATCATAAGGTACTAATCCGCCATAGATCTTTCTGCCTTTTACAGATGGCGATCCGTAATTGATGCTGATTTCAGCACCATGTACTTTACCTGATACGCTATCGCGCGGGCTGGCTATCGTCTTGCCTTTCATTTGTGCACAGGCAACGGCCGAGATTAAAAATGCAACCGCAAATACAGCAACTGCTTTTAATTTAAATGCTTTTTTCATAATATAGTTAATATTGATTTACAGTATAAAGATAACGCGAAATTTGATTGCTGCAACTGCAATAAAAAATCATTTTTTACCGTTCAACTTAAAACTAAGTTTATACATATGACGTTATAACAACTGATTCATATTGCAATTAGGAATAGCTGAGGGGTTCATAGCCCGAGGTGAAACAATTGTTGTGAGTTGGCCCTTGCCCAAAATAGGCAAGGGTTTTTTTATGCACGTTTATAGCATCACACAGCCAAAAAACTTATTATTACACTTTATTTGATTGATGAAGGATAAAGACAAATTCATTTATTTGCTATTGTTTGTTTTGGCGCTTGCTGTTAATATAGTCGGCATAAACGTAAAATTCTTTACAGACGATCCCGGCTTGTACGCATCCATAACTAAAAACCTCATCTACAAAAAGGATATTTTACAGCTATTTACCTACAACCGCGATTGGCTGGATAAACCGCATTTTCCATTTTGGATGGCGATGCTGAGTTTTAAGGCATTCGGGATAAGTGTATGGGCTTACAGGTTGCCTGCCCTGCTTTTCTTTTTGATGAGTGCCCGGTACACTTATTTATTTTCGCGCAAATATTATAGCCGGGAAACAGCTTTTACGGCAGTTTTAATACTGATGACGTCACAATACGTCATCATGTCGAACACCGATGTACGCGCCGAACCTTATTTAATGGGATTGATCATAGCAGGTATATACCATATAACAAATCTTAAAGAACGGTTTACCCTAAAAGATTTGCTGTTAGCGGCGCTGTTTACTGCCTGCGCTATCATGACCAAAGGCATATTTGTTATTGTAGCCATTTATGGCGGTTTATTGGGTCAGCTTATTTTTAAAAGAAAGTTTACCACCCTGTTCAGTCCTAAATTTATCGGGCTGTATTTACTCACAATTTTATTTTCTCTGCCTGAGTTTTATGCACTATATATCCAGTTTGACCTGCACCCCGAAAAGCTGGTTTTTGGCAGGCATAATGTATCAGGTATTAAATGGTTTTTGTGGGACAGCCAGTTTGGACGTTTCGTAAACAGCGGCCCCATCAGCAGGACCAAAGGCGGCGGCGACCTGTTTTTTTATGTGCATACTCTGCTGTGGGCATTTGCACCGTGGTGCCTGCTATTTTACTACGCGGTATATAAACGTATCCGCGAGATCTTTAACAAAACCCTATTACCCGAGTATTATACTTTAAGCGGTGGCTTATTATTGCTGTTGTTATTCTCTTTATCACGTTTCCAATTGCCGTTTTATGCCAATATTGTGTTCCCGCTATTTGCTGTAATTACCGCGCCTTATTGTTATCAGCAGTTATCGAATATTGGCAGCAAATTCAGGTCGATCAGCCTGTGGGTTTATATTGTTTTGTTTATGGCACTCGTACTTGTCATTAACTTCTTTTTAAAGCCTGCCAGCTATGTCCTTTTTACGGTTGATTGTGGTGTGTTTTTCCTATTAATTTTATTAATAAACAATCAGGTTAAAGAACAAGCCAGGAAAATATTTTTTATAGTTTGTGCTGCCGCGTTGTTTGCCAATTTTTATTTAGCAACTGTTCTTTATCCAACAATAGCTTCCTATAACGGACAAATAACCGCCGCCAATTACATCAACCAGCCACAATATGATCAATACCATGTTTATATCGGGCGGATGGAAAGTAACGTGTTCCAATTTGAATGTAATAAGCCTGTAGATTATTTACCTACCGAAGAATTTGGCAAGTTTGAAGCAAAGCAGAACGCCGTATTTTATATGACGCAATACTCTTTAAATTACCTGATCGCTAATCATATCCCTTTCCACGTTGTTCAGTCTTTCCAAAACTACTCGCAGGAACGCATATTGCCAGCATTTATAAACAGCGCAACACGGGATAAATTACTGGATAAAGTTTATTTGATAAGCAAAGCCTCACCCCAACCCCTCTCCAAAGGAGAGGGACTTAAATAAAAAAGTTATAGCTTTCATTGTCAAAAAGTCCTCTCCTTTGGAGAGGATTTAGGTGAGGCTAGCCTCCATTGATCATATCAGATATAATGCCTTTACTATCTTTCCGTTCGGCTAAAAGCACGCCTACGATGTGAATAGTAATAAAGCCCAGGATAAGGTACATGGTAAACCCGTGCACCTCTTTAACCGAATGCCGAATGGATTTATAGGGCTCAAAAAAGTCCTCGAAAGCCAGGAACAAGCCTGTAACGGCCATGATCATCAGCAATAAATAAAATATGGCATAAATGGTTTTAACAACCAGTTCGTGCCGGGCCAGTTCGCGTTGTTTTTTGGTGATGAAATATTGCTGATAGGCGTTTTTGATTCCACGGATCAATTTTTGATCAGACAACTGGAAAAATTCCAGTATTAATCTAAACACCAGCAGCGCAACCAAGGTATAGCCAAAATAGGTGTGTATTTCCCAAACCTTATCGCTCAGGTCATGAGCAACCGAGTTAGCCTGATCGTCAGAAATGGCCGCGCCGGACTTTTGTAAGGTTTCTTTAATAAATGGCGCATTGTTTTTCCGGTCTAACAGCGTTGAGTTTAAAAGCACTGTAAGTAATGAACCGGTTATCACAATAGCATTTAACCAATGCCATAAACGTAACGGGAAAGAGTATTTTTTTATTTGGTCAGGATGTTGAAGATCCTGTTTAACGGGTTCAATAATAGCCATATTAGTTATTTAGGGACGATGAATATAGATGAGCAATAATTAATATTCCTGTATAAGAACATCAGTAGGGATACTCAAGCCTTCATGAAGCTTGCGGATCATATCAATTGTTAACTTTCTTTTCTTATTTAATATTTCGCTGACCCTGCTTTTTAAACCAATTACGTTGGCTAAATCCTTTTGATTATAATTAAGCTGCTCCATTCTGAATTTAATTGCCTCAATAGGGTCAGGGAATGCAATTACATCCTGTGCGTTTTCATAGTTATCTATCAGGACGCCTAATATTTCAAGTTCGTCGCCTTCTTTAGTGCCGGATTGTGCATCAAATATCACGTCTAACCTGTTTAAGGCTTCCTGATAATCAACTGCTGATTTTATTGGTTTAATATCCATTTAACTAAATTTTATTTGCGTCTATCTTATCATATTCTGCATGGGTACCTATAAAACGGATCCATATCATCTGATAAGCATAATTTATCCTAACAATTAAACGATAATTATTGCCTTTTATATTAAAAACAATCCTGTTATTTTGCAAAATACTGGCACTTGGGTATTCGCTTTTGATCGCGTTGGCATTTGCCCAATTAGCCTGGTTTGCCTCCTGGTACCAGGATTTAAGCTGTTGCTCACAGTCGGCATGTTTTTCCCAGAAATCTCTAAGTGTACTTTTTGCAATTACCCTCATTGTGTCGTGGCAAATATAACACAATGTTCCCAAAATGGGAATTTTTCTTGACTTAATTTTAAGCTTTCTCTTCTTCCCAATAAATGGTATCTAAAAAAAGGCTGTTTTTTGTAGCGGCTTCTGCTTTAACTTTTTCAAGCATAGCTTTGGTCTCAGCATCATCCAGATCCTCTTTTAAAGTATAGTGATAAATCACATACCCGGTTTTGCTGTTAATAAATTTAAAATGTTTTTCGGCCACTTTCATACGGAGTCACTTGTATATAAAGCAACGCTTTTAGTATAAAATTGTTTGCAGGCTTATGTGTTATCGTCCTTAATGGCGTAAACCAGGGCGACAACTAATGCGCCCAACAGGGATATTAACCCAAATGACCACCGTAAACCGGCCGCCTGCGCTATAAAACCAATAAACGGCGGTACGATCAAAAATCCCAGATAACCAATTGACGATATGGAGGCCAACGCGGTACCGCTGCTCATGGTGGTTGATCTGCCTGCCATCTGGAAAATCATGGGCACAATACATGACACCCCAAGCCCCACTAATATAAAACCGGCAATAACCGTGGGCACGTAAGGAAACAATACAGACAACAGCAATCCGCAAAAAATAAATACCCCGCTAAAGCGTAAAATATTTTTTATGCCGAACCTGTTCACGCTGGCATCGCCGACGAAGCGCCCGGTAGTCATGGCTATCATATAGATCACAAATCCGCCGGTAGCAGTGGCCCTGTCCACATGTATTACTTTTCCGAAGTAAATGGCGCTCCAGTCATACATGGTATTTTCGCAAGCCATACTGGCAAAGCAAATAAGTGAGAAAGCAATTAATGATTTATCCGGAAGCGTAAACAGCTTTTTTTCAGGTTGCGGAACGGGTTTTTGATAGATCGTATCTTTTATAAACCAAAGCGTAAACACAATAAGCAGCACACTTACACCTAATAAATGATAACCTGTGCCGATATTATAATATACCATAAAATAGCCGCCTGCAGCACCGGCAAAACCGGCAAGGCTCCAGATCCCGTGAAAATTGGCCATAATGGATCTGTCGTACAAAGCCTGCACTGCTACAGCCTGCGCATTAGTTGAGATGTTAAACAGGTTGCGCGATACACCAAAACAAAACAGCACCAGCATCAATTGCCATACGCTGGTAGTTAAGCCTATAAACGCCAATACAATACTGTAAAACAAGCTACCAAAAAGCATAACCCGCCTGCTGCTGTATTTACTTAACAAATGCCCGGTAACAGGCAGTGTAAGTAATAAACCAATAGGCATAGCAAATAAGACCAAACCCAGCTGGGCCTCGTCTAAATGTAGCTGGTGTTTTATGGTAGGGATCCGCGATGCCCATGATGAATACCCAAATCCCGACAGGAAGAAAAAAACAGCATTGGCTATGCGTAATTGCTTAGGCGTACGTAATCCGTTTGTTTTTTCTCCCACTATAAATTT